>CBIGPF010000319.1:0-1751 GCA_966191535.1 uncultured Pseudomonas sp. | reverse complement strand
AGCTGCCCTTGTGGCGGCGGATGGTGAGCATGTCGAGCATGCCCTGGGTCGGGTGGCCGTGGCGGCCGTCGCCACCGTTGATCACGGCGACGTTGGGGCTGACGTGCTCGGCGATGAAGTGCGCGGCGCCCGAGTCGCTGTGGCGCACGACGAACATGTCGGCGGCCATGGCTTCTAGGTTGCGCAGGGTGTCGGTGAGCGTCTCGCCCTTGCTGGTCGAGGAAGTCGACACGTTCAGCGAGATGACGTCGGCGGACAGGCGCTGGGCGGCCAGTTCGAAGGTGGTACGGGTGCGCGTGGAGTTCTCGAAGAACACGTTGCACACGGTCTTGCCGCGCAGCAGCGGGACTTTCTTCACTGCGCGGGCGCCGACTTCGAGGAAGGAGTCGGCGGTGTCGAGGATTTCAGTCAGCAGTTCGCGGGACAACCCGTCGAGCGAGAGGAAGTGGCGCAGCTGGCCCAGGTCGTTGAGCTGCAGCGGGCGCTTGGCGTCGGTCGGCATGTGGCAGGCCCTGAAAGTAGGTGGTGGATGTCCGGGCGCGCGGGGTTACAGCGCGGTGCTGAGAAGCGTGCGCTCGAGGACAAGTGGTGCGGGACCGCGCAATTTTACCCGCTCGTTGGGTGCCAATGACAGGGTTTCGCCGACGACATCCGGACGAATCGGCAGTTCGCGCTTGTTCAGGTCGACCAGGCTGACCAGGGTCACGCTGGCCGGGCGGCCATAGTCGAACAGCTCGTTGAGCGCGGCGCGAATGGTCCGGCCGCTCATCAGCACGTCGTCCACCAGCACCAGATGCTGGCCGTCGATCTCGAACGGCAGTTCCGACGGACGGACCTGCGGGTGCAGGCCGCTGCGGGTGAAATCGTCGCGGTAGAAGGAGACGTCGAGGATACCGAGGATCTCGTCGCTGCCCAGTGCCTTGAGCAGTTCCTGGGCGACCCAGATGCCGCCGGTGTGGATGCCGACGAAGCGCGGCGCGTCGATACCGCGTTGCGCCAGGTAGTTGCGCAGGTCGGTGGCCATGCGGGGGATGAGTTCGGCGGGGCTGGGCAGGGTCATGACGTCTCCGGTTCGGTTGGCGAGGCCACCCGGCGCGGGCGGCCATCGGGGCGGACCGTTCCGGGAAGGAGTGGTCCGGCAAGCTTAGTGGCTTTCGCTCTCCTGGCGCTGCTTCAGGTCAAGAGGCGCTGCGGCAGGCCGGGGAGGCGACCTGGGGTCAAGCGGGGGCGTTGTCGGCCAGCCAGCCCTCCAGCAGCAGGGCGGCGGCCAGGGCGTCCACCGGACGCTCGCGGTAGCCGTCGCGCTGGCCCTGGGCCAGGCGCTCGCCCTTCGCGGCGTAGGTGGTCAGGCGTTCATCGTGGGTGTGCACGGGCAGGTTGTAGCGGCCGTGCAGGCGGCGGGCGAACTTCTCGGCGCGCTCGCTCATGTCGCTGGGGGTGCCGTCCATGTTCAGCGGCAGCCCGACGACGATGGCGTCGGGCTGCCATTCCTTGATCAGTGCTTCGACGCGGTTCCAGTCCGGTACGCCGTTCTGTGCCTTGAGCACGCAGAGCTCGCGGGCCTGGCCGGTGATGGCCTGGCCGACGGCGACGCCGATCTGCTTCGTGCCGTAGTCGAAGCCGAGGAGCAGGCGCAGGGGCTTGGTGCTCATCAGGCGTGCCCGGCCTGGGCGGTCAGCAGGCTGAGGTTGACCCCCAGGCGCTCGGCGGCCGCCGACAGGCGCTGCTCGGCCGGCACCTCGAAGAGTACC
>CBIGPF010000318.1:0-1985 GCA_966191535.1 uncultured Pseudomonas sp. | reverse complement strand
CACCCTCGCCTGACCAACACGAGCAGACCTTTATACCGCCGCGATGTCGCAGCGGTATACGGAACTACATGCGAACCAGCGATGAACGACTTTCCCTGCAATCGGTGCGGGCTGTGCTGCCAGCACGTGGGACTTGCCCCAGAAACGCGCTTCCTCGATCGAGGCGATGGAGCCTGCAGGCACCTTGATACTGTCAGCAAGGACTGCCGCATCTATGAGCAGCGCCCTGACATCTGCCGCGTGGACCGGCAGTACACGCTGAACTATTCCCGCTCGCTATCCTGGGAACAGTACGTTGCACTGAACCTCGAGGTCTGCTCGGCTCTACAGGCACGAACCAGCCTGATCACCACCGACCGCACAACCCCGCACGATCTCATGGACTGACGCTTATCCCGCCTGGCTGACGAAACAGCCACGACTCAACTTGTCGCTGTCCGCAGGCACTCTGTGGACATCAGACCTGCGCGAGGCGTCCTCATGGAGCACATCAGGGTTCCTGTTACATTCCAATGCCCCGCCTGCAATTGGCAAACGATTCACCTGCCACCGCATCCAGAAGAGCAACTCCAACTCCGCCTGCTCCAGGGCTGTCCCAAGTGCAGGCATGGTTCCCTGAGCTTGCGGCGGGCGACTCGCGGGGAAACCATGCGGGTACGGCTGGAGCACTTTCTTGCCCTTGAGCGGAACGCCGCACCAACGCCATCACCCGACTGCGAATCCTGCTGATACAAAAAGACCCCGCCGGATTGCTCCGGCGGGGTCTTTCAGGCGACTGCTCGAATCAGACCTTGGCGCGCTCGTAGCGCTTGCGGTCGTTCTCGTTGAGCATTTTCTTGCGCAGACGGATCGACTTCGGAGTCACTTCCACCAGCTCGTCGTCAGCGATGAATTCCAGCGCCTGCTCCAGGGTGAAGCGGATCGGCGGAACCAGGGCGATGACTTCGTCCTTGCCCGAAGCGCGCATGTTGTCGAGCTTCTTGCCTTTGGTGGGGTTGATCACCAGGTCGTTGTCGCGGCTGTTGATGCCGGCCAGCTGGCCTTCGTAGATCTCGTCGCCTGGGCCGAGGAACAGCTTGCCGCGGCTTTGCAGGGTTTCCAGCGAGTAGGTCAGCGCGGTGCCGGTGGCCATGGAAACCAGTACGCCGTTCTGACGGTTGGTCACTTCGCCAGCCTTGATCGGGCCGTAGTGGCTGAAGGTCGAGGTCAGGATGCCGGTGCCCGAGGTCAGGGTCAGGAAGTTGTTACGGAAGCCGATCAGGCCACGCGCCGGGATGGTGTATTCCAGGCGCACGCGGCCCTTGCCGTCGGGGATCATGTTGGTCAGATCGCCCTTGCGCAGACCCATCTGCTCCATCACCGAGCCCTGGTGCTGCTCTTCGATGTCGATGGTGACGTTCTCGTAAGGCTCCTGCTTCTCGCCATCGGCGGTCTCGATGATGACCACTTCCGGACGACCTACGGCCAGCTCGAAGCCTTCACGGCGCATGGTTTCGATCAGAACCGAGAGGTGCAGTTCGCCACGACCGGAGACCTTGAACTTCTCCGGGGAGTCGCCTTGCTCGACGCGCAGGGCCACGTTGTGCAGCAGTTCCTTGTCCAGACGGTCCTTGATGTTGCGGCTGGTGACGAACTTGCCTTCTTTACCGGCGAACGGCGAGTCGTTGACCTGGAAGGTCATGCTCACGGTCGGCTGGTCAACGGTCAGCGGCGGGCGCGCTTCGACGTTCTGCGGGTCGCACAGGGTGTCGGAGATGAACAGTTCGTCCATGCCCGAGACGCAGACGATGTCGCCGGCTTCGGCTTCAGCGACTTCAACGCGCTGCAGGCCGGAGTGACCCATGATCTTCAGGATACGGCCGTTGCGCTTGGTGCCGTCGTCGCTGATGGCCACGACCGGGGTGTTGGTCTTGACCTTGCCGCGGGCGATACGGCCGATGCCGATCACGCCGAGGAAGCTGTTGTAGTCCAGCTGGGAGATCTGC
>CBIGPF010000317.1:0-2302 GCA_966191535.1 uncultured Pseudomonas sp. | reverse complement strand
ACCCAGGTGATGTTCTGGGCCGGGTCCTTGATGTCGCAGGTCTTGCAGTGCACGCAGTTCTGGGCGTTGATCTGGAAGCGCTTGCTGCCGTCTTCGTTGCTCACCACTTCGTACACGCCGGCCGGGCAGTAACGCTGCGCGGGCTCGTCGTAGAGCGGCAGGTTCTTCGCGATCGGGGTGTTCGGGTCGGTCAGCTTGAGGTGGATCGGCTGGTCTTCCTCGTGGTTGGTGTTGGACAGGAACACCGAGGAAAGCTTGTCGAAGCTGAGTTTTCCGTCCGGCTTCGGATAGTCGATCTTCGGCGCTTCGCTGGCCTTCTTCAGGGTCGCGTAGTCCGGCGTCGTATCGTGCAGGGTGAACGGAAGTTTGCCGCCGAAGATGTTCTGGTCGATGAAGTTGAACGCACCGCCACCGATGGCGCCGAACTTGTGCATCGCCGCGCCGAAATTACGGCTGCGGAACAGCTCGTCGTACAGCCAGCTGCCTTTGAAGGCATCGACGTAGTTGTTCAGCACGTCACCGCCTTCGCGGCCGGCGAACAGGGCTTCGGCCACGGAGTCGGCGGCCAGCATGCCGGACTTCATCGCAGTGTGGCTGCCCTTGATCTTGGCGAAGTTCAGGGTACCCAGGTCGCAACCGATCAGTGCGCCGCCCGGGAAGACCATCTTCGGCAGCGAGTTCAGGCCGCCCTTGCAGATGGCGCGAGCGCCGTAGGCCACGCGCTTGCCGCCTTCCAGGTACTGCTTGATCACCGGGTGGTGCTTGTAGCGCTGGAACTCGTCGAACGGCGACAGGTGCGGGTTGGTGTAGGACAGGTCGATGATCAGGCCGACCACTACCTGGTTGTTTTCCAGGTGATAAAGGAAGGAGCCGCCCGGGTTGTCATCGTTCAGCGGCCAGCCGGCGGTGTGCACCACCAGGCCCTGCTCGTGCTTGGACGGGTCGATGTCCCAGATTTCCTTGATGCCGATGCCGTAGTGCTGAGCGTCGGCTTCGCTGTCGAGCTTGTACTTCTTGATCAGTTGTTTACCGATGTGGCCACGGCAGCCTTCGGCGAACAGGGTGTACTTGGCGCGCAGTTCCATGCCCGGGGTGTAGTAACCCTCTTTCGGATTGCCCTCGCGGTCGACGCCCAGGTCACCGGTGACAATGCCGCGCACCACGCCATTCTCGTCGATCAGCGCTTCCTGAGCGGCGAAGCCCGGGTAGATCTCGACGCCCAGGCCTTCGGCCTGCTGGGCCAGCCAGCGGCACAGGTTGCCCAGGGAAATGATGTAGTTGCCTTCGTTGTGCATGGTCTTGGGCACGAAGAAGTTCGGCACCTTGGCCGCCGCTTCCGGGCTCTTCAGCACATAGATGTCGTCGCGCTTGACGGGGGTGTTGAGCGGCGCTTCGAGTTCCTTCCAGTTGGGGAACAGCTCGTTCAGCGCGCGGGGCTCGAACACGGCGCCCGAGAGGATGTGGGCGCCCACCTCGGAACCCTTCTCGACCACACAGACGCTGATTTCCTGACCGGCGTCGGCGGCCTTCTGTTTCAGTCGGCATGCGGCGGACAGACCGGCAGGGCCGGCGCCGACGATGACGACGTCGAATTCCATAAATTCGCGTTCCACTATCGATCTCTCCTGAATCAAGGCTCTGGGCATTTTGTAGGTATTGGGATGGGCGTGCCCCCACCCAGTAAGAGCGGGGCGCATTATAGCTAGACCTGTTGCTATATCTAAACCCTTTATCGAGCGCAATACAAACGTTTGTTTGAATCGCGCGTAACCCTGATAGAATCGGGGTCCGCGGCTTATGAAGGGGTATTTTCGTGTATTGACCCGCCCGGTCGATGCGGTCAAGATACCTGCGGTTTTGCGGTCGCGTTGCGCTGGATGTAGTCGCAGATGGCGTGCACTACCGGCCAGGCCTGTCTGGCGACATTCCTATTCACCGGAGAAAAACGAGGAATCCATGAAGGTTCTTGTAGCTGTCAAACGAGTGGTTGACTATAACGTCAAGGTCCGCGTCAAGGCGGACAACTCCGGCGTCGATCTCGCCAACGTCAAAATGTCCATGAACCCCTTCTGCGAAATCGCCGTGGAAGAGGCTGTACGCCTTAAAGAGAAAGGTGTCGTTACCGAGATCGTTGCGGTCTCCGTCGGCCCGACCGCTGCCCAGGAGCAACTGCGTACCGCGCTGGCTCTGGGTGCTGATCGCGCCATCCTCGTTGAATCCAACGAAGAACTGAGCTCCCTGGCCATCGCCAAGGCGCTGAAAGCCATTGTCGACAAAGAGCAGCCGCAGCTGGTCATCCTCG
>CBIGPF010000316.1:0-2620 GCA_966191535.1 uncultured Pseudomonas sp. | reverse complement strand
GGTGCTGAACAACATCCACGAGTCCTATCCGATCGGCCTGCTGCTGAGCATTCTGGCACTGGTTTCCCTGGGTGTGACCCTGGCGGTGTTCAAGGTGCTGGGCCGTCTGCGCGACGCCGACGTGCCTTCCTTGCCCCGCCGTCTGCTGGGCTGCGTCGGCCTGGTGGTGCTGGCACTGGTGGCCGGCTTCCTGGTGGACCAGGATTCCCCGCGCGGCCAGGGCGGCAACACCTACGCCCGCGAACTGGCGAGCAACGGGCCGTACCAGTTCTTCGCCGCCTTCCGTAACAATGAGCTGGACTACCCGCAGTTCTACGCCACCCTGCCGGCCGAGCAGGTCACCCAGCGGATTCGCGGGGAGCTGACCGAGCCCAACGCGCGCTTCACCGGCACCGAGCCGATGGACATCCGCCGCACCATCACCAGCGACGGCGCGCCCAAGCGCTACAACATCGTGCTGGTCACCATCGAGAGCCTGAGCGCCAAGTACCTGGGCAGTAACGGCGATGAGCGCGACCTCACGCCGAACCTGGACGAGCTGCGCCGCAACAGCCTCTACTTCAACAACTTCTACGCCACCGGGACCCGCACCGACCGTGGCCTGGAAGCCATCACCCTGTCGATCCCGCCAACGCCCGGCCGCTCCATCGTCAAGCGCGTCGGCCGCGAGAGTGGTTTCGCCAGCCTCGGCCAGCAATTGAAGAACGTCGGCTATGACGCCGTGTTCCTGTATGGCGGCCGCGGCTACTTCGACAACATGAATGCCTTCTTCGGTGGCAACGGCTACCGCATCGTCGACCAGTCCAGCGTCCAGGAGTCGGATATCCACTTCAAGAACGCCTGGGGCATGAGCGACGAAGACCTCTACGCCCAGGCCATCAAGCTGGCGGATGAAGACCATGCGCGCCAGCAGCCGTTCCTGCTGCAACTGATGACCACCTCGAACCACCGCCCGTACACCTACCCGAACGGTCGCATCGACATTCCCTCGGGCAAGGGGCGTGAAGGCGCGGTGAAGTACACCGACTACGCGATCGGCCAGTTCCTCAAGGAGGCCAAGGGCAAGCCCTGGTTCGACAACACCCTGTTCGTGTTCGTCGCCGACCACACGGCGGGCAGTGCCGGCAAGGAAGACCTGCCGGTGGCGAACTACCAGATCCCGCTGTTCATCTACGCGCCCAAGCTGCTGCCGACCGGGGAGCGCCCGGAGCTGGCGAGCCAGCTGGACCTGGCGCCGAGCCTGCTGTCGATCCTCAACCTGAGCTACACCTCGACCTTCTACGGCCGCAACCTGATGGCGCCGAACACCCTGCCGCCGCGGGTGGTGATCGGTAACTACCAGCACCTGGGCCTGTTCGACGGCCAGGACCTGGCGATCCTCAGTCCGCGTGGCGAGCTGCGCCGGCACAACCAGGCGCTGGGTGAGAGCACGGAAGTCACGGCGACGGCAGACGACCCGCTGGTGGCGCGTGCGATCAGCTACTACCAGTCGGCGAGCTACGGCTTCACCCATCACCTGCTCGACTGGAAACCGGCGGCGAAGTAAGCCCCGGGCCCGGCAGGTATCGCGCGACGCGATACCTGCCAGCGCGAAATACGCCACGTCCGTGCTCGGCGCTTGGGTATAAGTCGCCCATGCGCTACCGACGTCTGGACCTCAACCTGCTGGTCGCCCTGGATGTGCTGCTCGAAGAGTGCAGCGTCAGCCGGGCGGCGCAGCGCCTCAATCTCGGCCAGTCGGCGACCAGCGCCGCGCTGGGCCGCCTGCGCGAACATTTCCAGGACCCGCTGCTGGTGCCGCTGGGGCGAGGGCTTGAGCTGACCGCCCTGGCACGCCAGCTGGCGCCCAAGGTGCGCGAGGTGCTGAGCCTGGCCGGGGAAGTGGTGGAAACCGCTGTCGCCTTCGATCCCGCCGGCTGCGACCGGTGCTTCACGCTGGTGGCCTCGGACTATGTCGCGGCGACGTTGCTGCCGGCTGTCAGCCGTGAACTGGCGCGCCAGGCTCCCGGTGTCTCGCTGGTGCTGCGCGACCTGCCGTTGCCGCGCGATGGCGATGTGGTGGCCGAGGCGCTGGAGTACCGGCGCAGCGACCTGGTGATCGTGCCGCAGCGTCGCATCAATCCGCGCTATCCCCATGGGGCGCTGCTCAGCGACCAGCTCTGCTGCATCGTCTGCGCGTCTCATTCGGCGCACGATGATTCGCCAAGCCTTGGCGACTATTGCGCGGCCGAGCACGTGGTGCGCGAGTTCACCGATGGCCAGAACCTCTCCCTGGATACCCAGCATTTGCGGGAGATCGGCATCGAGCGGCGCGTTGCGGTGGCGGTGCAGAGTTTCTCCCTGATGGCCGAATTCGTCGTCGGCACGCCACGGATCGCAACGCTGTTCCGCCGCCAGGCCGAAGCGCTGGCGCGGCGTTATCCGCTGCGCGTGTTGCCGGCGCCCATCGAGTTCCCGGCGGCGGCGCAGGTGTTGCAGTGGCATCCACAGCAGGCGTTCGACCCGGCGCTGGCCTGGCTCCGGCAGGTGCTGACGGAGCAGGCCGCTGTCCTCGATCGGGCCGCGCGACACGATCAGGATTGAGTCACGCCCGTCGCGCCGGACAAGCCGAGTTCGGCGA
>CBIGPF010000315.1:0-2768 GCA_966191535.1 uncultured Pseudomonas sp. | reverse complement strand
GATACGATTTCTCGTATACACACTTTCCAGGCGTGCTCCCTCAACCGCTCGGACACCTCACCAGATTTCTCGACAGCGCTGTGTCTGTCGAGGCGCGCACTTTACTCAAAGGTTTCCTCCTTGGCAAATGTTTTTTGAAAATTTTTTCCAAGGGATTCATCGGCTTAAGGAGCATGGCCTGGATCGCGGGTACACTGGCGCCATCTGATCCTCGGGAAAGCGCATGGCCAGCTGGGACATCTTCTGCAGCGTAGTCGACAACTACGGCGATATCGGCGTCACCTGGCGGCTGGCTCGTCAGCTGGCTGGCGAACACGGACAGCAGGTGCGGCTGTGGGTGGATGACCTGACGGCCTTCGTGCGCATCTGCCCCGGCGCCGATGCTGCAGTCGACGTGCAGCGGCAGTCCGGCGTGGAAGTGCGCGTCTGGCCGAAGTGCTGGCAGGCGACCGCTGCGGCCGATGTGGTGATTGAGGCCTTCGCCTGCGAGATGCCGGCTGCCTATATAGAAGCGATGGGGCAGCGCCTGACGCCCTCGCTGTGGCTGAACCTGGAATACCTCAGTGCCGAGCCGTGGGTGGAGTCCTGCCACGGCTTGCCGTCGATGCAGGCCAGCGGCTTGCAGAAGTACTTCTATTTCCCGGGCTTCACACCGGCGACTGGAGGTTTGCTGCGAGAGGGTGATCTGATTGCCCGGCGCGATGCCTTCCAGGCAGATCCGGCAGCCAGTCTTCGCTTCCTCGACCGTCTCGGCGTGCAACCGCTTGCCCATGAGCGACGCATCTCCCTGTTTGCCTATGAAAACAGCGCGATGGGCGACTGGCTCGACGTACTGGCCGACAGCACTGTCGCCACCTTGTTGCTGGTCCCCGAGGGCAGGGTGCTCGCGGATGTCGAGCGCTGGGCCGAAAAGCGCCTGGCGATCGGAGAGACGTACCGGCGTGAGTCTCTGCGCTTGCAGGTGCTGCCGTTCGTTCGCCAGGAGGACTACGACCTGTTGCTATGGAGCTGTGATTTCAACGCAGTGCGCGGCGAGGATTCCTTCGTGCGGGCACAGTGGGCGGGTCGGCCATTCGTCTGGCATATCTACCAGCAGGATGAAAACATCCATCTGGAGAAGCTGGAAGCCTTCCTTGCGCTCTTCGGTGAAACGGTGGACGAGACACTGAGGTCGGATCTGCAAGCGTTCTGGATGGCCTGGAACGGGCAAGGTGACGCAGGTGAGGCCTGGCGAGCGCTGGAAAGTCGGCTGCCGGAGTGGTCGGCGGGGATTGGCGATTGGCAGCGCCGATTGAGCGAACAAACCGATCTTGCTGCGGGGCTGGTGCGTTTTTATACAAATTGGCTATGATATGGCCCCTGATTTTTGTCTCCAATCCAATCGGATAATCGTATGAAAACCGCACAAGAGTTCCGCGCTGGCCAGGTTGCCAACATCAATGGCGCCCCCTGGGTCATCCAGAAGGCCGAGTTCAACAAATCCGGCCGTAACTCCGCGGTCGTCAAGATGAAGCTGAAGAACCTGCTGACCGGTGCCGGCACCGAGACCGTGTTCAAGGCCGACGACAAGCTGGAGCCGATCATCCTCGATCGCAAGGAAGTGACCTACTCCTACTTCGCTGACCCGCTGTATGTCTTCATGGACACCGAGTTCAACCAGTACGAGATCGAGAAAGGCGACCTGGAAGGCGTGCTGACCTTCATCGAAGACGGCATGACCGACGTCTGCGAAGCGGTCTTCTACAACGAGAAAGTCATCTCCGTTGAACTGCCGACCACCATCGTTCGCGAAATCGTCTACACCGAGCCGGCTGTCCGTGGCGACACCTCCGGTAAAGTGATGAAGACCGCTCGCCTGAAGAACGGTGCTGAAGTCCAGGTTTCCGCCTTCTGCGAAATCGGCGACTCGATCGAGATCGATACCCGCACCGGCGAGTACAAGTCCCGCGTCAAGGCCTGAGCCTGATACGAGACAGAAAAAAGCCCGGCTGATGCCGGGCTTTTTCGTTTCTGCCGTTCTGAAAGACGAGCGCTGAATCAGACGCTGACGTTCAGGCGTACATCGATGTTGCCGCGGGTGGCGTTGGAGTAGGGGCAGACCTGGTGGGCCTTGGCGACCAGCTCTTCGGCCTCGGCCTGGTCCAGTCCCGGCAGGTTGATGTTCAGTTCCACTTCCAGCCCGAAGCCGCCGGGGATCTGGCCGATGCCGACCTTGCCAGTGATCGAGGCGTCCGCCGGGATCTGCTTCTTGTTCTGGCTGGCGACGAACTTGATGGCGCCGATGAAGCAGGCCGAGTAACCGGCGGCGAACAGTTGTTCCGGGTTGGTGGCTTCGCCGCCCGCGCCGCCCAGTTCACGCGGAGTGCTCAGTTTCACGTCGAGGATGCCGTCCGAGGAGACAGCGCGGCCATCACGGCCTCCGGTGGCGGTAGCGGTAGCGGTGTAGAGGGCTTTGATGGCTTGCATGGTGTTCTCCACTTGTCTGGCTGGGGGATGTCTGGCTGCTTAATATCTTGTGCGCTAAGCAGTTCGTGAGTGGGAATTTAGTTCGAATTAATTTAGTGCACAAGATAATTATTGGAAGATTTCTGACTAAGGAACCTGCGGCTTTGGCATAAGCCCCGAATTACGGGGCTTGCAGATGTCCGCGCAGGTCCACGAGCTCCTCCTGGAGGCGCTTCAGACTGTCCAACGTTAGACCGCTACTGGCCAGGATGCAGGCTGGAATGCTCTCCGCCTGTCGGCGCAGCCCACGACCTTTGTCGGTC
>CBIGPF010000314.1:0-2770 GCA_966191535.1 uncultured Pseudomonas sp. | reverse complement strand
AGGTCGTCGCGGCGCTGTGCGGTTCCTCCGAGGAGAGTCACTAAATGCTGCTGCTGCTCGCCGAGTACCTGCAACAGTTCTACAAGGGCTTCGGCGTCTTCCAGTACCTGACCCTGCGCGGCATCCTGAGCGTGCTGACTGCGCTCGCCCTGTCGCTCTGGCTGGGCCCGTGGATGATCCGCACCCTGCAGATCCGCCAGATCGGCCAGTCGGTGCGTAACGACGGCCCGCAATCGCACCTGTCCAAGAAAGGCACGCCGACCATGGGTGGCGCGCTGATCCTCACCGCCATCGCCATCAGCACGCTGCTGTGGTCTGACTGGTCGAACCGTTATGTCTGGGTCGTGCTGGCCGTGACCCTGCTGTTCGGCGCCATCGGCTGGGTGGATGACTACCGCAAGGTGATCGAGAAGAACTCCCGCGGCCTGCCGAGCCGCTGGAAGTATTTCTGGCAGTCGGTATTCGGCCTGGGCGCGGCGATCTTCCTTTATATGACTGCCGAGACCCCGGTCGAGACCACCCTGATCGTACCGATGCTGAAGAACGTCGAGATCCCGCTGGGCATCTTCTTCGTGGTGCTGACCTACTTCGTGATCGTCGGCTCCAGCAACGCGGTGAACCTGACCGACGGCCTCGATGGCCTGGCGATCATGCCCACCGTGATGGTCGGCGGCGCGCTGGGGATCTTCTGCTACCTGTCGGGCAACATCAAATTCGCCGAATACCTGTTCATCCCGAGCGTTCCGGGCGCAGGCGAGCTGATCATCTTCTGCGGCGCCATCGTCGGCGCGGGGTTGGGCTTCCTCTGGTTCAACACCTATCCGGCCCAGGTGTTCATGGGTGACGTCGGCGCACTGGCCCTCGGCGCCGCGCTGGGCACCATCGCCGTGATCGTCCGCCAGGAAATCGTGCTGTTCATCATGGGTGGCGTGTTCGTCATGGAAACCCTGTCGGTGGTGATCCAGGTCGCCTCCTTCAAGTTGACCGGCAAGCGGGTGTTCCGCATGGCGCCGATCCACCACCACTTCGAACTCAAAGGCTGGCCGGAGCCGCGCGTGATCGTGCGCTTCTGGATCATCACGGTGATTCTCGTGCTGATCGGCCTGGCCACGTTGAAACTGCGTTGAGGACTGATCGAGCATGAGCCTGATCGCTTCCGACCAATTCCGCATCGTTGTCGGCCTCGGCAAGAGCGGCATGTCCCTGGTGCGCTACCTGGCGCGCCAGGGCGTGCCGTTTGCCGTGGCCGATACGCGCGCGAATCCGCCGGAGCTGGTGACCCTGCGTGAGCAGTACCCGCAGGTCGAGGTGCGCTGCGGCGACCTCGATGCCGATTTCCTCTGCCGCGCTCAGGAGCTCTACGTGAGCCCCGGCCTGTCGCTGCGCGTGCCGGCGCTGATCGAAGCCGCCGCCCGCGGCGTGCGCATGTCCGGTGACGTCGACCTGTTCGCGCGTCACGCGAAGGCGCCCATCGTCGCTATCACCGGCTCCAATGCCAAGAGCACCGTCACCACCCTGGTGGGCGACATGGCCAAGGCTGCCGGCAAGCGCGTCGCCGTCGGCGGCAACCTCGGCACCCCAGCGCTGGACCTGCTGGCCGATGACGTCGAGCTGTACGTGGTCGAACTGTCCAGCTTCCAGCTGGAAACCTGCGAGCGCCTCGGCGCCGAAGTCGCCACCTGCCTGAACGTCAGCGAAGACCACATGGACCGCTACGACGGCATGGCCGACTACCACCTGGCCAAGCACCGCATCTTCCGCGGCGCGAAGCAGGTCGTGGTGAACCGTGCCGATGCGCTGAGCCGCCCGCTGATTGCCGATACCGTGCCGTGCTGGACCTTCGGCACCAACAAGCCGGACTTCAAGGGCTTCGGCCTGATGGAAGAAAACGGCGAGAAGTGGCTGGCCTTCCAGTTCGAGCCGCTGATGCCGGCTCGCGAGCTGAAGATCCGTGGCGCGCACAACCAGTCCAATGCCCTCGCGGCACTGGCGCTGGGCCATGCCGTCGGCCTGCCGTTCGCGCCGATGTTGCAGACCCTGCGTGAATTCGCCGGCCTTGCCCATCGTTGCCAGTGGGTGCGCGAGCGCAACGGCGTGAACTTCTACGACGACTCCAAGGCCACCAACGTCGGCGCTGCCCTGGCCGCGATCGAGGGCCTCGGTGCGGATATCGACGGCAAGCTGGTGCTGATTGCCGGTGGCGACGGCAAGGGAGCCGATTTCGATGACTTGCGAGGCCCGGTCGCGCAGCATTGCCGTGCGGTGGTGCTGCTGGGCCGCGACGCAGAGCTGGTAGGCGCTGCCCTGGGCAATGCCGTGCCCAAGGTCCGGGTGAATACCCTGGACGAAGCCGTCGAGCACGCCGCCGACCTCGCCCTGCCGGGCGATGCCGTGCTGCTGTCGCCGGCCTGCGCAAGCCTGGATATGTTCAAGAACTACGAAGAACGCGGACGCCTGTTCGCCAAGGCCGTGGAGGAGCTCGCCTGATGTTCTCCTTCCTGCGCCCCTATCCGTCCCCGCTGATCAGCCGTAATGGCATCGACATCGACTTCCCGCTGCTCGCGGGTTGTCTGGCGCTGCTCGGCCTCGGCCTGGTGATGGTCACTTCGGCGTCCTCCGAAGTTGCTGCGGCGCAGTCCGGCAACCCGCTGTACTTCTCGGTCCGCCACCTGATCTACCTGGCCATCGGCTTCGTCGCTTGCGGCGTGACCATGATGGTGCCGATGGAAACCTGGCAGCGCCTGGGCTGGAAGCTGCTGGCCGTGGCCTT
>CBIGPF010000313.1:0-2903 GCA_966191535.1 uncultured Pseudomonas sp. | reverse complement strand
GCGACTGGTTCGTCGTCGACGCTGCTGGCCTGACCCTGGGTCGTCTGGCTACCGAGATTGCTACCCGCCTGCGCGGCAAGCACAAGCCGGAATACACCCCGCACGTTGACACCGGCGACTACATCGTCGTCATCAACGCCGAGCAGGTTCGTGTCACTGGCGCCAAAGCTACCGACAAGATGTACTACCATCACTCGGGCTTCCCGGGCGGTATCAAGTCGATCAACTTCGAGAAGCTGATCGCCAAGGCTCCTGAGCGTGTTATCGAGACTGCCGTCAAAGGCATGCTGCCGAAGAACCCGCTGGGCCGCGACATGTACCGCAAGCTGAAAGTGTACAAGGGTGCCAACCACCCGCACACCGCTCAGCAGCCTCAAGAACTGAAGATTTAACGGGCTCGCTCATTATGTCGGCGACTCAAAATTACGGCACTGGCCGTCGTAAGACCGCTACCGCTCGCGTCTTCCTGCGTCCGGGTACTGGCAAAATCTCCATCAACAACCGCTCCATCGAGCAGTTCTTCGGTCGTGAGACCGCTCGCATGGTTGTCCGTCAGCCGCTCGAGCTGACCGAGAACACCGAGAAGTTCGATATCTACGTTACCGTCGTTGGCGGTGGTGTAAGCGGCCAGGCTGGTGCGATCCGTCACGGTATCACCCGCGCTCTGATCGAGTACGACGAGACCCTGCGCAGCTCGCTGCGTAAAGCCGGCTACGTCACTCGCGATGCCCGCGAAGTTGAACGTAAGAAAGTCGGTCTGCGCAAAGCGCGTAAGCGTCCGCAGTACTCCAAGCGTTAATACGACGCTTCGAAAAAAACGCCCAGTTCCTTTGGACTGGGCGTTTTTTTATGTCTTCAATAAGTTCGTGCGGCAAGGTGTCGCATCCGCGCAGGCCGCGCGGCGCAAGGGTTCCAGGGGTTGCGTAACAGGCTATTACCTTGTCATCACAAGGGCTTTTCTTTACCATTTGGCGAATTTTTTGCGCGGCTCGAATTTTTACTTAAAAGCCTGATTTGAACAGGCTTGAAGCTGATGGGAGACGACTGAATGAGTAATGACGGCGTGAATGCAGGCCGGCGTCGCTTCCTTGTCGCGGCCACTTCGGTGGTTGGTGCGGCAGGAGCGGTCGGAGCTGCGGTCCCGTTCGTGGGGTCATGGTTCCCCAGTGCCAAGGCGAAGGCCGCTGGCGCGCCGGTGAAGGTCAACGTAGGGAAGATCGAGCCGGGCCAGCAGGTGATCGCGGAGTGGCGCGGCAAGCCCGTGTTCCTGGTGCACCGCACCAAGGAAATGCTGGATGCGCTGCCGACCCTCGATGCGCAACTGGCAGACCCCGAGTCGAAGGCATCGGACCAGCCTGCCTACGTCGATCCCAAGGTGCGCTCGATCAAGCCTGAACTGGCTGTGATCGTCGGCATCTGTACTCACCTGGGTTGCTCGCCGACCTTCCGCCCGGAAGTCGCTCCTGCGGATCTCGGTCCGGACTGGAAGGGTGGCTATTTCTGCCCGTGCCACGGCTCCCATTACGACCTCGCCGGCCGCGTTTACAAGGGACAGCCCGCGCCCCTGAACCTGCCGATTCCGCCCTATACGCTGGATGGTGATGAGTTGACCATCGGTGTGGACCAGGAGAAAGCCTGATGAACAAGTTCATGGCTTGGGTCGATGCCCGCTTCCCCGCGACCAAGATGTGGGAAGACCATCTGAGCAAGTACTACGCCCCGAAGAACTTCAACTTCTGGTACTTCTTCGGCTCCCTCGCACTGCTGGTCCTGGTTAACCAGATCCTCACCGGTATCTGGCTGACCATGAGCTTCACCCCGTCGGCGGAAGAGGCTTTCGCTTCCGTCGAGTACATCATGCGAGATGTAGATTACGGCTGGATTATCCGCTACATGCACTCCACCGGTGCGTCGGCGTTCTTCGTGGTCGTCTACCTGCACATGTTCCGTGGCCTGCTGTACGGTTCGTACCAGAAGCCGCGCGAGCTGGTGTGGATCTTCGGCATGCTGATCTACCTTGCCCTGATGGCTGAGGCCTTCATGGGCTACCTGCTGCCCTGGGGCCAGATGTCCTACTGGGGTGCCCAGGTGATCATCTCGCTGTTCGGTGCCATCCCGGTCGTTGGTGAAGACCTGGCCCAGTGGATCCGTGGTGACTTCCTGATCTCCGGCATCACCCTGAACCGCTTCTTCGCCCTGCACGTGATCGCTCTGCCGATCGTCCTGCTCGGCCTGGTCGTGCTGCATATCCTGGCGCTGCACGAAGTCGGCTCGAACAACCCCGATGGCGTCGACATCAAGAAGAAGAAGGACGAGAACGGCATTCCGCTGGATGGTATTCCGTTCCACCCGTACTACACCGTGAAAGATATCGTCGGTGTCGTGGTCTTCCTGTTTGTCTTCTGCACTGTGATCTTCTTCTTCCCGGAAATGGGCGGTTTCTTCCTCGAGAAGCCCAACTTCGAGATGGCGAACCAGTTCAAGACCCCTGAGCACATCGCTCCGGTTTGGTACTTCACTCCGTTCTACGCCATCCTGCGCGCCGTTCCGGACAAGCTGATGGGTGTCATCGCCATGGGCGCTGCCATCGCCGTGCTGTTCGTCCTGCCGTGGCTGGACCGTAGCCCGGTTCGCTCGATCCGCTACAAGGGCTGGCTGAGCAAGATCTGGCTGGTGATCTTCGCGGTTTCCTTCGTGATCCTCGGCTACTACGGCTCGCAAGCGCCGTCGCCGCTGGGCACCACGCTGTCCCGCCTGTGCACCATTCTGTATTTCGCCTTCTTCATCCTGATGCCGTTCTACACCCGGATGGAGAAAACCAAACCGGTTCCGGAAAGGGTGACTGGCTGATGAAAAAGCAATTCGCTGCATTTGTTCTGGCTCTGCTGCCTGTCTTCGGCTTC
>CBIGPF010000312.1:0-3001 GCA_966191535.1 uncultured Pseudomonas sp. | reverse complement strand
GCCATTCAGGTTCACGGTAATCATCAGGAAGTTCACCTCTTTCACTGGGTGATAAAAAGCAGGGTCTTGAAAGGGAGCGAAGTGCAGCGGCTCCGACACGCAATGGATTCAGCCTAGGCACAGGGCCGGCAGGTGCCGCGACAATACGCGAGGAAGGCGCCGAGCGGTTTGCCTGGTTCTCCCGAGGCTTGCCTGATACTGCGGGGGATGTGGCGGCGTATAGAAGGCTCTATTCCGGATCTCTGCGACCGCCCCCAGGATGGCTGTCGTGTCGGCGGTGAGCAATCGCGGACGAAGTCCGCGCTTATGCAGGTTGGTGACAGCGGAGCAATCCTGCAGGAGCGGGCCATGCCCGCGATCGCGCGCATGGCGCGCTCCTACACGGTGTTTACCCGGAGCGTAGGAGCGGACTCTGTCCGCCGATCTTTCCCAGGCCACGCCGTCGCGCAACGACTGCTTCGCGCACACAAAAAAGCCACTCCGAAGAGTGGCTTTCTCAGCTACCGATGACGGATCACTCCGGCATCTTCATCACCACACGGCCGCCGCCCGGGCAGGTTTCCATGTAGTAGTTGGCGTCGCGGTACTGGGCGAAGTCGAACACCCGGTCGATGCTCGGCTTGAGCAGCTGGTCGGCGGTCATCTGGTTGATCGCGGTCAGCGCCCGTTGCACGGCTTCGTCGTTGCGGGTCAGGCCGATCTCCGGCTGCCCGGTGAAGTCCAGCACACAGTGACGATAGAACTGCAGGTGCTTCTTGAACGCCGCACAGGCCGGGAAGGCTGCGTCGTTGCCGCCGTTGATGCCGTACAGGATCAGCTTGCCGCGCGGCGCGGCAACGTCACCCAGCAGCTTCATCTGCGGGCCGGCGCACTGGTCGAGGACGATCTCCACGCCTTCACCCTTGGTGAAGCGCTCGACTTCCAATACCAGGTCCTGCTCCTCGGTGTAGATGATCTTGTCCGCTCCCAGGCCTTTCAGAAACTCGCGGGTTTCCTCATGGCTGGTGGTGGCGATCACCTGGGCGCCGAGCGCCTTGGCCAACTGCACCGCCTGCGGGGCGAGGCAATGACCGGCCTCGGTGATCAGCACGCGCTGGCCGGGCTTGATCTGCGCCAACTCCACCAGGGCGAAGTAGGAATACAGCAGGCCGGTGTAGTGCACGGCGGCTTCGACCGGGGTCAGCACCTCGGGATAACGGGTCAGCGAGGTACGCGGCACGATGACGTGGTCGCCCCAGGCTGGGTACAGGTTCGGCGAGTTCGCCGGGAAACTGGCCACCGCCACGCCGGGCTCGAGGTCTTCAACGCCCTCTCCCACGGCTTCGACGATGCCGGAGAGTTCATAGCCGATGCCCGCCGGCAACTTGGCCTGATCCGGGGCGAGGTTCTGCCGCCAGAGCACATCGCGCCAACTGACGCCCAGTGCCTGGGTACGGACCAGCACTTCACCCGGCCCCGGTTGCGGGGTCGGCATTTCCTCGATCTTCAGGACCGAGGCGTCACCGAACTGGTGGAAACGGATCATGCGGGACATCACATACCTCGCCTTAGTAGTGCTCATAGCCACGGACTCTATCCGGGCTTTAGGGGTGACGCCACCGTTCACCATTGATAATTGACATAAACGCCGATGATTCGGCCCGCGTTGAAAGCCTGGTCCAGCGCGGCTGCAAGGCTCTGCGACGGGGCTGCACGAGGGGCCGGTGCGTCTTTGTTCCTACAGGGTCAGACCACACCGCCGGGGCGAGATTCTCATTAAAAAAGTGGAAATTGATCAAGGACTTATCTGACAGACTTGACTCAGGACAGCGTCGGCCTCACTTTTCCCCCATCGCCAGGGAGTCCCCATGAACCGCAACGACCTCCGCAAGGTTGACCTCAACCTGTTGATCGTTTTCGAGACGCTGATGCATGAACGCAGCGTGACCCGTGCCGCCGAGAAGCTGTTCCTCGGCCAGCCAGCGATCAGTGCGGCCCTGGCGCGCCTGCGCGGTCTGTTCGACGATCCGCTGTTCGTGCGCACCGGACGCAGCATGGAACCCACCGCGCGCGCGCAGGAAATCTTCGGCCACCTCTCACCGGCGCTGGACTCCATCTCCACCGCCCTGAGCCGCGCCGCCGACTTCGACCCGGCCACCAGCAAGGCAGTGTTCCGCATCGGCCTCTCCGATGACGTGGAATTCGGCCTGCTGCCACCGCTGCTGCGCCGCCTGCGCTCCGAAGCACCGGGCATCACCCTGGTGGTGCGCCGCGCCAACTACCTGCTGATGCCGCAGCTGCTGTCGTCCGGGGAAATTTCCGTGGGTGTCAGCTATACCGACGAGCTGCCGGCCAACGCCAAGCGCAAGACCCTGCGCCGCAGCACCTGGAAGATCCTGCGCGCCGACTCCATTCCCGGTGCGCTGACCCTCGATGACTACTGCGCGCGTCCGCACGCGCTGGTGTCCTACGCCGGCGACCTGGACGGCTTCGTCGACCAGACCCTCGCGGAGATGGACCGCAAGCGCCAGGTCGTCCTGGCCGTGCCACAGTTCGTCGGCCTCGCCCAATTGCTGGCCGGCACCGACATCATCGCCACCGTGCCCGAGTACGTGGCCCTGGCATTGACCGCCGCCGGCGGCCTGCGCGCCGAGGACCCACCCTTCCCCACGCGCCTGGCCGAGCTCTCCATGGTCTGGCGCGGCGCCCAGGACCAGGACCCGGCCGAGCGCTGGCTGCGCTCGCGCATCACCATGTTCGTGGGTGATCCGGACAGTCTCTGACGCCTGACAACGGATTCAACCTGTAAGTACGCGCCTTGCGCGCGGTCGCGGGCATGGCCCGCTCCTACAGGGGGTGTCACGCCATGCGGTTCGCGAGCAAGCTCGCTCCTACGAAGAGCGTGAAACTCCAGCCAGGCTCTGGCTCCCAAGAGACTTCCAGAGAAACGCCCGGGCACTCCGAACGGCCCCGTTCAACGAGGGAATTTTTCGCCTAAGCGAAAAACCGGATGTCCGGGGCA
>CBIGPF010000311.1:0-3094 GCA_966191535.1 uncultured Pseudomonas sp. | reverse complement strand
ATCCGGGGCGAAGTAGTCCTCGCCCTGGGCATCGGCGGCGAAGCCGAAAGTGCCGGACAGGCGCAGGCCACCGCGGTCATCGCGCACATAGAGCGCGCCCACCGGAGAGGCGACGAACTCACCGAGGAAGTCCATCAGGCTGCGCCCCAGGGTCGGCAGCGACTGCTGTCCGATCAGTTGCTCGCCCAGGCGGCTCTGGCCATCACGCAGCCAGGCCTGGCGCGCCAACGTCTCGTTGTGCTGCACCTGGCGACGCAGGGATTCGGCATAGGACTCGGACAGGCTGACCAACTGGCGGCGGCCGAAATACGCCAGCAGCGTACCGACCACGATGCTGAACACCAGGTAGAGGACGACCACACCGGTAGAGAGGCTGGAGGCGAACTGGTTGCGGTCATGGCGCAACTGCTGCTCGGTGTTGATCAGCGAAGCGTACTGGCCGCGGATCGCATCCATCATGCTCTTGCCGCGCCCGGCCTTGATCGCGTCAGAGGTGTCCTGACCCTGGCGGCGCTGCTCGATCATCTGCTGGGCGAAGGTCATCCACTCGTCCTGCATCGAGGTCAGGCGCCCCACCCGCTCGACCTGCGGCGGGTTGTCCGCGACCAGTTCGGCCAGGCTCTTGAGCCCTGAATTGATGCGCGGCCGCGCCTGCTCCAGGGGTTCGAGGAAGCCCGGATCGCCGGTGATCAGGAAGCCGCGCAGGCCGCTTTCCTGGTCCACGCTCAGGCGCTGCATCTCGTTGGCGCTGGAGATCACCCGGTCGGTGTGCTCGACCCAGCCGAGCACATCGAGCATGTAGAGGATCAGGCCGATGAACAGCACCGCGCCCAGCAGGCAGATGCCCAGCGGAAGCGCCATGTTGCGCGCGAGGATGCGGCGGAAGGCGCTTTCGTCGGCGATGGCTTTCTGGTTCATCTGCGGGATTCCCTGATGGTATTTCTTCCCTGGATGCACTCGGCCGGTATGACGGAGATTGCGACAGAAGCCAGGTAAGTATTTGAAGTTATTGTAAGAACGTTCTTAAAACGACAGAAATGATAACGCTAAGCGTTGTAGGCTACACACCAGCTGGCGAATTGACAGCCACTCCTGCGGGACGTTCGAACTTTTCGCGGCCGCCCCTTGAGAAAAGTGGAATTATCTCCGGTAGCGCGTTTCCAACGTCCGACATGGAACAGAAGATCAATCGGTCGCAGGGTTTGCTCGATGCCAAGCTCCCCGGGGGAAACCCCCATTTCGTCAGTGCAGGGCCAGGGCGACTTCCTCAACAGCAGTAGCGCCATGGCACCGCTGATCCGCCAGCACGACTGGGCGGCTACCCCGCTCGGCCCGATGGATCAGTGGCCGGCCACGCTCAAGGGCATCCTCGAGGTGGGCCTCAACTCGCGCCTGCCGGTATGCATCTACTGGGGCCCGGAATTCGTCCTGCTGTACAACGACGCCTGGAGCGCCATCCCCGGCGACAAGCACCCCGCCTGCCTGGGCCAACCGGCGCGCATCGCCTGGTCGGACATCTGGTCGATCCTCGACCCCATGTACAACGGCATCCTGCAGACCGGCGTCGCCGCTCACGAGGAAGACCGCCTGCTGCCCATGGTGCGCTTCGGCTACGTCGAGGAAACCTACTTCACCTACAACGTCAGCCCGATCTTCGGCCAGGACGGCAAGCCCATCGGCCTGTTCAACACGGCCGTCGAGACCACCAGCAACGTCATCCAGCAGCGTCGCCAGCGCCTGCTCACACGCCTGGCCGAGCGACTCGGGCAGGCCGACGACAGCCCGCAGATCTGCGCCCAGGCGTTCGCCCTGCTCGCCGAGGCCAGCCACGACGTGCCCTTCTGCCTGCTCTACCAGGCCGGCTCGCTGCTCGGCGCCTGCGGCACCGACGCCAGCGACCGCTTCGCCCCGGCGCAGCTGACCATCGACGACGACCCCCTGCACCTGTTCAACGGCCTGAAGGACGCCCACCAGTCGCCGCTGGGCAGCCAATACGTGCGTGCCTTCGCCCCCTGGCCGGAAGCCCTCGACAGCACCTACGCCACCCCGCTGGATGGCCACGCCGACAGTTTCGCGGTGTTCGGCATCAGCCCGCGGCGGCGCCTGGACGAGAACTACGCGACCTTCTTCGACGAAGTCGCCGCCCTGCTCGGCCACGCCCTGGCCTCCGCGGCCCTGCGCACCGAGGAAC
Source organism: uncultured Pseudomonas sp. (assembly GCA_966191535.1). GTDB lineage: Bacteria > Pseudomonadota > Gammaproteobacteria > Pseudomonadales > Pseudomonadaceae > Pseudomonas. Next base: position 903 of record CBIGPF010000311.1, on the reverse strand, counting down.
GCCGGCTGAAGGAGGCGGTGCAGGAGGATGCCCGCCAGCGCACCCGCGAACGCGACCGCGTCTGGGCGGTGAGCCAGGACCTGCTCTGCGTGCTCGATCACCAGGGCATCCTGCGCAGCGTCAACCCGGCCTGGGGCAGCCTGCTGGGCTGGAGCGAAGAGCAGGTCACCGGTCTCAACAGCGAGGAACTGGTGCACCCGGACGACCTCGCGCCGAGCATCGACACCCGCGCCACCCTGGCCCGCGGCGAACGCCTGCAGCACTTCGAGAACCGCATGCGGCATGCCGATGGCAGCTACCGCTGGATTTCCTGGCACGCCACCGAAGAGAACGGCGTGATCTACGGCTGCGGTCGCGACATCACCGAGCAGAAGCGCGGCGCGGAGCTGCTGGAACAGGCGCAGGCCGCCCTGCTCAACGCTCAGCGCATGGAGGCCGTCGGCCAGCTCACCGGCGGCATCGCCCACGACTTCAACAACCTGCTGGCGAGCATCCGCTTCAGCCTCGACCTGATCACCCGTCGCGCGCCCGCCAACGCCCAGCCCGAGCTGAGCCACATCCTGCATGCCGCCACCCAGGCCACCGAACGTGCCGCCGAGCTGACCCACAACCTGCTCGCCTTCGCCCGCCGCCAGGCGCTGGCGATGCACCCGGTGGATCTCGGACTGCAGTTGCGCGACTGGCAGGACGAGCTGGTCGAACGGGCCGGACCGGACGTCGCACTGACGCTGACCCTGGACGATGCGCAGAGCGTGCTGACCGACCGCGACCAACTGCACAAGGCCATGCTCCATCTGATCGACAACGCCCGCGACGCGATGCCCGGCGGCGGGCGCCTGGCGATCACCCTGCAGCGCCAGGAGATCATCAGCGGCGACCACGACCTGCCGGCGGGCGACTACC
>CBIGPF010000310.1:0-3145 GCA_966191535.1 uncultured Pseudomonas sp. | reverse complement strand
GGCAGACGTCGCTGCGCTGCGTCGTCCCGGCTCCTAGGTGAATGAAGCGCTGATACCGGAGAGCATGCAGTATATCAACCAGGGACTCACCGATACCCTGTCCATGGAGGCCTTCTACCAGCTGGAGTGGGAGAAGACTGTGCCGGACAACTGCGGCACCTTCTTTGGCAGCGACGTGGCGGCCAAGGGCTGCGACATCAACATGGCGGTGAACGGCAGCGACTTTGATCGCGACATCGACGGCACCGGCATCAAGGGCGGTTACGGCTACGTGCCGCGCGGCAAGGACCACGATGCCCGCGACGGCGGCCAGTTCGGCGTCGCGCTGCGCTGGATGATGAACGACACCGAGTTCTCCGCCTATGCGATGAACTACCACAGCCGTACCCCGACCAGTAACTGGGTGGTGGGCAAGGGCGCGCTGGCCGACCCGGTGGGCGGGCTGATCGGGCAGGGTGGCGTCAGCACCGCGCGCTGGTACCTGGACTACCCCGAAGACATCCGCCTCTACGGCCTGGGTTTCAACACCACCTGGGGCAGCACCGCGGTGCAGGGCGAGATCAGCTACCGGCCGAACATGCCGATGGGCATCAACTCCAGCGACGTCTCCGGCGCCGCCACCCTCGGCTCGGCAGCCACCAGCCCGCTGGTGAACGGCGGCCTGCCGATCTTCTCCAGTGGTTGGGCCGACTCGTCCTACGGCTCGCTGATCCAGGGGTACGAGCGCAAGCCGTTCACCCAGGCGCAGATGACCTTCACCAACACCTTCGACCAGATCGAGCTGATCGGCGCGGAGCGCCTGACCCTGGTAGGCGAGATCGGCTTCAGCCACATCGCCGACCTGGGCTCCACCGATGGCTCCGACCTGCGCTTTGGCCGCAGCAGCGTGTACGGCAACGGTGAGCTGGCCAGCGCCGGCACCTCGGCACTGCTGGGGCTGTCGGGCAACGCGATCTGCCAGAAGGTGGTGAACACCGCCAACCCCGGCCAGTGCGACGACAAGGGCTTCTACACCCAGAACTCCTGGGGTTATCGCGTGCGCGCGGGCCTGGAATACAACGACCTGATCGGCGGCGTCTCGCTGCGTCCGAACCTGGCGTTCTCCCATGACGTGCAAGGCTACGGCCCGACCTTCAACGAGGGCGACAAGTCGATCAGCGTCGGCGTCGATGCCGAATACCTGAGCCGCTACACCGCGAGCATCAGTTACACCGACTACTTCGGCGGCGATTACAACGTCAACACCGACCGCGACTTCCTCGCCGTCAGCATGGGCGTCAGCTTCTGATGCCCGCCAGCTCCAGTCTTGGACCAGAGGTAAAAGCATGAACAACAAGCAATGGTTGCAGGCCGGCTGCCTGACGCTGAGTCTGCTCGCCGGGCAGGTCATGGCGGCGGTCGGTGCCGACCAGGCCGCACGCCTGGGCAATGAACTGACCCCGATTGGCGCCGAAAAAGCGGGCAACGCGGACGGCAGCATCCCGGCCTGGACCGGCGGGCTTGCGCCGAACGCCGGCAAGGCCGACGCCGGCGGTTTCCTCGCCGACCCGTTCGCCGCGGACAAGCCGCTGTTCACCATCACTGCGCAGAACGCGAGCCAGTACAAGGACAAGCTGACCCCGGGGCAACTGGCGATGTTCCAGCGCTTCCCCGAGACCTACCGCATTCCGGTCTACCCCAGCCACCGTAGTGCGAGCTACCCGCAGGCGGTGATCGATGCGGCGAAGAAGAACGCCACGGCGACCTCGCTGGCCGAAGGCGGCAACGGGCTGACCCACTTCAACATGACCATTCCGTTCCCGATTCCGCAGAACGGCCTGGAAGTGATCTGGAACCACGTCACCCGCTACCGTGGCAACGCCATGCTGCGCACTACCGCGCAGATGAACCCGCAGACCAACGGCGCCTACACCATCAGTTACATGAAGGAGCAGTTCGCCTTCCCGTTCGGGCTCAAGGACTACGACCCGGCGAAGATGGAGAACATCCTCTATTACTTCCGCCAGGAAATCCTCTCGCCGCCGCGTCGGGCGGGCAGCGTGATGCTGGTGCTGGAGACCATCGACCAGGTCAAGGAGCCGCGCATGGCGTGGATGTACAACGCCGGCCAGCGCCGCGTGCGCCGCGCTCCGCAAGTGGGCTACGACAGCCCCGGCGCGGAAGGCATGCGCACCTACGACGACTTCGACATGTTCAACGGTGCGCCGGACCGTTACGACTGGAAACTGGTGGGCAAGCAGGAGCTGTACATTCCCTACAACAGCTTTGCGCTCGACTCGCCGGCGCTGAAGTACGACGACATCGTCAAGCCCGGCCACCTGAACCCGGATCACACCCGCTACGAGCTGCACCGCGTGTGGCACGTGGTGGCGACCCTGAAACCGGGCCAGCGCCACATCTACAGCAAGCGTGACCTGTACATCGACGAGGACAGCTGGCAGATCGCCGAGGCCGACGCCTACGACGGCCGTGGCAGCCTCTGGCGGGTGTCCGAGGGCCATGCGCGGCCGTTCTACGACCAGCAGTTCACCTGGCTGACGGCGGAGACCCACTACGACGTGCTGTCCGGCCGCTACACGGTGTCCGGCCTGCGCAACGAGGAAAAGAGCAGCTACGACTTTGCGGTGAAGGCCAGCAGCAACGACTTCACCCCCAATGCCTTGCGCGCCACCGGCATCCGCTGACGGCGGGCTTTACTGGCGCTCACCGGCGCTCCGATGTGTTTATCAGCGGCCTTCGGGCCGCTTTTTTTTTGCAGGTGATTGGTGTGGGGTGCTTCGTCGGAGCGAGCTTGCTCGCGAACCCCATGGCACGGCATTCCCCTGTAGGAGCGGGCCATGCCCGCGATCCGCCGGCTGGGACGGCGTCTGTCCTCTGCTCGGGTGTTGATCCTGTATCACTGCTTCGACATGGGCGTTCCAGCGCCGCTTCGGTGTACGCGCGGACTTCCTGTTTCGCCCCCTCGGGCGACCCACTTTGGCAAACGACCCAAAGTAGGCAAAGGTCTCGCCCCAATCATCCGGTTTTTCGCTTAGGCGAAAAATTCCCTCGTTGAAGCGAAGTTTCAGGGGCGCGAGTCGAAGGGCCGGACCTGGCCCATCGCCGCTCTCGCGACATCCATGTCGCTCAACCCCTGAAACTCCGC
>CBIGPF010000309.1:0-3166 GCA_966191535.1 uncultured Pseudomonas sp. | reverse complement strand
TGCAAATGCATACAAAAAAGCCCCGCACCTGGCGGGGCTTTTTCATGGGCGGGCGGATTACAGGCGCAGGCCGCCGTCCAGCTCCAGCACGCGGCCGGTGTAGTAGTCGTTCTCGAGGATGTAAGCCACCGAGTGCGCGATTTCCAGCGGCTTGCCCAGTCGCTTGAGCGGAATCCCGGACGTCATCTTCTCCAGGGCTTCGGGCTTCATGCTGGCGACCATGTCGGTCTCGATGAAGCCGGGCGCCACGCCCGCCACGCGGATGCCGTAGCGCGCCAGTTCCTTCGCCCACACCACGGTGTCGGCGGCGACGCCGGCCTTGGCCGCGGAGTAGTTGGCCTGGCCCATGTTGCCGGCACGGGAGATGGAGGAAATGTTGACGATCGCGCCTTCGTTCTTCAGCTCGATCATCTTCGCTGCCACTTCGCGGGTGCAGAGGAACACGCCGGTCAGGTTGACGTCGATCACGGCTTGCCACTGGGCCAGGCTCATCTTGCTCAGCTCGCCGTCCTTGACCTTGATGGTCAGGCCATCGCGCAGGATGCCGGCGTTGTTGACCAGGCCGTTGATGGCGCCGAAGTCGCTGGCGACCTGGGCCACCATGTGGGTAACCTGTTCTTCATTGGCGACGTTGCACAGGTAGGCGCGGGCGTCACCGCCGGCGGCGTTGCAGGCAGCGACGGCTTCGTCCAGCTTTTCGGCATTGAGGTCAACCAGCGCGACGCGCGCACCCTTGCCGGAGAGGTACTCGCCCATGGCGCGGCCCAGGCCCTGGCAGCCACCGGTGATGATGATGACCTTGTCTTTCAATTGCATCGGAACAACCCCACGAACAGTTTCTGGTGAAAGGCCCCGCCGGCAGCTGTGCACAGAGTCAGTCCTGCCCGTCCGTTTGCGACGGATTCTTTGCGAGGAGTCATAAGTTGAGCGTGAAAGCTGCCAAGCATGCCCGAGAACTGCTGCTCAAGGAATACCGCGGCGTCCTCTCCACCCACTCGAAGAAGTGGCCCGGTTTTCCTTTCGGCTCCGTGGTGCCCTATTGCCTGGATGAGGCGGGGCGGCCGCTGATCCTGATCAGCCGCATCGCCCAGCACACCCACAACCTGCAGATGGACGGCAAATGCTCGCTGCTCATGGGCGAGCGCGGCGTCGATGATATCCAGGCCGCCGGTCGCCTGACCTTGCTGGCCGAAGCGCTGCTGATCGAGGACGTCGACGCGATCGCCGGCGCCGCCGAGCGCTACTACCGGTATTTCCCCGGCTCGCAGGACTACCACATCGTCCATGACTTCGATTTCTGGGTCCTGGAGCCGGTGCAGTGGCGTTTCATCGGCGGCTTCGGTGATATCCACTGGCTGGGCGCCGACAGCGTGCCGCTGGCCAACCCCTTCGTCGGCGAGTCGGAGAGGAGCATGGTCGAGCACATGAACAGCGACCACGCCAACGCCATCGAGCACTACGTCGAACTGGCCGGCTTGCCCGCCGGCAAGGACCCGCAACTGGCGGGAATTGATACAGAAGGTTTCCACCTGCGTATCGGCCAGGGCCTGCACTGGCTGCCGTTCCCCGCGCCCTGCGGCAACGCCGGCGCAGTGCGCCAGGCGCTGGTACAACTGGCCAAGGCGGAGGTCTGGCCGGGCAACGAAGTGATCCAGGCCTGATCCGTCGCCTGGCTCATCCCTTGAAATTGGTGCGGGGCGTCGCCACCTAGCTTTCTACCCGGGCAATGACCCCGCCAAGGATTCATCGATGCGAGTTCCCCTGTTTCTGATTCTTCTGTTCCCGCTGATCGAGCTGGCCGTGATGATCAAGGTCGGCAGCGTGATCGGCGTGGGCTGGACGCTGCTGTTGATCATCGCCGGCGCCTTCATCGGCGCGGCGGTGCTGCGCGTGGCCGGCGTCGCCACGGCGCTGCGTGCCCGCGAGCGCCTGAACCGCGGTGAGCTGCCCGAGCAGGAAATGCTCGAAGGCCTGGTCATCGCCCTGGGCGGTGGCCTGCTGATGCTGCCGGGCTTCATCAGCGACATCGTCGGCCTGCTCTGCCTGATCCCCTTCACCCGCCGCCTGATGCTTGGCCGCGTGCGCCAGCGCATGCAGGAACAGGCCGAGCGCCGCCGCGCCTTCGCCGACGATCCGGCCGCCCAGCATCGCAGCGGCCCCAGCGTGATTGAGGGCGAGTACCAGCGTCGCGAGGAAGACCGCGACCGCCTGCGTTGAGCATCGGGTGGTTTCGCGCGCCCGAGGCACCCTCCGTTAGCAAAAATTTTTTGGTCACACACTTGAAATGCCTTGTAGCGACCTTATGTACCGGTCACCGCAAGGTCCCTGTCACACGGACAGGCTGCTCTTTACGCGTTTTGCCAGTCGGGACGCAAACCGGCACCGCCGGCTTCAATAAAACCTGCCGGGCATCGATCCGGCCGTTGGAAATCACAGTTTGGGAGAGTTACGACTATGAAGCTTCGTCCTCTGCATGACCGCGTCGTCATCCGTCGCAGCGAGGAAGAGACCAAGACCGCAGGCGGCATCGTGCTGCCGGGTTCCGCCGCCGAGAAGCCGAACCGCGGTGAAGTGGTCGCTGTTGGTGCCGGCCGTGTCCTGGACAACGGCGAAGTTCGCGCCCTGGCCGTGAAGGTCGGTGACAAGGTGGTCTTCGGTCCGTACTCCGGCAGCAACGCCATCAAGGTCGACGGCGAAGAACTGCTGGTGATGGGCGAGTCCGAGATCCTCGCCGTCCTGGAAGACTGATTTCAGTCCGTCCACTCCCCACCGAATTCGATTTAGAGGAAACAGAACATGGCTGCCAAAGAAGTTAAGTTCGGCGATTCCGCTCGCAAGAAAATGCTGGTCGGCGTAAACGTCCTGGCCGACGCGGTCAAAGCGACCCTGGGCCCGAAAGGCCGTAACGTCATCCTGGACAAGAGCTTCGGTGCTCCGACCATCACCAAGGACGGCGTTTCCGTTGCCAAGGAAATCGAACTCAAAGACAAGTTCGAGAACATGGGCGCCCAACTGGTGAAAGACGTTGCCTCCAAGGCCAACGACGCTGCCGGTGACGGCACCACCACCGCTACCGTCCTGGCTCAGGCCATCGTCAACGAAGGCCTGAAGGCCGTCGCTGCCGGCATGAACCCGATGGACCTGAAGCGCGGCATCGACAAGGCCA
>CBIGPF010000308.1:0-3348 GCA_966191535.1 uncultured Pseudomonas sp. | reverse complement strand
ATCTGCTGCACCCTGGGCGACATGGCGCGCTTCGGCGAGCTGATGCGCAACGACGGCCGTCACGGCGTGCACCAGGTGATCCCGGCGCCGTGGGTGCAGGACATCCGTCATGGCGGTGATGCGCAGGCCTGGGCGCGCGGCGAGATGACCGACCTGTTCCCCGAGGCTCGATATCGCAGCCAGTGGTACTCGCCGACGGGGGCAGACGACGGCGTGTTCTGTGCTATCGGCATCCACGGCCAGTGGATCTGGATCGACCCGGCGCGTGGCGTCGTCATCGTCAAGCAGTCGTCCCAGGCGATCCCTGCCGACGATGACCTCGACGCCCTGAACATCGCCCTGTTCCGTGCCCTGAGCCGGGAGGTGGCCACATGCTGATTCCGCACCTGCCCGAAGCCGGCCGGCGCCTGAGCTTCTACATCAATGGTCGCTGGCAGGCCGCGCTGGATCGCCCACGGCAGACGGTCATCGACCCGTCCACCGAGCAGCCCCTGGGCGAGATCGCCCTGGGGAATGAGGAAGACGTCGAGCAGGCCGTGCAGGCCGCACGACGGGCCTTGCCGGCCTGGGCGGCGAGCCGCCGCGAGGAGCGCCTGGCGCTGTTGCAGCGCATCCTCGAGGTGTACCAGCGCCGCGCCCCGGAACTGGCCGCGGTGCTCAGCCGAGAGATGGGTGCGCCGCTGGGGATGGCCCTGGACAACCAGGTCGCCAGTGGCGCCGCGCACATCGAGGTGATGCTCGACGTACTGGCCGACTACCGTTTCGTTCGGCGGCGTGGCGCCACCGAAGTGGTACGCGAAGCCGTGGGCGTGGTTGGCATGATCACGCCGTGGAACTGGCCGCTCAACCAGATACTCTGCAAGGTGGTTCCGGCGCTGGCGGCCGGCTGCAGCATGGTGCTCAAGCCGAGCGAGGTCGCACCGTTCAACGCGCTGCTGCTCGCCGAGGTGCTGGACGAGGCGGGCGTGCCGGCCGGCGTGTTCAACTTGGTGAACGGCGACGGACCGACGGTGGGCGAGGCGCTGGCCAGGCACCCGGACGTCGCGATGATCTCCATCACCGGCTCGACCCGCGCGGGGGTGCTCGTGGCGCAGGCCGCGTCGGCGTCGGTGAAGCGCGTGCACCAGGAACTGGGCGGAAAGTCGGCGAACATCCTGGTCGACGGTGTCGACCTGCAGCAAGCCGTTGCCCAGGGTGTACGCGAGTGCTTCGACAACAGCGGCCAGTCGTGCAATGCCCCGACACGCATGCTGGTGCCACGCCAGCACTTCGATGCGGCGCTGGAGATTGCCCGCGAAGCTGCGCTGGCGCTGCGCGTAGGGCCTGCGGACGAGGAGGGCGTCGACCTCGGCCCGGTGGTCAACCAGGCGCAGTTCGCACGCATCCAGGGGCTGATCGAGTCCGCGCTGGAAGAGGGTGTCGAATTGGTCTGCGGCGGAGCGGGGCGGCCGGATGATCTGGCCCAAGGCTACTTCGTGCGGCCGACGGTGTTTGCCTGCCGCGTGGGCAACCCGCGTATCGCCCGGGAGGAAGTCTTCGGCCCGGTGCTGACCCTGCAGCCCTACGACGACCTCGACCAGGCCATCGACCTGGCCAACGACACGCCCTATGGCCTGGCTGCCTACGTGCAATGCGTCGACCCGACGCTGGCCCGGCTGCTGGCCGCGCGACTGCACGCCGGCAATGTCTACCTGAACTACCCGCAATGGGACCCGTATGCGCCATTCGGTGGTGTCGGCCAGTCCGGCAACGGCCGTGAGTACGGCGAGTACGGGCTGGATGATTTCACCGAAATCAAGGGGATCGTCGGCGTCACCTGATCCCCTCAGCCGCTAGTTCCCAATAACAACAAGAACCCGAGGCGGTCGTGAAAACGACCGTCGCGTCCTCCTCTTGCCTGCTGTTAGCCCGGCCGGGATTCCGGCTGCCAATAAAAAAGCCAACCAAGCTATGTGCATAGGTAAATCATGGACACTTTGAAGCATTGCAAACGTGCTGTTCTCGTCGGTCTTCCGCTCCTCAGCAGCCTGGCCCTGGGGAGCCAGGCTGACAGCCAGGGCTTCGTCGAGGACAGCCACCTGGACCTGTTCGCCAGGACCCTCTACTTCAACCGAGACTGGCATAACAAGGATGCCAGCAGCAGCTACAGCGCCGACTTCGGCCAGGCCATCACCACCCAGTTCCGCTCCGGCTTCACCCAGGGAACGGTGGGCTTCGGCATCGACGCACTGACCCTCACCGGCATCAAGTTCGACAGCGGCCGCGGGCACAACGCCTCGGCGTCCTATCCCAAGGACAGCGACGGCCGCACCGAGGATTCCTTCTCCAAGGGCGGCGCTGCGGTGAAGGTGCGCGTGAGCAATACCGTGATCAAGTACGGCACGCAGTTCCTCAGCCTGCCGGTGCTGGCCACCGACCCTGGCCGGCTGCTGCCGGAAACCGCGCGTGGCCTGCTGATCACCAGCAACGAGATCGAGGGCCTGGAACTGAACGCCGCACACATCACCGCGCTCAGCTCGCAGTTCAAGTCCGGCGAGGACAGCAAGAACCTCAAGCAGGCCGACGCGGTGGGCGGCAGCTACCAGTTCACCGACAACTTCAGCGGCTCGCTGTACTTCTCCGACATCGAAGACAACTTCAAGAAGAAGTACGCCAACCTCAACCTGGTGCAGCCCATCGTCGAAGGCCAGAAGCTGACCTACGACTTCAACATCTACCGCAGCAAGAGCCAGGGGCAGGAACTCAGCGGCTACGTCGACAACACCATCTGGAGTCTGACGGCTGCCTACGCCCTGGGCTCGCACCAGTTCCTGCTCGGCTACCAGCGCAACAGCGGCGACACCGGCTACGTCTATGGCGCTGATGGCGGCGCGGTCTACGACTTCGGCAACTCGGTGCAGTACTCGGACTTCAACGCCAAGGACGAGACGTCCTGGCAGGCGCGCTACGACCTGGACTTCGCCGGCTACGGCATTCCCGGCCTGACTTTCATGATCCGCTACATCCGTGGCGACAACATCGACAACGGGATCCCCACCGACGGCAAGGAATGGGAGCGCAACGAATCGCTGCGCTACGTCATCCAGAGCGGCGCCGCGAAGGGCCTGGCGTTCCAGATTCGCCACGCGAAGAACGTATCGTCCGCCCTGGACAGCGACCTCGACGAAACCCGTCTGATCATGGACTACCCGCTGAACATCTTCTGATCCACCAGCCTTCTTCCTTTGGTATTTCACGGCCCCCATGGGGCCGTTTTTTTTTGGGTGGAAAGAGGGGGGGGAGCGGGGCGAGGGTAGGGCCGGGGGGGGAGGAGAGCGGGCGTTGTTAGGTTGGGGGGGGGGGTTCGAC
>CBIGPF010000307.1:0-3386 GCA_966191535.1 uncultured Pseudomonas sp. | reverse complement strand
CCTGGGGTTTTTTTTTGGGGTCTTTCTTTTCGGCGCCTTCCCCGGGACACAGCGGGGCCGCGCCCCGGGCCGGGCCCGCGGGGTGTTTCAGAGAGTCAGAGAGCCTCGACGAAGCGCGCGTCGATGGCCTGCGCCGGGGTGACCGGCTGCTGCAGGATGCCGGCTTCGCTGGCGGCCTTCTGGATGTGCTCGAAGGAGCCTTTCTGGAAGGCGCCTTTCAGCTCCGCCTGGTTTTCCTTCACCGAGTAGAAGTGCACGCCATCGAACGCGCTGGTCAGCTCGGACTCGTCGGCGCCCACGCCCTTGGCGATGGCGGCGCGGCCTTCGGCATTCTTCTCGTTGTAGTGCTTGAGACCGGCTTCCCAGCTCTTGATCAGCGCCAGCACCTGGCCGGGACGCTCCTTCAGGACCTCGTCGCGCACCACGAACACGTCGCTGATGATGCCCGGGTCATCCGAGCCCTTGTACAGCAGGTTGACCTTGGGGTTCTGCTGCTTGGCGGCGGACAGGTAGGGCTCGTAGGTCACGGCAGCCGGGACCTGGCCGGCAATCAGCGCGCTGCCGGCGTTGGCCGCTGGCATCGGTACTGGCTGCACGTCGGCGATGGTCAGGCCGGCCTTGCGCAGGGCGCTGTGCAGGAGGATGTCGCTGGTGGTGCCTTCTTCGTAGGCGACCTGCTTGCCCTTGAGGTCGGTCAGGGTCTTGATCGACGGATCGACGATCAGCGCGTCGGCACTGGTGCTCTGGTCCAGCAGCAGGACGATCTTCACCGGCAGGCCGGCAGCGACCATGGCCATGGCGGTGTGGGTGGCGAGGTTGCCGCCATCGATCTGACCGCTGGCCAGGGCCGCGTTCATGTCCTTGTCTTCGGTGAAGTTGACCAGCTCGACCTGCTCCAGGCCGTTGGCCTTGAAGGCGCCGGCCTGCTCGGCGACGTACCACTGGCCGTAGCCCAGCCAGGGCTGCATGCCCATCTTGAAGGTGCCGGCCTCTGGCTTGGTGTCGGCCTTGAGCGGCGCGGCGTGCGCGGCGCCGGCCAGCAGCAGGCTGGCGCAGGTAGCCACGGCCAGTTGGCGCAGCGCGGATGCGAAGGTGGTGTGCATGGTCTCTCCCCGGTCATTGTTTTGCAGACGCACTCCAGTGAATGCGTGCAGCTGGATCGGCGGGGAGCTAGCGTCGGCCCATGCCCGCCGTGGGCGGGCACAGGCTCACATTCAATCGACGCAAATGCAAAGGTTTTCGCCGCGGTTCGGCTTGGCTCCGGGCACGCAGGCAATCACTCTTGCGGGGTCAGCCATCACGGCTGGGGAATGGCGTCGTCCTTGAACTGGTCCTTGATGTAGAGGATCTCGGTGCGACCGTGAGGCGCCGGCTGACCATCCGGACCGATGTTGACGAAAACCATCTTGTCGACCGTGAGGATGCTCTTGCGGGTGATCTTGTTGCGCACTTCGCAGCTCAGGGTGATCGAGGTGCGGCCGAACTCGGTGGCGGTGATACCCAGTTCGATGATGTCGCCCTGGCGCGCGGAACTGACGAAGTTGATCTCCGAGATGAACTTGGTGACCACACGCTGGTTGCCCAGCTGGACGATGGCGTAGATCGCCGCCTCTTCGTCGATCCACTTCAGAAGACTGCCACCGAACAGGGTGCCGTTCGGGTTGAGGTCTTCAGGCTTGACCCATTTGCGGGTATGGAAATTCATGGAAGCTCCTTCTTGGGAGGTTGCGCCTCGTGAGCGCGATGACGGGGAAAGCCCCGCCGGCTATGCAAGTCTGAACCCGGCCGGCGCCACGCACCTTGCCATGACTCAGAGCCTCTTCAACATCTTGCGGGCTAGAGCAGAACAAGGCGGAAACAGGCTGGGAAAGCGGAGTTTACGTTCTGTAAATGAGCATTCTTCAGACTGTTTCCAACGCAGTTATGCCGACGCGCAGCAGATGTTCAGCCAAGGCCGGCTTCGGCTCGGTACCGTGCCGCCTCGTCGACCAGCCAGTCGCGGAACGCGCCCAGGGTCGCCGATTCCACCTTGCGTTCGGGAATCATCAGGTAATAGGCATTTTCACTCAAATAGGCATGTTGCATCGGCACGATCAGCCTGCCGTCGGCCAGCTCCTGCTGGATCAGCATCGGCGGAATCAGCGCCACACCCATACCATGCATCGCCGCCTGGGCGAGCATGGAGAACAGCTCGTAGCGGGTGCCGCTCATGTCGTGCGCCACGCTCATGCCCAGCGAGCCGAACCACTGGCGCCAGGCGTAGGGCCGGGTGGTCTGCTGCATCAGTGGCAACTCGGCGATCTGCGCCGCAGAGAGCGCCCTCCGCCCACCCAGTAGCTCGGGGCTGCACACCGGCACCGGGTTCTCGTGCATGAGGAAGTTGGCCACCGTACCGGACCACACGCCGTCGCCGAAATACAGCGCCGCGTCGAACTCGGTGTCGGCAAAGAGGAAGGGCCGGGTGCGGTTGGTCAGGTTGACCGTCACTTCCGGATGCAGGCGCTTGAAGTCTTTCAGCCGCGGCAGCAGCCACTGGGTGGCGAAGGTCGGCACCACTGCCAGCTCCAGCGTGCCGCCGCCCTGCTGGCCCATCACCGCCAGCGTGTCGCGCTCCACCGCGTCCAGGCGCTGGGCCACACGGCGGCTGTAATTGAGCCCCGCCTCGGTCAGCTTGACCCCTCGCCGGGAGCGGCGGAACAGCTCGACGCCAAGGAAGTCTTCCAGCGTGGCGATCTGCCGGCAGATCGCGCTCTGGGTCAGCGACAGTTCGTCGGCGGCCTTGGTGAAACTCTCGTGACGGGCGGCGGACTCAAAGGCGACCAGCGCCGCGGTGGTCGGGATCTTGCGTCGCATCGAATGCCTCTTCGGAATATCGTGATGCGCAGAACTCGCCATGAACACCTGAGATAGAGGCAGTATCAGCAAGATCCCGCATCAACCATGCGATTACGGAGTGACAAAATAGCACAACAGCGTGCGAATTAGTCGGTTGCCCGGCTTCCCGACGGCTGACTAGGATGGCCCACACCGAGCCCGCCTAGACTTGTGCGGGTCTTTCACTGTCTGCGTTCGAGGTTTCTCCATGGCGACCAAAGCAAGCTTCAACTGGGAAGATCCGCTGCTGCTGGATCAGCAACTCACCGAAGAAGAGCGCATGGTGCGCGACAGCGCCTACCAGTTCGCCCAGGACAAGCTGGCCCCGCGTGTGCTGGAAGCCTTCCGCCACGAGCAGACCGATCCGGCGATCTTCCGCGAGATGGGTGAAACCGGCCTGCTCGGCGCGACCATCCCCGAACAGTACGGCGGCAGCGGCCTCAACTACGTGTGCTATGGCCTGATCGCCCGTGAAGTCGAGCGCATCGACTCCGGCTACCGCTCGATGATGA
>CBIGPF010000306.1:0-3447 GCA_966191535.1 uncultured Pseudomonas sp. | reverse complement strand
CGGCGACAAGATCGTCGAGCAACTGGTGGACAAGGGCCTGGTGAAGTCGCCGGCGGACCTCTACACCCTGACCTTCGAGCAGGTCATCGAGCTGGAGGGCTTCGCCGAAGTCTCCACGCGCAATCTGCTCGCCGCGATTGCCGATAGCCGCAAGCCGGCGCTGGCTCGCTTCGTCTTCGCCCTGGGTATCCCGGACGTGGGCGAGGAGACCGCCAAGTTGCTGGCCCGCTCCCTGGGTTCCCTGGCGCGTATCCAGAAGGCGCTACCGGAAGTGCTGACCTACCTGCCGGATGTCGGTGGCGAGGTTGCCTACGAGATCCACAACTTCTTTGGCGACGAACACAACCGCGAGGTCATCGCCCAGTTGCTGGAGCGCGGCATCGAGCTGCAGGACGAGGGCGAGGTGTCCGCGGAGTTCGCGGCTGTCGCCACACTGGCGGGCTTCATCGACAAGCTGAACATTCCCTTCATCGCCGCCACCGGCGCCGAGAAGCTGGCTGACCGGACGGGCAGCCTCGACGCGCTCATCGCCCTGAGCCGGGACTGGCTGGACCTCAGCACCCTGAAAGGGGTGAACGAGAAGGCCAGGCAGTCGGTGCGCGAGTATTTCGCCGACGCTGCCCGTGTCGAGCGTGCCAAGGCCGTCGAGGCGCAGCTGGCGGAGTTCGGTATGCACTGGCGCAGCGAGCGCAAGGTGGTCGAAGGTCTGCCGCTGGCCGGCCAGACCTGGGTGCTTACCGGCACCCTGGAAGCCATGAGCCGCGATGTCGCCAAGGAAAAGCTCGAAAGCCTGGGCGCCAAGGTGGCCGGTTCCGTCTCTGCCAAGACCCACTGTGTCGTCGCAGGACCCGGAGCCGGTTCGAAATTGGCCAAGGCCCAGGAACTCGGCGTCGCCGTAATGGACGAAGAGCAGCTGATCACGCTGCTGGCCGACTACGGCATCGGCGCCTGACACGCATTCATCACGATCAACGCATCAAGGAGTCATTCCATGCCCATGACCAAGGACCAACTGGTTCGCGATATCGCCGAATCCCTCGACCTGACCCAGGCCGCCGTGCGCGGCGTGTTCGAGCAACTGGCGCAGATCGCCCAGGACGCCCTGGAGAACGACGGTGAGCTGACCCTGCCGGGTATCGGCAAGCTCAAGGTCAGCGAGCGCGCCGCTCGTACCGGCCGTAACCCGCAGACCGGCAAGACCATCGAGATCGCCGCGAAGAAGGCGGTGCGCCTGGTGCCTGCCAAGGCCCTGGTCGACAGCCTGAACTGATCGGTCGGCCCGTTCCGCTTCAGCGTTGCGCTGCGAAGCAGGGTGGAGCGGGCTATCCGTGAGCGGAGAGTCAGATGAACAAGGCAAGAAAGCAGCGCCTGATGGGCGTGGCGGCGCTGGTACTGCTGTTCGGGGCCTACGTGGCCTGGACCGAGCGCCCACAGATTGTCCTTCACTACGAAGGCGTGGGTGGCCCGGCGGTGAGCTACAGCTTCAAGGAAAACGGTGAGGAGACCTTCGCGGGCGACATCAAGCCGGGCGAGGCACGTGCCTTCCCGCTGCGCCTGCTGCGCTCGGGCGAATACCGCGTCGCCTTCCAGTTCCACCAGGGTGCGGAACGCTACTCCACCTTCAGCACCCGTCCGGGCTACAGCAAGATGGACCTGTTCATCGGGCCGAACCTGGAAGTCTCCACCCAGCCACGGCCCGAAGGGATGTTCCAGGCGCAGTAAGCCGGTTACAGGTACTCGGCCACCAGCACCACATTGCGCAGGCCTGCGGCGGCGCCATCCGTGGCGATCGCGCGGATCATGCTGTCGGTATCGCCGGTGGTGGTGATGCCCTTGCCCAGAGCCTTGCCGTGGGCATCGGTGAGCCGGTAGTTCACGCTGGGTGTCGCGCTGTGCGGCTCGTTCAGTGTCATCTGCATGGGCTGCCGGCAGCCGTTCAGCTGCACATGCGCACTGCGGGCAGTCATGTCGGTCAGCCCGACCTGGCAGGTCGGCTCGACCACGGCGCCGCTGAAGTGAATGATGCCGTCGTAGGCCATCAGCGGTGCTGAGAAGAGCAGGGCAACGAGAGTAGTGGATCGCAGTGCAACGGACATGCTGGCATTCCTCGCTCGGTCATGACCCGTCTTTTACCGACGGGTTCTCCCTAAACGTCGGCGCGACTGGAATTTTCTGAATGGCTTCCAGGATGATTCTTTCGAAGAGTCATCATTTTCGTGATTGGCATCAGGAATTGCTTGAAGGACGCCGCTAAGTGCTTGAAGTACTTGTAACTTGCGCTCAAGCCGCTACAATGGCGCGGCTCGCTGATCTGGCGAGCTCTCGTGATGGTGGCCCTGTCGGTCCCCCCGCAACGATTACTCGCTTACCTGGTCAGGTCCGGAAGGAAGCAGCCAAGGCGGGAACATTGTGTGCCGGGGTGTGGCTGGCGGGGCCGCCTCCATTTCGGGGCCAGGAAAATCCGTCGCCCCACCTGTCGATGCAGTTGTCGCCTCAGCGATAGTGATCCAGAATCTGCTCGATCTTCCCTGACGCCTTGATCTTCGCCAGCACCGAAAGCACCTCGTCGGCGCGGACTTCGGGCGTGTCCAGCACCATGCACGACAGCGGCGTCTCATCGATCACGCTGGCGATTCTCAGGCGTTCCGCCTCCGGCAATTCACGGTTGAACCAGTTCAGGGCGAACTCGCTGCTGATCGCATACTGGTAGCGGCCGATGCGCAGTTTCTTCAGCACCAATTCCTGATTGCGCGCGTCGTCGCGGGTCAGCCAATGGCTGTCCAGCAGCGGTTGCAGGCGCGGGTAGTGGTAGCCCAGCACGGTGCCGACGGATTGGCTGGGAAGGGTTTCCAACCTGTCGGCGGGGGCGTCGCGGACCACCAGCAGGTCGCGTTGCACCATCAGCGGTGCAGTCCAGCGGTAGTCGTTGAACTCGTGCTCGATCCAGGTGCGTGAGACGTAGCAGCGCACATCCACGGCGTGGCTGAGCAGGGCCTGCTCGATGCGGGCGCGGGGCACGATGTGGAAGGCCGCCGGGCGCCCCAGTTCGCGCGCCGCCTCGCTGAACAGCTCGAACATGATGCCGCCGGTCAGTTCGCCATTCTCGATCTGCGCCAGCGGCATCGCCCAACTGTCGACCACCGAGAAGCGCAGGGGACGGTCGTCGGCCTGGGCGAGGGTGGCGGTCAGCAGCAGGGCGGTGGCAAGGAAGCGCATCAAGGCTCCGTTGATGGCAGAACGACGACACAATGCCGTGTAGCCCGGCCCTTGCCAAGATGTGACAGCGACCGGTGCGGACATCGGGTGCAATTTACGGTCCGCTTCGCTAGGATTAGCGCACTTCTGCTCACCTGTCGCGATGGATTTCAATGAGTTATCAGGTTCTTGCTCGCAAATGGCGTCCGCGCTCGTTCCGCGAAATGGTCGGCCAGACCCATGTGCTCAAGG
>CBIGPF010000305.1:0-3467 GCA_966191535.1 uncultured Pseudomonas sp. | reverse complement strand
AACTGCACCACGCGCTCGTCCGCCTGGCTGCGGGTGCGGGTGATCAGGCCCTCGGCCTCCAGGCGCTTGAGCAAGGGGGTGAGCGAACCGGGGTCGGTGAGCATGCGCGTGCTGATCTCGCCCACCGTGATGCCGTCCTCTTCCCACAGCACCAGCATGGCGATGTACTGCGGGTAGGTGAGGCCAAGCTGTTGCAGCAGCGGTTTGTAGACCTTGGTCATCTGCAGGGACGTGGAGTAAAGGGCGAAGCACAGCTGGTTATCCAGCTTGAGGGCTTCGCAGGTGGGTTCTTGCTGGGTCATGGCGTGCTCCTGGCTGGGCGCTCGAAGCGAAGAGGTGATTGCGCATTAATTTAGCGCGATGGTTAATTCTTGAACAGCGCTTCCGCAAGGGCCGCATCCCAGGGCGGCGGGAAACCGAAGCGTTCCAGCAGGAACGCCAGCAGGCGTTCGCTGCGCGGATGCGTACCTCGCTCCAGGCGCAGCGCGTGGATGACGCCAGGCTCGGGTTCGGGAAGGCCGTTCTCGCAAAACAGCGGCAACAGTTGGCCACTGATCAGGTACTCGCTGCACAGCCAGGTGGGCAGGTGGGCCAGCCCGATCCCTTGCAGCGCGCCTTCCACCAGCGTTTCGGCATTGTTCGCGGTCATGCGCAGCCGGCGCGGGCGAAGGTGCTGCAGCTTGCCGTCGATGAGGAAGCGCCAGGCCAGCGGTGGCGCGAGTCCCTCCCAGTCGAGGCCGATGTGCTCCGGCAGCTCCAGCGGTGAGGCGGGTTTGCCGTGCTGCTGCAGGTACGTGGGGCTGGCGCAGACGATTCGTCGCATGGGCGCCAGGCGCGTGGCGACCAGGCGGCTGTCGGGCAGGGTGCCGATACGCAGGACCAGGTCGACCTGGCCGAGGTTCTCCCCGCGGGTATCGGTGAAACTGTCGATCAGCCGCAGTTGCACGTCCAGGCCGGGATTGGCGGTGAGGAAGTCGGCCAGCGCCGGGGCAAGATGGCGGCGGCCGAAGGGTACCGGTGCGTCGATGCGGATCAGGCCTTCCGGCGCAGTGCTCAGGGATACCGCTTCCGCTCTCGCCTGGCGCAGCTCGCCGACGATCCGCCGCGCCCGCTCGGCGAAGGCCAGGCCAGCGGGTGTGGCGCGCACGTTGTGGGTACTGCGCACCAGCAGGGTCGAACCCAATCCCTGCTCCAGGGAGTCCATGCGTCGTGCCACCGCCGACGGCGTGAGCTGGCGGAGGCGGCCGGCTGCGGAGAAGCTGCCGTTGTCGAGCACGTCCAGGTAGAGGTCGAGCTGGTCTTCGAGGCTGGAGGGATTCACGGGGGCATGGCTATGCAGAAATGGCAAAGCCATTGTGCTGCGCTTTGCGTTTCCCATCCAGCCGAGGTTTTCTAGCATGGGCGCATTGTTGTGGAGGTGCGTCATGTGGGATCTGGTGGTGGACTTTTTGCTCGGCATCGTCCTGGGCAGCCTGGGTGGGCTGTTCGGCATCGGTGGCGGGTTGCTGGCGATTCCGGCGTTGGGCGTGCTGTTCGGGCTGGATCAGCAACTGGCGCAGGGCACCGCGTTGGTGATGGTGGTGCCGAACGTGCTGCTGGCGATCTGGCGTTATCACCAGCGCAACCGTATCGATTTCGCCCAGGCCGGTGTGCTGGCGCTGACCGGCCTGGTCTGTGCGTTCTTCGCGTCGAGCATTGCGGTGAACCTGGATGCCCGCAGTATGCGCACGGCCTTCGTGGTGTTCCTGGTGCTGCTGGCGCTGTATCTGCTGGCGCGGCTGTTCCAGCGCGTGCCACAGGGCGGCAGCACACCGCGTTACGGCCTGCCGTGGATGGGCGTGCTGGGGCTGGGCGCGGGATCTCTCGGCGGCCTGTTCGGCGTAGGCGGTGGAGTGCTGGCGACGCCGGTGTTGACGTCCGTCTTCGGCCTCACCCAGGTGATTGCCCAGGGCCTCGCGCTGGCGCTGGCAGCGCCCAGTACAGGGGTGGCACTGGCGACCTACGCGGTCCACGGCCACGTGGACTGGCGCATGGGTGGTGCGCTGGCGCTGGGCGGGCTGGTAAGTATTTCCTGGGGCGTTCGACTGGCCCATGCACTGCCGGAGCGTCAGCTGCGGATGGCCTTCAGTGCGTTCCTGATCGTCTGTGCGATACTGCTGGCGGTGCGCTGAGCCGACTTATGAGCGGAAGCCTTCGATGATGTACTCGGCCAGCTTGTCAGTCACCGGCGTCATCTTCTGCCCGCGCAGCAGCACGATGCTGGCGTTGGGCAGCACCGGCAGGCCTTCGTCCTCGCCGATGATCCGCAGATTGCCGGTGAGCAGGCTGCGCAATTGCGCGGTCACCGCCAGTCCAGCGCTGGCCACGGCGAACAGGGCCGACAGGCTCGGGCTGCTGTAGGCGATTCGGTAGTCCACCTCCATCGCTTCCAGTGCGTTGCAGGCCCAGGCGCGGCAGAAGCAGGCGGTGTTGAACATTGCCAGCGGCAGCGGGCGTTGATCCTGCGGGCAGAAGCTCTCGGCGGCCATCCAGACGAAGGATTCCTGGCGCAGCAGTTGGCCGATCTCGGTGCCCGGCTCGCGGGTGACGATGGACAGGTCCAGGTCGTTGCGCATCAGCAGTTGGGCGGACGAGTCGCAATGCACTTCCACCTGGACCAGCGGGTAGGCTTCGGCGAATCGCGAAAGGATGCTGGGCAGGAAGCGCATCACATAATCGTCCGGCGTGCCGATCTTCACCGAGCCGACCATGTGCGGCTGGCGGAAGGTATTGAACACCTCGCCCTGTAACCGCAGGATGCGCCGCGCGTAGCCCAGCAGAATCTGTCCTTCCGGTGTCAGGCGGACCTGGCGGCCGTCGCGCTCGAACAGGCTGCGCTCCAGCACGTCTTCTTCCAGGCGCTTCATCTGCATGCTCACCGCCGACTGGGTGCGGTTGACCATCTCGGCCGCGCGGGTAAAGCCGCCGTGGTCGGCGATCGCGACGAAGGTGCGCAGCAGTTCGCTGTCGATGCTGGGGAAGCTGCTCATTCATCAATCTCCGAGATGGGTCGCATAAGAATGATTCGTTAGATTGATCTTAGCGCGAGCCTGAAACTGCATCCAACCCCACAGGGAGGGAAGCATGATGAAAGGTCAACTCGGTTTCGTAGCAGCGTCCTACCATGTCCATAAAGTCTCCGCTGTGCCGCTGTGGAAGCGCGCCCTCCAGCGTGTCCTGCATTGGCAGAAGCTGGCCCGCCAGCGCCGTGAACTGGCGTCCATGAGCGATGAGGCGCTCAAGGACAT
Organism: uncultured Pseudomonas sp.; assembly: GCA_966191535.1. Taxonomy (GTDB): domain Bacteria; phylum Pseudomonadota; class Gammaproteobacteria; order Pseudomonadales; family Pseudomonadaceae; genus Pseudomonas. Next base: position 180 of record CBIGPF010000305.1, on the reverse strand, counting down.
TGGCCTGAGCCGCGCCGATATCCAGCAGGAGGTCGAGCGCCCGTTCTGGATCGACTATGCCGGTCGTTGAGCCTGCCGGGGGGCCCGGGCCCGAGCCGAGCCCCCCCCCGACATAAACAAAGTAAAACCACAACGAAAAACAAAAACCCCCGCCCCCAACACCACCCCCGGAAAAAATAC
>CBIGPF010000304.1:0-3537 GCA_966191535.1 uncultured Pseudomonas sp. | reverse complement strand
CGGCCCGGCCCGGCCCGGCCCGGGGATATTCTCGTCCCACGGTGGCCGTCTATCATCCCTGCAGCCACTTCAGGAGCCGACCATGAAATACCGCATCATCGAACTGCCCGCCTTCCACGTGGTGGGCATGGACTACCGCGGCAGCGCGCCGGGCGACAGCATCGGCCAGCTGTGGCAGCGCTTCCTGCCGCGCGAGAACGAAGTTGCCGCGAGCGCGAACGACAAAACCGCCTACGGCGTCTGCACCCAGCTGCCGGGCGGCGAATTCCACTACATCGCCGGCCTGCCGGTGGAGCCCGGCGCAGCCGTGCCCGAGGGCATGATGAGCGTCGAGGTACCCGCGCAGAAGTACGCGGTGTTTACCCATATCGGCCCGGTCACCGCCATCGCCGACAGCTTCCAAGCCATCTACTCCAGCCTGCTGGCCCGCCATGGCCTGGAGCCGAAGAAAGGCGTGGACCTGGAACGCTACACCGAGCGCTTCCTCGGCCCGCAGGACCCGGCCTCGGAAACCGATCTCTACGTGCCGATCTATTAATCCGGCATCGCCTGCAGGAGCGCGCCATGCGCGCGATCGCGGACATGGCCCGCTCCTGCAGGGAGCTCATTTGCCTTTCGTGGGCGGTTTCGACGGCTGTTTCATCTGCTCCAGCAGGGCGGTGCACTGGTTGTCGTCCTGCTTGCTCGGTGCGACGAGGGCAAGCAGCGCCGCGGCCGGGGCCACCGCCACGCCGAGGGCGACCATCCCCGCGCCGCGCGCCGCCAGCGGCAACACATGGACGCCGGCCTTCGGGTTCTTGAAGGTGCCCTGCACATAGAGCGGTGAGCGCAGGGAGAAAATCCGCACGCCCTTGCTCTGCGGCGTAATGTCCATATCCAGTTGCTCGGTGGCGAAGTTGGCCGTGCCATCCACCGTGATGATCGCGTTCTCGGTGTCGAAGGCGAACACCCTCGGCTTGGCCAGGCCATTGGCGATCCCCACGTCGGCGGCGGCGCAGTTGATCTTCACTTCGTCATCGCCGAACAGCTTGTTCACCACGTAGTTGCCCACGTTGAGCCCGGCGATCTCCATCAGGCTGCGACTGATGCGACCGTCGTTGATCAGCAGTTTCATCTCGCCGTTGGCGCCGGCCAGGATGGTCGCCACCGAGTTGCCGGTACCGGTCAGGGCCGCGTCGCCATTGAGCTCACCGAAGCTGGATTGCATCGGCGCAAAGCTGGGGAACAGCTCCTTGAGCTTGAAGCTGCGCGCCTGCAACTGGACCTTGCTCTGCAGCGGCGTCTTGCCGCCGTCCAGGCGGATGTGCGAATCCAGCGTGCCGCCGGCCACGCCGAAGCGCAGCGGCTCCAGGGTCAGCAGGCCGTCGTTGAGCACCAGGTGGGTATACAGGTCGCTGATCGGCAGTTTGTCGCTGTGGACAATGCGCTTGCCGGTGAACTCCACGTCAGCGTCCATCGCGCGCCAGCGATCGGTGCGGAACTCTTCCACCGGCAGCACCTTGTCCGCCGGCTGGCGGGTGCTCTGGCCCCGCGCCTGCTTCTCCTTGTTGGAGTCGGCGCCGATCAGCGGGCCGAGGTCGGCCATGCGCAGTTGGTCCGAGCGCAACTTGCCGGAGAGCTTGGGCCGCGGTTGGCGGTTGACGAAGACGAGATCGCCATGCAGATCGCTGTCACCCACCTTGCCGTTGAAATTCTCGTAGTGGAATTGCGCGCCGGCCGAATCGTGCAGCTCGGCCTTCAGGCGGCCATCGGTCTCATAGGCCGGCGTATCGGGCAGGGTCACGCCAGTGAGCGGGAACAGGTTGGCCATGCTGGTGCCGGCCAGCTTCAGTCGCAGGTCCAGCGCACCGAGGTTCAGCGGGTCGATCAGCGTGCCGACGATGCTCGCCCGGGTGCTGCCGGCAGACACGTCAGCCTGTACCGGGAAAGGCTTGCCCGCATCCTGCAGCGCCAGCATGCCGCCCACCTTGCCCGAGCCAGTCAGCGGCAGGCCCTTGTACTGGCCCTTGAGCTTCCAGCCGAACACATAGTCCTGGGTCTCGGCCTTGTCGCCGCCGGCCAGCGCCTTGCCCGCCAGCTCGCCGAAAGGCACCGGCTTGCCGAGCGGGTCCACCAGCAGCTCCAGGCGAGTCTTCAGGCTCTGGTCATCGAGGGTGACACTGCCCTTGTCGAATCCGATCTCGCCGATGTCCAGCGTCCACGACGACTGCTCGGGCGGGGCGTTGGGGTCTTCTTCCTTCTTCGGCAGCTCGAAGGTCCAGGTGGCGCGACCGTCGGCCAGGCGGAGCAGGTCCGCGCTGGGGCGGGTCAGGACGATCTGCGGAATGTTCACGGTCTGCCACAGCAGCGGCAGCGGGGCGAGGCGGAACTCCACCTTTTCCAGGCTGGCAAAGTTCGCCGAGCGTGTCTTGCCGGCCGCCCACTCAGGGTTGCCCAGGGTGATGTCGGCGGCGCTGAAGTGCGGCCACGGCACATAGGCACGCCAGCCGCCCTCCGCCGGTTCCGTACGCCAGTAGACCTGCAGGTCGCCGTTGATGGCGAAGGGGCGCCCCAGCTCGGCCGAGACCTTCTCGTTGATCGTGGGCTTCACCCGATTCCAGTCGAAGGTGGCAATGAACACCACCAGCGCGGCGATCACCGCGATGAAACCGGTAAAGCTCCAGAGGCAGATTCGTTTCCCGCGCGTCATACCTGAACTCCCTGCTGGCCGCGTCGGTGGAAGCAGCGACGTCCCCACGTCGCTGCCGGTATCAATGGCCGCCTGAGCATGCCGGGCCGGCATTCTCCCTTGGCCTGTCGTCTTGGACCAGCATAGCGAGGTGATGGCTCCCGCAATCTGCGCGGCAATTCGCTGCAGCGAGCCGGCCGGGCAAAAAAACCAAACTTTCCCCGGGACCTGCCACTCACAACCTTGTGACCCGAACCGTGCCGCGCGCCACCGCAGCGCCGGCCTGTCACATCGCCCGCCGTTAAGGAGAGAGTTGATGAACCAGGCACAATTGACCGACGTCCAGACCCTGCGCCAACGGGCGCGCCGCAATATCGAAGAAGGCGCGGTGACCGAGGGCTACCATGCCGACCGCAAGACCGTGCTACGCCTGCTCAACGAGTCGCTGGCCACCGAGCTGGTCTGCTACCTGCGCTACAAGCGCCACTACTTCATGGCCACGGGCCTGAAGGCCAGCGTCGCTGCCGCCGAGTTCCTCGAACACGCCACCCAGGAACTGCAGCACGCCGACCTGCTGGCCGAGCGCATCATGCAGCTGGGCGGCGAGCCGGACTTCAGCCCCCACGGGCTGACCGAGCGCTCCCACGCCGAATACGTGGCCGGCGCCAACCTGCGCGAGATGATCACCGAGAACCTGGTCGCCGAGCGCATCGCCGTCGACAGCTACCGCGAGATCGTCGTCTACCTGGGTGACGACGACCCGACGACGCGCCGCCTCTTCGAGGAGATCCTCGCCCAGGAAGAAGAACACGCCGATGACATGGCGGACCTGCTCCACGACCTGAAGTAGCGCGCCGTCCTCCCCGTCC
>CBIGPF010000303.1:0-3638 GCA_966191535.1 uncultured Pseudomonas sp. | reverse complement strand
ACATCTGGAAGATGACTTCCATGACCCGTGTTGCGGGCTGCCCCCTCTCCCTTCAGGGAGAGGGCTGGGGTGAGGGGGCTTTGGGTCTTGCGCCATCAGGTCCCGGTCTTCACCGCGTTCCAGGTACGAGTGATCAGGCGGGTGGCTTGGGGGTTCTGCACTTTCTGGGTGAACAGGCGGGCGCGGGTCTCGGCGTCGGGGTAGATCGCCGGGTCGTTGCGCACTTCGGCGGTCAGCAGCGGGGTGGCGGCGGCGTTGCTGGAGGCGTAGCGGATGTAGTCGGCGACGCCGGCGGCCACCTTGGGCTGCAGCATGTACTCGATGAACTTGTGGGCGGCTTCCACGTGCGGCGCGTCGGCCGGGATGTAGAAGTCGTCGAACCAGATCAGCGAGCCTTCCTTGGGCACGAAGTAGCCCAGCTTGACCTTGGCGCCGGCTTCGTCGGCGCGGGCCTGGGCGGTGGCGTAGTCGCCGGACCAGGTCATCGCCATGCACTGGTCGCCGTTGGCCAGGCCGTTCAGGTAGCTGGTGGAGTCGAACTTGCGGATGTACGGGCGGATCGATTGCAGCAAGTCCTGGGCGGCCTTGAGGTCCTCGGGCAGCGCGCTGTTGGGGTCGCGCTTGAGGTAGGTCAGGGCCAGCGGGATCACGTCGGTGGGGGAGTCGATGATGGTCACCCCGCAATCGGCGAATTTCGACACGATCTTCGGATCGAACAGCATCGCCAGCGAGCCGATGGGCGCGTCGGGCATGCGCTGCTTGATCTTGTCGATGTTGTAGGTGATGCCGTTGCTGCCCCAGGTGTAGGGCGCCGAGTACTTCACGCCCGGATCGTAGTGGTCCAGGTGCTTGAGCACGTCCGCATCGAGGTTGTTCCAGCTGGGCAGCTTGGACTTGTCCAGCGGCTGGAAGACGCCCGCCTTGAGCAGCGGCGGCACCAGGGCGGCGTTGAGCACCACCAGGTCATAGCCCGAGCGGCCGGGCAGCAGTTTGCCCTGCACAGTCTCGTAGGAGTCGAAGGTGTCGTAGACCACCTTGATCCCGGTTTCCTTCTCGAAGTCGGCGATGGTGTGTTCGCCGATATAGTCACTCCAGTTGTACAGCCGCAGCGTTTTCGCGCCGTCGGCTTCCTCCCCGTGACCCAGTGCCGGCAAGGTCGCCAGCGCCGCGCTGAGTACTGCTGCGAGCATTTTCTGCATGTCAGTCCCACCTTTGATTTTGTTATGGATTGGAGATATCGCGGATGAAGCCACTCTCGGCCAGGGCCGGTTTCCCGGCCATTCCCCGAACGGGTAGGTAAGGCTGGCGTCCTGTCGAACAATCGTTCAGATTGGCCACCTGAAACCTTAGGAGCCAGGCATGAACGAGGAAGTCCGCTTTACCCGACTGGAGCCGGAGCAGCGCAAGGCGCTGCTGATCGAGGCCACCCTCGCGTGCCTGAAACGCCACGGCTTCCAGGGAGCATCCATACGCAAGATCTGCGCCGAGGCCGGGGTCTCGGTGGGGCTGATCAACCACCACTATTCGGGCAAGGACGAACTGGTGGCCGAGGCCTACCTGACCGTCACCGGGCGGGTCATGCAACTGCTGCGCGAGGCCATCGCCGAGGCGGCGCCGGATGCCCGGGCGCGACTGTCGGCCTTCTTCCGCGCGTCGTTCTCCTCCGAGTTGCTCGACCCGCAGTTGCTGGATGCCTGGCTGGCGTTCTGGGGCGCGGTGAAGACTGCCGAGGAAATCAACAAGGCCCACGACCATTCCTACGGCGAGTACCGCGCGCTGCTGACGCAGGCGTTGAACGAGCTGGCGACGGAGCAGGAATGGGCTGAATTCGATGCCGAACTGGCCGCCATCGCCCTCAGCGCCCTGCTCGATGGCCTGTGGTTGGAGTCTGGCCTGAATCCCAACACCTTCACCCCGGAGCAGGGCATGCAGATCTGCGAGGCCTGGGTGGATGGCCTCCAGTACGGCGGCCGGCAGCGCTTCAGTCGGGCGTCGGGAGTCTGTTGATCGATTGTTCAGCGGACGGTAACCTGCCGCCATCTGCAGGACAGTTCCTACAGCTCTACCTCCACGCATAACAAGAATGGCCCCGTCACGAGCGGCGGCTTCAGCAGGGTATTGCGATGACTTCCCGTGTACTGATCGTCGACGACGATCCGGTGATTCGCGAGCTCCTCCAGGCCTACCTCGGTGAGGAAGGCTATGACGTGCTTTGCGCCGGCACCGCCGAACAGGCCGAGGCGACACTCGTCGAAGCCGAGCAGGCCGACCAGCCCATCGACCTGGTGATGCTCGACATCCGCCTGCCCGGCAAGGACGGCCTGACCCTGACCCGCGAGCTGCGCGTGCGGTCGGAAGTCGGCATCATCCTGATCACCGGGCGCAACGACGACATCGACCGTATCGTCGGTCTAGAGTGTGGCGCCGACGACTATGTGATCAAGCCGCTGAACCCCCGCGAGCTGGTGTCCCGCGCGAAGAACCTGATCCGCCGCGTGCGCCATGCCCGCCAACCCGCCGCCGCACCTGCACAGGGCAGCCGGCAGAACCACAAGCGCTTTTCCCACTGGACGCTGGACCCGGACCGCCGCCGCCTGGTCGACCGCGATGGCAGCGAAACCCCGCTGACCCACGGCGAGTTCCAGTTGCTCTGCGTGTTCCTGCGCAACACTGGTCACACCCTGAGCCGCGACCAGCTGATGGACCAGATCCGCAATCGCGAGTGGCTGCCCAATGACCGCTCCATCGACGTACTGGTCGGCCGCCTGCGCCGCAAGCTGCGCGACGACCCGGCCGAGCCCGAGCTGATCATCACCATCCACGGCGCCGGCTACCTGTTCACCGCCACGCCCGCCGACGCCTGAATGCGCCGTGCAGTGAGGGAATTGCAGCGAGCATTCCGTCGCGCGCTGGAGTTGCTTTTGCCCCGCCTCCCTTCGGAGCGCGGCGCGCAGCCAGGGCTGGGGAGAGGGCGGCCTCTGCTCCGATCTCTCCAGTATCTTCTGGCCCTTGCGCCCCTGCTCTTCTGCACGCTCTCCCACGCCGGCCAGCCCATCCGCTACTGCGACTACCCCGTCTATCCCCCCATCTCCTGGAGCGACGGCCACGACGTCCGCGGACTGGCGCCGCAGACCGTGCGCAGCGTACTCGGCGAGTTGGGCTACGAGGTGACGACCGTGGTGCTGGGCAACTGGAAACGCTGCCTGCTGGACGCGGCCGAGGGTCGGGTCGACGTGGTGCTCGCCTACCAGACCCCACAGCGCGACGACGGCCTGCTGTTCTCCCGCGTACCGGTGCTGCGCGAGGACGTGGCGATCTTCTATAACCGCCGCAAGCCGGTGCGTTTCGACCAGCTCGCCGACCTCGCCAATTACCGTGGCGGGCTGCTGTTCGGCGAGAGCTACGGGCCGGCGTTCGACCGCTTCATCGCCGAGCACGGCAACGTCGAATGGGTCTCCGACAGCCGCCAGAACTTCGGCAAGCTGATCCGCCAGCGCATCGACTTCATCGCCCACGAGCGGCGCACCGGCACCCTGTTCGTCGAGCAACTGGCCGGTGGCCAGGACATCGTCGCGCTGCCCCGGCCGCTGACCGTGGATGACCTGCGCATCGCCATCTCGCGGCATTCACCGCTGGCT
>CBIGPF010000302.1:0-3649 GCA_966191535.1 uncultured Pseudomonas sp. | reverse complement strand
AGGATGCACTCGTACAGACCGTCCAGCTTTTCGCGCTCTTCCGGGCTTTGCAGACGTTCGATGGCCGGCGCTGCATATTTGTTCTGCAGGAACGGTTTCACGCTCTCGTACTGCTTGTAGAAGATGCGCATGTCGACGACCAGGTCACGAATGACCGGCAGGCCCGGCAGCGGACGCAGAACCAGCTTGCCGCCCTTCAGGCCAGCGGCCGACAGGGGGGTGATGCAGGCCAGGCCGTTCTTGCCGTTGATGTTCATGCCGTCGGAGCCGCACACGCCTTCACGGCAGGAACGACGGTAGGAGAAGCCCTCGTCCTGTTCCTTGATCAGCGCCAGTACGTCCAGGACCATGATGTCCTTGCCGTCGGTATCGACCTGGAAGTCCTGCATGTAAGGTGCAGCGTCCTTCTCGGGGTTGTAGCGGTAAACACTCACTTGCAACATGGCGGGCACCCTTAGTAAGTACGAACCTTGGGTTCGAATGCCGGAACAGTTTTCGGCGCGAAGTTGACGGCACGCTTGGCTACACGCTTCTCACCCGGGAAGTACAGGGTGTGGCACAGCCAGTTCTCGTCATCGCGCTCCTCGAAGTCTTCACGGGCATGCGCGCCGCGGGACTCTTTGCGGGCTTCAGCCGCAATCGCAGTGGCTTCGGCCACTTCGAGGAGGTTCTGCAGTTCCAGCGCTTCGATACGCGCCGTGTTGAATGCCTGGCTCTTGTCGTTGATCTTGACGGTGGCGATACGCTCGCGCAGATCAGCCAGCTGAGCGATACCCTTCTGCATGTATTCGCCGGTACGGAATACACCGAAGTAGTTCTGCATGCACGATTGCAGCTCGCGCTTGAGCGGGGCAACTTCTTCGCCGCTGGTGCGCTCGTTCACGCCGTTCAGGCGATTGAAAGCGGACTCCAGGTCGGACTCGGAAGCACCGCGGTGCTCGATACCCTCTTTCAGGGCCTTTTCCAGGTGCAGACCGGTTGCACGACCGAACACCACCAGGTCGAGCAGCGAGTTGCCGCCCAGGCGGTTGGCGCCGTGTACCGATACGCAAGCCACTTCGCCTACAGCGAACAGGCCTTCGATGATCTGCTCGTTGCCGTTGGCGTCCATGGTCAGGGCCTGGCCATGGATGTTGGTGGCAACGCCGCCCATCATGTAGTGGCAGGTCGGGATAACCGGGATCGGAGCGACAACCGGGTCGACGTGAGCGAAGGTCTTGGACAGTTCGCAGATGCCAGGCAGGCGGCTGTGCAGGACTTCTTCGCCGAGGTGGTCGAGCTTCAGCAGTACGTGGTCCTTGTTCGGGCCCACGCCGTTGCCGGCGATCACTTCCTTGACCATGGAGCGCGCAACTACGTCGCGGCCGGCCAGGTCTTTCGCGTTCGGAGCGTAACGCTCCATGAAGCGCTCGCCATGGGCGTTGATCAGGTAGCCACCTTCACCGCGGCAACCTTCGGTGACCAGTACACCGGCGCCGGCAATGCCGGTCGGGTGGAACTGCCACATCTCGATGTCCTGCACCGGCACGCCAGCGCGCAGGGCCATACCGATGCCGTCACCGGTGTTGATCAGGGCGTTGGTGGTGGAGGCGTAGATACGGCCGGCACCGCCAGTGGCCAGGACCACCGCTTTGGAACGGATATAAACGGTGTCGCCGGTTTCGATGTCGATGGCGATGACGCCAACCACATGACCGTCCTGGTTCTTCACCAGGTCAACCGCGTACCACTCGTTCAGGAAGGAAGTACCGCTCTTCAGGTTGGCCTGATAGAGGGTGTGCAGCAGGGCGTGACCGGTACGGTCAGCCGCGGCGCAGGTACGGGCAGCCTGACCACCCTTGCCGAAGTCCTTGGACTGGCCACCGAACGGACGCTGGTAGATGCGACCCTGCTCGGTACGGGAGAACGGCAGACCCATGTGTTCCAGTTCGAACACGGCTTCCGGGCCGACGGAGCACATGTATTCGATAGCGTCCTGGTCACCGATGTAGTCGGAGCCCTTGACGGTGTCGTACATGTGCCAGCGCCAGTCGTCGTTCGGGTCGGACGAGGCGATGGCGCAGGTGATGCCGCCCTGGGCGGATACAGTGTGCGAACGGGTCGGGAAGACCTTGGTCACCACGGCAGTCTTGTGACCGCCTTGTGCCAGTTGCAGCGCAGCGCGCATGCCGGCGCCGCCACCACCAACGATGATGGCGTCGAAGGAAAGAGTACGAATGCTAGCCATGGATCAGTTACCCCAGAGAATCTGCACACCCCAGACGAAGAATGCGAACATGGCCATGCCGCATACCGCCTGGACAAGGAAACGCACGACGGTCGCGGACTTGCCCAGCGCCATCGGAGTCAGGTAGTCGGTAGTGATAGTCCACATACCAACCCATGCGTGCACGCTCAGGGAAACCAGCGTCAACAGGCTGAAGATCTTCATCAGGCTGTGGGAGAACAGACCATGCCACTCGGCGTAGGAGATACCCGGGTGAGCGATCAGGAAGCCCAGCAGGAAGAGAACATAAGCCGCGAGAACGACCGCGGAGACGCGTTGAGCCATCCAGTCGTAGAGACCCGAACGCGACAAGTTAGTGACGTTAGTTACCATACCCATACCCCCGCCAGAACGATCAGCACCACTGCAACAGCGATGACGATTTTCGAACCACGCTTACCGCCTTCCAGCGTTTCGCCAATACCTGCGTCCATGACGAGGTGACGAATACCGGCTACCAGGTGGTACAGGAGCGCAGACAGCAGGCCCCAGATCACAAGCTTGACCAACGGATGGGTCAGACACGCCTTCACCTGCTCGAAGCTTTCTTCCGAAGCGAGGGAACGATCCAGTGCGAACAGCAGCACTGCGATGCCCACGAACAGAATGACGCCAGAGATACGGTGGAGAATCGACGTGTAAGCAGTGATAGGGAGTTGGATGGTCCTTAGGTCTAGGTTTACGGGTCGTTTGCTATTCACGGCTTTTTTCACACTGAGAGCCCTTCTATGAATCAGGGCTAGTTGTCGGGAGGTGCACTTGTCAGGTACCCATCACCTTCGGGAGTGACAACCACCAATCAAGCTAGGCCGGACGGCCCTTGGCGGCTGGTCGCCGAGTATAGACAGTTAGGCTCCTAATGACAACGGAAAGACCTCCACCTAAGGACTAATTGCCGCACCCCCATAAAAGGCGTAAACAGGCAAATTTTTCCGGCAAAACAGGGGCTTGGAGGAGCCAAACTTCTCCGATTGTGCAAATTGACATTCGGATTTATCTCTCTATAGTGGTGCGGGCCCTGCGTGGGGGGTCGTACAGATGATTTCAAGCATAAATAGGAGGCCATCATGGCTGACAAAAAAGCGCAGTTGATCATCGAGGGCGCTGCCCCCGTCGAACTGCCTGTCCTCTCCGGCACGCTGGGTCCCGATGTCGTCGACGTGCGGGGCCTGACCTCCACGGGTCACTTCACTTTCGACCCCGGCTTCATGTCCACCGCCTCCTGCGAGTCGAAGATCACCTACATCGATGGTGATAAAGGCGTATTGCTGCACCGCGGCTACCCGATCGAACAGCTCGCCGAGAAGTCCGACTACCTGGAAACCTGCTACCTGCTGCTCAATGGCGAACTTCCGACTGCCGAGCAAAAGGAAAAGTTCGTCG
>CBIGPF010000301.1:0-3683 GCA_966191535.1 uncultured Pseudomonas sp. | reverse complement strand
CCGGGCGTGGATGTCGACAACAAGCGCATCCTCGACTCCACCGGGGCGCTGTCCATCCCCGAGGTGCCCAAGCACCTGGTGGTGATCGGCGCCGGTGTCATCGGCCTGGAACTGGGCTCGGTGTGGCGCCGCCTCGGAGCGGAAGTCACGGTCATCGAATACCTCGACCGCATCTGCCCCGGCATGGACCTGGAGACCGCCAAGACCTTCCAGCGCGCCCTGACCAAGCAGGGCCTGAGCTTCAAGCTGGGCTCGAAGGTCACCCAGGCCAAGGTCAGCGGCAAGCAGGTGACCCTGGACGTCGAACCGGCGGCCGGCGGCGCAGCGGAATCGATCCAGGCGGATTACGTGCTCCTCGCCATCGGCCGCCGTCCCTATACCCAGGGCCTCGGGCTGGAAAGCGTTGGTCTCACCACCGACAAGCGCGGCATGCTGGAGAACCACGAACACCGCAGCAGCGTGCCGGGCATCTGGGTCATCGGCGACGTGACGTCCGGCCCGATGCTCGCGCACAAGGCCGAGGACGAGGCCATCGCCTGCGTCGAGCTGATCGCCGGCAAGGCCGGGGAAGTGAACTACGACGTGATCCCCAGCGTGATCTACACCCACCCGGAAGTCGCCACCGTGGGCAAGACCGAAGAGCAGCTCAAGGCCGAGGGTCGCGCCTACAAGGTGGGCAAGTTCCCCTTCACCGCCAACAGCCGGGCGAAGATCAACCACGAGACCGAGGGCTTCGTGAAGGTGCTGGCGGACGAGCGCAGCGACGAAATCCTCGGCGTGCACATGATCGGTCCGAACGTCGGCGACATGATCGCGGAGTACTGCGTGGCGATGGAGTTCCGTGGCGCCGCCGAGGACATCGCGCGCACCTGCCATCCGCACCCGACCCGCTCCGAAGCACTGCGCCAGGCAGCGATGAACGTCGACGGCTGGGCCATGCAGGCCTGACCGCCGATCACTCCTGACGAACGGTATGTGCGGCGCGATGGCGCACCCACTATGGCGCTGCCGGCCACGGATGACGGGGCCTGCAGCGAATCTATCGGTTTTATTTGCGACTACTTTGTGTACAAACGCGACATGGGCTGTGACTTTCTTCGACTCTGAAACCATCAATTGCGTGAACGAACACGAAAGTGGATGAACCGCTTTCGCCACCTTCGCAATGGATTACCGCGCAGAGAGATCACAACCATGCATGCGACTCTTCGTTTCAACGAGGCTCTGCTGATCACCGGACGAGCCTTCCAACCCTTCCACTGTGTGACCTGGGTTGACCAAGGGGGCGACGGCAGCCTCGACCTGTCCGTCCTCGATCGTACCGGTGCCCGCCTGCTGGGCCTCACCCGCATTCCCAGCTCCGCCTACTCCGACCCGGAGCAGCTCGAAGGCCTGCTGAATCAGGCCCGCGACGAGCTGAACCGCGAAGGACACCGCCTGCAGGAATGGCACATGCCCGCCTGATCCGCAGACAGGTACCAGCGCAGAAGCCCGGCCCACGCCGGGCTTCTTCGTTTCCGGCGCCAGCCGTCGGCAACCGCTCAATTTCCCGCCTCTTCCGCCGATAGCGCGTTATCGGTCGCCGCCCCTGCTGCAACGTTTCAGCTTCGATTCCGAACATTGGCGTCCCACTCGTCAGAAACCCGCTCTGTGGCGCCGGTTTCGCGGGCGCAGCGACCGACAATGATGGCAATTTGCAGCCATCCTGTGTTCTGCTTCGCACTGACTACCCAGTCTCGTCTTCCACCGGGCCTTCGGCACGCAGTACGGTCTTCGTTCAATGCTCGATCTGCAGCGATATTTCTACAGCGGCGATACCCCTTCGCTGCTGGTGTTCGGCGAGCACAACACGGCGCTGGTGGCGCTCTCCATCCTCATCGCCATCTTCACCTCGGCCATGGCCCTGCAGCTGTCGGGCGTGGCGCGGCTGGCGCGCAGTCCGTTCTACCGCCAACTGGCCATCGGCACCGGCGCCGTGGCGCTGGGTGGTGGCGTGTGGGCGATGCACTTCATCGGCATGCTGTCCTTCCAGCTCTGCGCGGCGGTGCGCTATGACCCACTGATCACCCTGCTCTCCGGCCTGCCGAGCCTGTTCGCCTCGTGGATCGCCCTGAGCCTGCTGGCCCGGCGCAACGTCAGCCGCCTGCAACTGATCGGCGGCGGTGTGCTGGTCGGCGCCGGCATCGGCGCCATGCACTACAGCGGCATGGCCGCCATGCAGATGGCCCCGCTGTTGCGCTACGACCCGTGGATGTTCGCCCTGTCGATCCTCGTCGCCGTGGTGCTGGCGGTGATCGCGCTATGGGTGCGTTTCGGCCTGCGCGGGCGGATGCGGCCGAACCTGACGATCCTGGTCAGCGGCGTGGTGATGGGCCTGGCGATCGCCGGCATGCACTACATCGGGATGGCCGCCTCGCGCTTCGTCGGCCGGGAAGAGTTCGGCGTGCCGCAGGGTGTGCAGGGCAGCTTCTACCTGGCCATGGCGGTTTCCATGGCCACCATCAGCCTGAGCATCTGCGTTGCCGCGGTGAACGGCCTGCTGCGCTACCGCCAGCTGTTCCAGGAACTGCAGCGCCGGCGCAAGCACCTGGACTCCCTGCTCGACGCCGCCGTCGAGGCCATCCTCACCATCGACCACAGCGGCGTGATCCGCTCGGTGAACCACGCCGTGCTGCGCCTGTTCGGATGGCACCCGCACGAGCTGGTCGGCCAGCCGATGCAGGTACTGATGAACGAGGCCTACGGCCACCAGTTCCGCATCGCGCTGGAGAACTACAAGCGCAGCGGCGAACGCCAGTTCCACAACTCCGAGCTGGAGCTGGAAGGCCTGACCCGCGACGGCCGCGAATTCCCCGCACGGGTCAGCCTCGGCGTCACCGACCAGGACGGCAAGCCCTGGTTCGTCGTGTTCGTCGCCGACATCAGCGAGCGCCGCGTGATGGAACAGGCCCTGCGTTCCAGCGAAGAACAGTACCGCTCGCTGATCCGCAACATGCCCGGCATCGCCTTCCGCGCCTTGCCGGACGACGGCTGGAGCCTCCTGTTCGTCAGCGACGCGGTCGAGGCCGTCACCGGCTGGTCGGCGCAGGACTTCATCGACCAGCACGTCACCTTCAACCAGCTCTACCACCCCGACGACCAGCACGCGGTGAACGAGGAAGTCCGCCGCGCCATCGCCGAGGGCCGCAGCTACGTCGTCGAATACCGCCTGTTCGACCGCACCGGTCGCGAGCGCTGGATCTGGGAAGGTGGCAGCGCCTGCTATGACGAGGCCGGCGAGCCGCAGTGGATCGACGGCGTGCTGCTCGACCAGACCGAAACCAAGCTGCAGAGCAACGAATACGAAGGCAAGGTCACCGCCATCGGCCGCGCCATGGCGCTGATCGAGTTCGACCTGGACGGCCGCGTGCTCGCCGCCAACGAGAACATCCTCGAGCTCTTCGGCTACACCGAAGCCGAGGTGCTGGGCCAGCACCACAGCCTGTTCTGCCCGCCGGATATCGCTGCCAGCACCCGCTACCAGGCGTTCTGGCAAGGGCTTCGCCAGGGCGAGTACAGCGCCGGCGAATACCGCCGACTGGCGAAGGACGGACGCGAGGTGTGGATCCACGCCACCTACAACCCGATCCTCGATTTCGACGGCAAGCCGGTGAAGGTGGTGAAACTGGCCACCGACCTCACCC
>CBIGPF010000300.1:0-3712 GCA_966191535.1 uncultured Pseudomonas sp. | reverse complement strand
GCAGTCGCGCTCGAACAGGTGCACGGTGTTGCCGAAGGAGTCGGCCAGCACCTGGGCTTCGATGTGCTTCGGGTTGACGATGCACTTCTCGAGGAAGACTTCCGCACTGCCGAAGGCCTTGGTGGCCTCGGAGATCACGCGGGGGAAGTTCTGCTCCAGCTCCTCGCGGCTGTTGCAGCGGCGGATGCCGCGGCCGCCACCGCCGGAGGTGGCCTTGAGCATCACCGGGTAGCCGATGCGCTCGGCTTCGGAAACGGCCTCGGCGAGGTCAGCGACGTTGCCTTCGGTGCCGGGAGTGCAGGGCACGCCGGCGGCGATCATGCTGCGGCGCGCTTCGGTCTTGTCGCCCATGCGGCGGATGACTTCCGCCGACGGGCCGATGAACTTGATCCCGCGCTCGGCGCAGATATCGGCCAGCTCGGCGTTCTCGGAGAGGAAGCCGTAGCCCGGGTGCAGCGCGTCGCAACCGGTTTCCACCGCCAGGTTCACCAGGGCGCGAGGGTTCAGGTAACCCGCCAGCGGATCGGCGCCCAGGCTGTGGGCTTCGTCGGCGCGCTTGACGTGCAGGGCGTGACGGTCGGCATCGGAATAGACGGCCACCGAACGGATGCCCATCTCGGCGCAGGCGCGCACGATCCGGACAGCGATCTCCCCACGGTTGGCGATCAGGATTTTCTTGATCACTGCGGCTTTCCCTCGGCTTGGGCCTTGTGGACCCCGGCGTAAAAACCCATCGGCAGCTCCGGTGACGGCAGCTGGACTCTCTTGTGGACACTTCTTGCGGATATGGCTCGGCCGGAGCGGGTTCCGGCGTGTTTTTACCCTAGCGCGGGAGGGAGGATTAACCAAAATCAATAATTATTGGGGTAGCCATAAAGAATGCTTTATAGTCGATCCGAAATGTCGCGATCAGGCCGAGTTCTATGCGTAAGTCATTGATGCGTATGACCCTTCGCCAGCTGCAGGTTTTTCGTGCGGTGTGCGAAAGCCGTTCCTACAGCCGCGCCGCGGAGGAAATGGCCCTGACCCAGCCAGCGGTCAGCCTGCAGATCCGCCAGCTGGAAGAACTGGTCGGCCAGCCGCTGTTCGAGTACATCGGCAAGAAGCTCTACCAGACCGATGCCGCCGACGCCCTGCTGCGCGCCACCACCGACATATTCCAGCGCCTGGAAGTGCTGGACATGAACCTCTCCGACCTCAAGGGCTCGCTGCAGGGCCAGCTGCGCCTGGCGGTGGAATCCAGCGCCAAGTACATCACCCCGCACCTGTTCGCCGCCTTCCACGCGCAGCATCCGGACGTCAGCCTGAACCTCACGGTGGTCAACCGCGCCCAGGTGATCAAGCGCCTGTCGGACAATCGCGACGACCTGGTGATCATGTCCCTGGTGCCCCAGGACATGGCGCTGGAATTCCTGCCCTTCCTGAACAATCCCATTGTGGCCGTGGCACCGCCGGACCACCCGCTGTGCAACGCCGCGAAGCTCTCGCTGAAGGACCTGGAGCCTTACCCGCTGCTGATCCGCGAGCCCGGCTCGGGCACGCGCAAGGCCTGCGAGGAACACTTCCAGCAGAAGCGCGTGCACTTCCCGCAGACGCTGGAATTCGCCTCGCTGGAAGGTTCACGCGAAGGGGTATTGGCCGGATTGGGGCTGGCGTTGCTGCCGCGCCATGCGGTGAGCCGCGAACTGCAGTCCGGGCTGCTGCACGAGCTGCCGGTCGAAGAGCTGCCGCTCTACCGCAGCTGGTGTCTGGTACACGCCCGCGGCAAGCGCCTGAGCCCGGTAGCCCAGGCGTTCGTCGCCTTCATCCGTGAAGAGCGGGCGCTGATCAGCCAGCTCGCCGAACGCTTCGCCGGCCCGCCTTCGCCGAAGTGAGGTAGGCGACGGCAATCAGATCGGGGTAGTCGGAGGTTTCGAGGGCGAGGCGCTGGGCCTCCATGCGGTCCTCGATGGCGCGACGGAACTGCATGCGTCGCTGGTCTTCGAGCTTGCGGCGGGTCTTGCTGTCCACTTGGAGCTGGGTGTCGTCGATATGGCGGGGCATCTCGCATCTCCCAAGGCCGAAGGGCTGGAGACGCCAGCATGCTGACGACGGATGACCGTTTGACGACGCGGCGGTGAAGCGCCGGTGACGCCGACGAGTGGTCGGCGGCACCGTCAGGGCAGGATCAGGACGCCTCTTCCGGGCGCTCCTCGTGGTTCTTCACCACCTTCGGCGACAGGCGCAGGCTGCGCAGGCTGCGCTTCACGCTCTTGAGGTGATTCACCAGGTCCGGACCACGGGCCATGGCCACGCCCATCGCCAGCACGTCGATCACCACCAGGTGGGCGATCCGCGAGGTCAGCGGGGTGTAGATGTCGGTGTCTTCATGCACGTCCACCGCCAGGTTCACCGTGGCCAGGTCCGCCAGCGGGGTCTGGCTCGGGCACAGGGTGATCAGCGTCGCGCCGGCTTCGCGCACCAGGTTGGCGGTCACCAGCAGGTCCTTGGAGCGGCCGGACTGGGAGATGCAGATCGCCACGTCCGAAGGCTTCAGGGTCACCGCCGACATGGCCTGCATGTGCGGGTCGGAGTAGGCCGCCGCCGAGAGCAGCAGGCGGAAGAACTTGTGCTGGGCATCCGCCGCCACCGCACCGGACGCACCGAAGCCGTAGAACTCGACCCGCTGGGCATGGGCGATGGCCGCGATGGCGCGCTCCAGGGCGTGGGTGTCGAGGTGCTCGCGCACTTCCATCAGCGAATGCAGGGTGGTGTCGAAGATCTTCAGGCTGAAGTCCGCCACCGAGTCGCTCTCGTTGATCGAGAACTGGCCGAAGCTGGCACCGGCGGCGAGGCTCTGCGCCAGCTTGAGCTTGAGGTCCTGGAAGCCGGTGCAGCCGATCGCGCGGCAGAAGCGCACGATGGTCGGCTCGCTGACGCCGACGCCATGGGCGAGGTCCGCCATGGAGCTGTGCATGACCGATGCAGGGTCCTGCATCACGTGATCGGCAACCTTGAGCTCCGACTTGCGGAGCAGATGACGCGACTGGGCAATGTGCTGCAAAAGGTTCACAGGGATAGGCTCGGTGATAGTTGTCTGAGATTTCTGTAGTCTTGTTGTAGTTATACTACAAAACTATCCGCCACGCCCAGGGAATAAGTCCTTGAACACGCCCGCCAGCCTTAGTCTTCCCAGCTCCTGCGACATTCTGGTGTTCGGCGGTAGCGGTGACCTGGCGCTGCACAAGCTGCTGCCGGCGCTCTACCACCTGCACCGGGAGAATCGCCTGCCGGCCGACACGCGGATCTTCGCCCTCGCCCGCAGCCAACGCGACAACGCCGCCTACCTCGCCCTGGCCGAACGCAACTGCCGCGCCCAGGTGGCACGCAGCGACTTTTCCGCCGAGGCCTGGCGCAGTTTCGCCCAGCGCCTGGAATACGTGGCGATGGACGCCTCGCAGAGCGCCGACTTCGGCCGCGTGGCCAAGGCCCTCAAGCGCAGCGAAGGCCGTGTGCTGGTGCACTACCTGGCCACCGCGCCGAGCCTGTTCGCGCCGATTGCGCAGAACCTGAAGATCGCCGGCCTTGCAGGACCGCTGGCGCGCATCGTGCTGGAGAAGCCGCTGGGTCATTCGCTGGAGTCGGCGGTGGCGATCAACCAGGCGATCGGCGAGGTGTTCGACGAGTCGCGGGTGTTCCGCATCGACCACTACCTGGGCAAGGAAACGGTGCA
>CBIGPF010000299.1:0-3826 GCA_966191535.1 uncultured Pseudomonas sp. | reverse complement strand
GAGCGAGCTTGCTCGCGAACCGGGCCAGCACGGAGCCAGCGCCGTTCGCGAGCAAGCACGCTCCGACAGAAAAGGCTAGGCGCCGGCCGTGAGCAGGCGCTGACGGACGATCTCGAACAGGCAAACGCCAGTGGCTACCGAGACGTTCAGGCTGCTGACGCTGCCCTGCATCGGCAGCTTGGCCAGGTAGTCGCAGTGATCGCGGGTCAGACGGCGCATGCCCTTGCCCTCGGCCCCCATCACCAGCACGGTCGGCCCGGTGAGGTCGAGCTCGTAGAGCATCTGGGTCGCCTCGCCGGCGGTACCGACGATCCACAGGCCGCGCTGCTGGAGTTTCTCCAGGGTGCGCGCGAGGTTGGTCACCGCCACCAGCGGTATTACTTCGGCGGCGCCGCACGCGACCTTGCGCACGGTGGCGTTGAGGGTGGCGGACTTGTCCTTCGGCACGATGACCGCCAGCGCGCCCGCTGCATCGGCGGTGCGCAGGCAGGCACCGAGATTGTGCGGATCGGTCACGCCATCCAGCACCAGCAGCAGTGCCGGACCGGTGGAGCGCTCCAGCAGCTCCTCCAGCATGTTCTCGCCCCACACCTGGCTCGGGCTGACCTCGGCGACCACACCCTGGTGCACACCCTCGGCCCACTCATCCAGCTCGTTGGGGTGGCGCGGCCCCCGCGGCCCGCGCGCCTGGCCGGCCAGGTCGACCAGCGCCTGGACACGCGGATCCTGGCGACCTTCAGCCAACCACAGCTGCTTGACTCGCTTGGGGTGATGACGCAGCAACGCCTCTACGGCATGGACCCCGTAGACCTTTTCCCACTGACTCATTTCTTCGCCTTACGCTTGCTGGCCGGCGCGCCACCAGCAGCACCTGCCTTGGGTGCGGCAGAACCCTTGCGGTGCTTGGTCGACTTGCCGGACCGGGCTTTCTGTTTCGACGGATTGCGCGGCTTGCCCGCGGCCGGCGCGCCATTGCCTTTGCCAGCCGACGGCTTGTTGCCGCCGACCTTGGCTTCCTCGAGCAGCGCCTTCTTCACTTCGCGACTCTTGCGCACGTCGGTATTGCCCAGCATTTCCTCGGCCTTGGCGAGCATTTCCGGGGCTACCGACGGCAGCGCCTGGACCACGCCTACCCTGCGCTTGCGCGGCTGCACGGCAACATCCGGAGCAAGGTATGGATCGTCCGCCACCGCACGAGGAGCCCTGGCCGGCTTGTCTTTTGCCGTCACGCCCCCGGGCACCTTGTCTTTGGCCGCCTTGCCTTTGGCAGCCCTACCCTTGGCGACCGGCTCGGTCTTCTCGCCACGCTTCTTGCGGCCGATGGGCGCGCTGAGCACGTTGTCGGAGAGCTCGAAGTCGATCTTGCGCTCATCCAGGTCGACGCGCGCCACTACGACTTCCACGGTGTCACCCAGGCGGAAGCTGCGGCCGGTGCGCTCGCCACTCAGGCGGTGATGCACGGCATCGAAGTGGTAGTAGTCGCCCGGCAGCGCGGTGACATGCACCAGGCCTTCTACATAGATATCGCTCAATTCGACGAAGATGCCGAAACCGGTCACCGCGGTGATCACGCCAGGGAAGGTCTCACCCACGCGCTCACGCATGAACTCGCACTTCAGCCAGTTGGTGACGTCGCGGGTTGCTTCATCGGCGCGGCGCTCGGTCATGGAGCACTGCTCGCCCAGTTGGGCAAGGCGGGCTTCGTCGTACGGATAGATGCGCGCCTTCGGCATGCTGGCGGCGCCGGCGCGCTGTACGTGCTCGGAGGCCGCCTTGGAACGGATCAGGCCACGAATGGCGCGGTGGGTCAGCAAGTCCGGGTAGCGGCGGATCGGCGAGGTGAAGTGGGTGTATGCCTCGTAGTTCAAGCCGAAGTGCCCGGCGTTCTCGGGGCTGTACACCGCCTGACTCAGGGAGCGCAGCATCACGGTCTGGATCAGTTGCAGGTCCGGACGGCCCTGGATGGACTCCAGCAGCTTCTGGTAGTCCGCCGGAGTCGGATCGCCCTTGCCGCGATAGAGAGTCAGGCCCAGTTCACCGAGGAATTGACGCAGGTTGTTCAGCTTCTCCTGCGGCGGACCATCGTGAACGCGGTACAGCGCTGGGATGCCGTGCTTCTCGAGGAATTTGGCGGTGGCAACGTTGGCCGCCAGCATGCACTCCTCGATCAGCTTGTGCGCATCGTTGCGCTGAGTCGGGCGGATCTCCGAGATCTTGCGGTCCGCGCCAAAGACAATGCGGGTTTCCTGGGTCTCGAAATCGATTGCACCACGGACGTGGCGCGCGCCGACGAGGACCTTGTACAGGTCATACAGCGTATTGAGGTGCGGCACCACCGCCGGCAGCTGCTCTTTCAGGCGCTGGCCTTCGGGGCTGTCAGGAGTTTCCAGGTACTGGCTGACCTTGGTGTAGGTCAGGCGCGCGTGGGAATGAATGACCGCCTCGTAGAACTGGTAGTCGGTCATCTTGCCGGCCTTCGAGAGGTTCATCTCGCAGACCATGGCCAGACGATCGACCAGCGGATTCAGGGAGCACAGGCCGTTGGAGAGGATCTCCGGCAGCATCGGGATGACGCGTTCGGGGAAGTACACCGAGTTACCGCGCTTGGCCGCCTCTTCATCCAGGGCCGAACCGACCTTCACATAATGAGAGACGTCGGCGATGGCGACGAACAGCTTCCAGCCGCCACCCTTGCGTTTCTCGGCATAGACCGCGTCGTCGAAGTCGCGGGCGTCCTCGCCGTCGATGGTGACAAAAGGCAGGGCACGCAGGTCGACGCGCTTTTCCTTGTCCTTCTCCAGCACTTCGGGCTTGAGCTTGGCCGCTTCCTTCTCCACGGCTTCGGGCCAGGTGTGAGGAATGTCATAGCTGCGCAGCGCGACTTCGATTTCCATGCCCGGCGCCATGTAGTCGCCGAGCACTTCCACCACTTCGCCCTGGGCCTGGCGATGCACGCTCGGCCAGACGTCGATGCGCACCTGGACGAACTGGTTGTGCTTCGCCTTGCCGGCCTTGCCCGGCGGGATCAGCACTTCCTGCTGGATCTTCGGGTTGTCTGCCACGACCGTGCCGATGCCGCTCTCGTCGAAGTAGCGACCAACGATGGTCTCGTGGGCGCGCTCGACCACTTCGACGATCGCGCCTTCGCGGCGACCACGGCGGTCGAAACCGGACACGCGCGCCAGGGCGCGGTCGCCGTCGAATACCAGGCGCATCTGCGTCGGACTGAGGAACAGGTCGTCGCTGCCGTCATCAGGGATCAGGAAGCCGAAGCCGTCGCGGTGGCCGGCGATGCGGCCGAGGATCAGGTCGAGCTTGTCCACCGGCGCGTAGGCGCCACGGCGGGTATAGATAAGCTGGCCGTCGCGCTCCATGGCGCGCAGTCGGCGGCGCAGCGCTTCTTCCGGCTCTTCGCCGGAGAGGCCGAGCTCATCCATCAATTGGGAACGCGTCGCGGGCGCGCCGCGTTCGGCGAGATGCGCCAGGATGAGTTCACGGCTAGGGATGGGGTTGTCGTATTTTTCCGCCTCGCGGGCGGCCTCGGGATCGAGGTTTTGCCAATCGGCCATTAAAGTGCGGTCACCTTATATATAGGGATATGGATCGCCATGTGCTTATTGAAGCGCGAAACCCGCCCGTCGGTCAGCTTCGGGCAAGAATAAATTTTTTATCGCATCAGGGGTTTACAAGCGAAAACGCTCTCCGTATAGTTCGCGCCCACAGCGTCAGACAGATGTTGTAACACGGAAACGATGAGTAATCATCGACTCCAGTGCCCAGGTGGCGGAATTGGTAGACGCACTAGGTTCAGGTCCTAGCGGTGGCA
>CBIGPF010000298.1:0-3945 GCA_966191535.1 uncultured Pseudomonas sp. | reverse complement strand
TCACGCTGCGCGACCTGCGCCGCGTGATCGGCACCGAGGCCGGCGCGGCTTGCGTCTTCGCCTTGGCCATGGCCTCCATTTGCATGGAGCGCATTTCCAGCAGCAGACGATTGAACTCGATACCCTGACTCATCACTTACCCCTCCGACTGGCCGCGGTTTTTTGACACTGCGCGGCGCTTTGCAAAGGTATTTGCAACTTGGGTGCCAGGTTTTCAGGGCGTAGGGGAAATGCGCAGGATGGCTCTGGGATAGCCCTTTCAGCGGAAAGCAAACGACTCAACCAGCGTCGTATTTGCTGCCAGAGCCAGGCCTTGCCTGTAGGAGCGAGCTTGCTCGCGAACAACCCCGCTGCGAGGCTCATTCGCGAGCAAGCTCGCTCCTACGAAAAGCACGCCGTCCCAAGCGGTGAGCGCGCCAAGAAAAGGCCCGCACGAATGCGGGCCAAGAGGGGGTGTCTGTCCGCGGCTCAGCTGGCGTAGAGATAGGCCTCCACATCCATGCCGGCGTCGCGCATCTGCGCAAGCTTGTAACGCAGGGTGCGCGGGCTGATGCCCAGCCGCTCGGCGGCTTCCTTGCGACGTCCGCGCTCGCTGCGCAGGGTGTCGATGATCATCTGGAACTCGCGGCGCTTGAGGTCTTCGCCCAGTTGCCCGGCTTCCGCGGAGACCTGTGACGGAATTTCGACGCTGGCCGGAACCTGCGGCACGGCCGCCATCGGCACCGCCGCCAGCACCGGACGCGGCGCCAAGCCGATAGGCGCGGTCAGGCACAGGTCGACGGCCAGCACCTGGCCTCCCTGCTGCAGGATCAGCGAGCGCTGGATGGCATTGTCCAGCTCGCGCACGTTGCCCGGCCACGGGTGCGCCAGCAACGCGGCGCGAGCGCAATCGGCCAGGATCACCGGCGTGTGGTTCATCTTGCGCGCGTACTTGGCCAGCAGGCGCTCGGCCAGCGGCAGAATGTCGGCGGGACGTTCGCGCAGCGGGCGCCATGCCAGTGGGAAGACCGACAGGCGATAGTAGAGGTCCTCGCGGAAACGGCCCGCGGCAACTTCGCCGAGCAGGTCGCGGTTGGTGGTGGCGAGCACGCGGATGTCCAGGCTGATCGGCTTGCGCGCACCGACACGCTCCACTTCACGCTCCTGTAACACACGCAGCAGCTTGGCCTGAAGAGCCAGCGGCATCTCCGAGATTTCGTCGAGCAGGATGGTGCCGCCATCGGCGAGTTCGAACTTGCCTGGCTGAGCGGCAATGGCGCCGGTGAACGCGCCCTTCTCGTGGCCGAACAGCGTGGCCTCGAGCATGTTGTCCGGAATCGCCGCGCAGTTGATCGCGACGAAGGGTTTGTCGGCGCGCGGCGACTGCTGATGGATGTACTGCGCCAGGACTTCCTTGCCGGTACCGGACTCGCCGGAGATCAGCACGGTGGAATCACTGCGCGCGACACGAGCAGCCAGCTCCAGCAGTTGCTGGCTGGCCGGCTCCAGCGCCACGGGGCCTTCGCCGACGCTGGCGGATACAGCCCCCAGCGCATGGCGCGCCACCAGGTCCAGCAGCGCGCGGGGCTCGAACGGCTTGACCAGGTAATCGGCAGCTCCCTGGCGCATGGCATCCACGGCGCGATCGACAGCGCCGTAGGCGGTCATCAGCAGCACCGGCAGTTGCGGGTAGCGCTTGCGGATCAGGCCGAGCAACTGGTGCCCGTCCATGCCCGGCATGTTCACATCGCTGATCACCAGGCTGAAGGCGTCCTTCTCCAGCGCCGGCAGCGCGGCCTCGGCGCAATCGACGGCGACGAAGTCGTGCCCACCGAGCGACAGGGTGTCGGAGAGGGCTTCACGAAGGGCGCGGTCGTCTTCGACCAGCAGGACTTTGGCGGCCATGGAAATCACTCCTCGTGGACGACGGGTTGAGCCAGGATCAGCGGCAGAATCAGGGTGGCGCAGGTGCCGACACCGGGTCGCGAGTGCAGGCGCAGCTCGCCCTGGTGGGCCTTGGCGACGGCTTTCACCACGGCGAGGCCGAGGCCCGTGCCGGTGGTCTTGGTGGTGAAGAAGGGCTCCCCCAGGCGTGCCAGGGTTTCGCCGCTCATGCCCGGGCCGTTGTCGCTGATGGACAGGCGCAGGCTGTTGTCGCGCTGGTAGAGGTGCACTTTCAGGCGCACGTCGCGACCGGCGGCCTGGATGGCGTTCTCCACCAGGTTGAGCACGGTGCCGACCAGGGTGTCGCGGTTGCACAGCAGTTCGCCGACACGGGCGTCGCACTGCCAGCGAATGTTCAGCCCGGCGACATGGGACTCCGCCGCCGCGCGCAGGCTGGCGAACAACTGGCTCGGCGCAAGGCGATCCGGTAGCGGCAGCTCGCCGCGGGCAAACACCAGCATGTCGCGCACCTGGCTCTCCAGCTCGTGCAGGCGTTCCTTGATGCGGCCGGCGAAACGCTGTTGCTGCTGCACCGGCAGCTCGCCCTCGCTCAGGTGGCCGGCATAGAGCATGGCAGCGGACAGCGGGGTGCGAATCTGGTGGGCCAGCGAGGCGACCATGCGGCCCAGGGCGGACAGGCGTTCGTGACGGGCGAGCTGATCCTGCAAGCGACGGGTTTCCGTCAGGTCGTTGAGCAGGATGAGCTGGCCGGGTTCGCCGTTCAGCGGGCGGATGGCGATGGACACGCGGCGGCCATCGCGCAGGGAAACTTCGTGGCCGTCGTCGGCACGCGGGGCGAAGCTGCGGGCAATGACTTCACGCCAGAGCATGCCCACCAGCGGTTTGCCGAGCAGCGCGACCGCCACCGGATTGGCGTCTCGGACCACGCCCTGGCCGTCGATCATGATGACGCCACCTGGCAGCACGTCGAGCAGGCTCTGCAGGCGATTAGCCTGACGCTCCTTCTCCGCCAGTTCCTGCATGCGCTGCGCACTGACCAGGGCGAGTTCGCCCTTCAGCTCGGTGACGCGGGCTTCCAGCAGGCTGTAGGACTGGCTGAGCTGGCTGGACATCTGGCTGAACAGCTCGAAAGTCTGCTCCAGATGGGCACGGCTCTGCTGCTCCACTGGCACCTGCAGCGATTCTGCAGGGAGTTGGGCAGCGAGTTCAGTCTGGCGATTGGTGGCGGGCATCATGCGGGTTTTCCTCATCCGTCCGACGGCGTGAATCTGTCGGTCGGATGAGTCTTAGCAAACCCCGTGCCTAAAATTTACTCGTTATATTTCAATGACTTGAAAAAACGAGTCAGGCGAAGGCGTCAATCCTCCGCCATTTCCTCTTCGCGGCGGCTCATGCCGTACTTGCGCATTTTCTCCACCAGGGTGGTACGGCGGATGCGCAGACGTTCGGCGGCGCGGGCGACGACGCCGCTGGCGTCGTCCAGCGCCTGCTGGATCAGACCCTGCTCCAGGTTGGCGAGATAGTCCTTCAGGTCGATGCCTTCGGCCGGCAGCATGGCCGGCGAATCGAGACCCGGCAGACCGGCGGTGATCGCCGCACGCTCCTCCAGTTCCTCGCGGAGGCTGGTCGCCAGTTGCTCGTCCTCGTCATCGACGTGACGGAATTTCTTCGGCAGTTCGCCCACGCCGATCACGCCGTAGGGATGCATGATCGCCAGGCGCTCGACCAGGTTCGCCAGCTCGCGCACGTTGCCCGGCCAGTCGTGACGGCACAGCGACATGATGGCGGCGGAGTTGAAGCGGATCGAACCGCGCTTCTCGTGCTCCATGCGCGAGATGAGTTCGTTCATCAGCAGCGGGATGTCTTCCACGCGCTCGCGCAGCGGGGCCATCTCGATGGGGAAGACGTTGAGGCGGTAGTACAGGTCTTCGCGGAAGCTGCCGTCCTCGATCATCTTCTCGAGGTTCTTGTGGGTTGCGGCGATGATGCGCACGTCCACGTTCTGCGTCTTGTTGCTGCCCACGCGCTCGAAGGTGCGCTCCTGCAGCACGCGCAGCAGCT
>CBIGPF010000297.1:0-3956 GCA_966191535.1 uncultured Pseudomonas sp. | reverse complement strand
AGCGGCGTCTACCCGAGTCCCTCCCTGCCCGCTTGACGCGCGAACGACACCGCCAGTCGGCTGGCCCTTTGCCTCGACCGTATGGCCGTTCTCAAGAAAGTAGCGCTGCAACTGATCGGTAATCACATGTTCCAGATGGCCGGGCGCCGCGGCGGCGACTTGCCCAAGGCTTGTCCTGGACGCGATATGACGCGCCAGGGCCGACAGCGAGGGATGCTCCATGAATGTCGACGCGGCCAGTTTCAAACCGTGAAAATGCGCGGTGATGCGCTCGGAGAATTCCATCAGCGAAATGGAGTTGAAGCCATAGTCGGACAGGCTGCGATCCGGCTCGATATCACAGTGATCGAGGTGCATGGTGGCAGCCAGAAAACCGGTCAGGTCGGCCAGCACCTGTTGCTCGGTGATTGAACCGCGTGCCGGCGCTGGCTCGGATTGATGCACCGCCCCATGCAGTTGCCTGATCACGTGCAGCGCCTGCGCTTCGGAAATGCTCTGGTTGGAAACCTTGTCGATAAAAGCGTTCAGGTATGTCATTACGAGGCCTTCGAGATTTTCTTGAGTTCCGACAGAAAGTTGTCTGCGTTGATTTCTTTGCTTTGGATCTTGCGAATCAGGCTCAGGTAGATGCGGTCATGGGACTCAGCGGCCTGATCAATGACTGGCGCGCGGTCGCTGATGGGGGTGAGGAACTGGCTGTCCCAATCGATCAGCAAGGGATCGTGGAGCTGAGCCAAGGCCGCCTGATGTTCCTCGGCGGTGATCTGATCCCGGGCCGCCAGGCTCACCAACACTTCTCTGCCCAGACCAGCCAGCAGGCGCGCCTTGACCTTGCTGATTTCCGCATCGCCGGTCTCGTCCTGGATAAAGGCGCGCTTGCGGCTCATGGCGACGATAGCCTCAGCCCCGGCGCTGGCGTGCGGCCCCCGCAGGCGGTACTGGGCGGGAAAGCCCGGCGTATTGAGCAGACGCCAGAAGGCTTTGAATTCGCGAGCCGGATCCGGCACCAGACCGAGTTTCATGCCGATCACTACGCTGGCCAGGGGGGCCATGATGATCTTGTCGATATCGGCCGTTTGCTGCAGCTCCTGCCGGCTGAGGCTGTATTTGCCGGAGACCACACGGGCATACCAGCGCGACACCATTTCCAGGTAGGGTAAGGTGCCGGTGACACCGATTTCCTGCAGTCCGTATTGGTTGAACAGCAGCGGATCGTCCCGGTAGAACAGACCCATGGCCAGGTCCCGAACCGGTTCCAGGCCTTGCACATAGTCATAGAGCGCTCCGGTCCGGTAGCCGGTGCACAACACCACTACGTCGATGTCTTCAAGCACCTGCTCATGTCCGACGTGGAAGCACCTGGCGCCGGCAAATTTTTCCACCTGGCCGAAGATCGTTTCGATCTTCCCGGCGTTGACCAGGTCCACGATCTCATCGTTGATGTGAATGAACGGGTGCTGGCGGAACTCGTCCAGGCTCGGCTGTAAACCGCTGCGCTGCAAGGCCTCGCTGAATGCCGGCATCGCCAGTTGCAGGCGGTCAATGTTGCGTTGCGCCCGCAGAGTTTCAGGCATCAGCAGGTTGGCCGGGGAGACGAAGTCATTGGGCAGAAACCCCACCATGCGTGGCAGGATGAATTTGCGCGAACGCATACTCCAATAGACTTTGGCGGCGACCTTGCTGGCTTCGCCGGCGATGTCCATGCCGCTGACGCCATTGCCGATCACCAGGACGCGTTTGCCTGCCAGGGATGTATTGTCGAAATACTGTCCCGAATGCAGCACCTGGCCGGTGAAGGTGTCCAGACCGGGAATGTGGGCATGCCGGGGAATCTGATAACGCCCGTGACACAGTGCAACGCCGTCAAAAGTCTCCCGGCGACGCGTCCCCCCCGATTCGATTTCCACCTGCCAGCCATCGCCCGTGACCTTGACCGAAACCACCCGGGACTGGAAGTGGATGTGGCGCACAAGATCGAAATGCGTGGCGTAGGCATCGAGGTAGCGCCGCACATCGTGGACATTGGGAAAGATGTCGCTGATGTCTTCGGGATAGAAGTCGGAAAAGAAACTGGTGTCCCTGGAGTTCTGGAACCGCGTGGTGGCGTAAGTGCCGACCTGTTTGTCGCGCTTGAGATTCCATACCCCGCCCACAGTGTCCTGGGCCTCATACACCACCGGCTGATGTCCCTCTTCCAGTAAGGATTTGGCCATCACCAGGCCGCCGGGGCCGGCACCGATCACGCAAATTCGGCGCCCTCCAGACTTAGCCCCCGGCGCGGGCACCGGCACATCTTTGGCCAAGGCGTTGTAGGTCTTGAACTGGAACGGATAGTGAGGCAGCGCCAGTTTCTTCGCACTCCCCCGCGGATGCAGGGCGTGCCAGTCCGGTGCGGCGCCTGCGACCCATTGCGCGGCCATGGCGCTCAGTTCGCTGTCAGCTCCGAGGTTCTGGCCGCTGTAGAAAATGCCAGCCGGCCAGGCCGTCTCCGATGATTCGGACAGTCCCCTCAAGGCTCGGGCCAACTGT
This sequence comes from uncultured Pseudomonas sp., assembly GCA_966191535.1. GTDB lineage: Bacteria > Pseudomonadota > Gammaproteobacteria > Pseudomonadales > Pseudomonadaceae > Pseudomonas. The sequence goes on along the minus strand of CBIGPF010000297.1, from coordinate 1,427 downwards.
TCGCAGGCTTCGGCGATGGAGCCGGTGACAAAGGCCAATCGCACCTTGAGCCCCTCGCGACCGACTTGCAGAGTGTAGGCCAGGTCCCGCAGCCGCACCTGCGGATGGGCGTGCAAATAAGCCAGCTGATTTTTCAGGACGCTGGCCAGTTGCGCCGGGGTTCGGGCAGAGAACACCAGCAATTGCACGACGTCATCCTCGGCGCGAGTGTCGTTCGGCGGGCGATATTGCTCGACAATCGCGTGGGCGTTGACCCCAAAGCCATAGCTGTTGATGGCTGCGCGACGAGGCGACGCGGCATCAGCTCCGTCGTCCCAAGGCTGGTTCTGCGCGCTGATTCGAAACGCACTGGTAGACCACAACTGGGCGACATCCTTTTCAGTCACGCCAGGCACCCCCGGCTTGATCCCTTGCTGCAAAGCGAATACAACCTTGATCAGCGCTGCCATTCCGGAGGCCACTTCGCTGTGGCCGATGCAGGGTTTCAGGCCGCCGAGGCTGCAATCCTGCGTGGCCGATCCATCGGCGCCATGTTCGGCGAACGCCGCTTCCAGGGCGCTCACTTCGACGCTGTCGCCCTGCAATGAGCCGGTGGCATGGGTTTCGATGTAGCCCAGCGATTGCGGCGCCACCCGTGCATCAGCCAGCGCATCGAGCATGGCGTTACGCATGCCGTCCTGGCTGGGTGCCGTGAGCGAGGAGGATCGCCCGCCATGGTTGACGCTGCTGCCTTTGATGACGGCGGCGATCCGATCGTTGTCGGCGATTGCCTGGGCCAGCGGCTTGAGAATTACCACCGCTACGCCTTCAGAGCGCACGTAGCCATTCGCTCCGATCTGGAAGGAACGGGTGGCTTGGTCAGGGCTCAGCAGGCCCATGGCGTTGTAGCTGTGAAAGTATTCGGGGGACAGTAACAGATTGATGCCACCGACCACCGCTTGCTCGCACTCGTGATGCCGGATCGCGCGAATCGCTCGATGCAGGGCTACCAGCGATGACGAACAGGTGGTCTCGATGCATTCGCTGGGGCCGAAGAGGTCCAGGGTGTATGACAGCCGATTGGCAACCATGGATGCCAGATGCCCGGTGGCCAGATACCCTTTGTTTTCTTCCTCTTGCGAGGCCGCGACGCCGTAGTCGTTCTGCGAGGCGGCAATGAACACGCCGGTGCGCCGCTGGCTGAATGTCTGAGCACTGATGCCGGCGTCTTCCAGGGCCCACCAGGTGTAGGTGAGCATCAGCCGCTGCTGAGGGTCGATCAGTTGCGCTTCCTTGGGCGCCATGCGAAAAAAGGCGGGGTCGAAATCAAACACGCCGGGGATGAACCCACCCCACAGCGGTGCACCGACCTGGGCCAAGTGCGGGCGCGCCTGGGACGCGGCTGGCAACGTCGACTCGTCACCGGCGACGTACACATGGTCGCGCCG
>CBIGPF010000296.1:0-3963 GCA_966191535.1 uncultured Pseudomonas sp. | reverse complement strand
CTGCGGCGCCTGGCGCAGGCGCGGATGCCAGTCGCGCAGCGCTTCGGGCGAGAAGCCCAGGCGATGCATGCCGGTATCCAGTTTGATCCACACGTTGAGCGCGCTGGGCAACTGCGCGCAGAGCAGCGCCGCGGCCTGCTCGGGTCCCTGCACCGCCACGTCCAGGCGCAGCTGGGCCGCGATCAGGTATTCCGCCGGCTCGAAGCAGCCCTCCAGCAACAGGATGCGGGCACCGGCATGCAGGGCGCGCACCTCGGCGGCTTCCTCCAGGCAGGCCACGGCGAATCCGTCGGCCTCGTCGTGCAGACAGCTCACGACTTCCCGCGCCCCATGCCCGTAGGCGTTCGCCTTGACCACCGCGAAGGCTTCCCGCCCGGGGGCACAGCGCTTGGCGACGGCGTAGTTGTGGCGAATGGCGGCTAGATCGACGTGGGCGACGAGCGGGCGCATGGCGGCCTCTGCAATGAAAACGGGCGCCTATCTTAAGGCGCCCGTCGGTCACGCGGAATGCGGCATCGTTACTCGTCTTCGAAGTTGTACATGCCGGGGGCGAGGTTCTCGAAGCGGCTGTAGCGACCGAGGAACGCGACACGCACCGTGCCGATCGGACCGTTACGCTGCTTGCCGAGGATGATTTCGGCGACGCCCTTGAACTCGGTCTCGGGGTGATACACCTCGTCGCGGTAGACGAACATGATCACGTCGGCGTCCTGCTCGATCGCTCCGGATTCACGCAGGTCGGAGTTCACCGGGCGTTTGTTGGGACGCTGTTCCAGCGAGCGGTTGAGCTGGGAAAGCGCCACCACCGGGCAGTTGAATTCCTTCGCCAGCGCCTTGAGCGAGCGGGAAATCTCGGAAATCTCGTTGGTCCGGTTATCGCCGGCGGAACCGGGGATCTGCATCAGCTGCAGGTAGTCGACCATGATCATGCCGATCTCGCCGTGCTCGCGGGAGAGGCGGCGGGTACGTGCACGCATTTCCGAGGGCGAGATGCCGGCGGTGTCATCGATGAACAGCTTGCGGTCGCTGAGCAGGTTCACCGCCGAGGTCAGGCGCGGCCAATCCTCGTCGTCCAGCTTGCCGGTACGCACCTTGGTCTGGTCGATGCGGCCGAGCGAGGCGAGCATACGCATCACGATGGAGTCGGAAGGCATCTCGAGGGAGTACACCAGGATCGCCTTGTCGCTGCGCATCAGGGCGTTCTCCACCAGGTTCATGGCGAAGGTGGTCTTACCCATCGACGGACGGCCGGCAACGATGATCAGGTCGGACGGCTGCAGGCCGCTGGTCTTCTCGTCGAGATCGGTGAAGCCGGTGGTGATACCGGTCAGCGCATCCGAGGTGTTGAACAGGTGATCGATGCGGTCGATGGTCTTGACCAGGATGTCACCGATGCCCACCGGCCCGCCGGTCTTGGGGCGCGCTTCGGCGATCTCGAATATCTTGCGCTCGGCTTCGTCGAGCACTTCGTTGGCGCTGCGCCCTTCGGGGTTGAAGGCGCTGTCGGCGATATCGCTGCTGATACCGATCAGCTGCCGCAGCGTGGCGCGTTCGCGGATGATGCCCGCGTAAGCCTTGATGTTCGCCACCGAGGGCGTGTTCTTCGCCAGCTCCGCGAGGTATGCAAGGCCACCCACCTGGGACAGTTGCCCTTCGCGCTCGAGCTGTTCGGAGAGGGTCACCACGTCGATCGGCTGGTTGGCTTCAGCGAGCTTGTAGACGGCGCGGAAGATCAGGCGGTGGTCATGGCGATAGAAGTCGCCGTCGGACACGGCGTCGGAGACGCGTTCCCATGCGTTGTTGTCGAGCATCAGACCACCCAGTACCGCCTGTTCGGCTTCGATCGAGTGCGGCGGCACCTTGAGGGAAGCGGTCTGCAGGTCGTATTGCTCGGGGATGGTGATGTCGTTCATGGGCTCTTCGTGTTGTGTGAAACGGCGGAAAAACAAAGGGCACGGACCGAGGATCGGTACCGTGCCCATTGTTATTGGACTGATTCACCCAGGCAAGCCGTGTGAATCGTCCTAGCGACGGATCGCTTACTCGGCGACTACAACCACGTGCAGGGTTGCATCAACATCCATGTGCAGTTGCACTTCGATGTTGTATTCGCCTACAGCGCGCAGGGCGCCGTCGGGCAGGCGAACTTCGCTCTTTTCCAGCGGGTAGCCGGCAGCCGAAACGGCGTCGGCGATGTCGCGGGTGCCGATCGAACCGAACAGTTTGCCTTCGTCGCCAGCGTGGGCGCCGATGGTCACGATCAGTTCGGCCAGTTGGGCAGCACGAGCTTCAGCAGCGGCTTTTTTCTCAGCAGCGGCTTTTTCCAGCTCTGCACGGCGCTCTTCGAAAGCAGCGACGTTGGCAGCGGTGGCAGCGGTGGCTTTGCCCTGCGGCAGCAGGTAGTTACGAGCGTAACCGCCCTTTACGTTCAGCTTGTCGCCCAGGTTGCCCAGTTTGGCGATCTTTTCCAGCAGGATGACTTCCATTTGAGTCTTACCTCTTAACTTTTAACCTTCACCGTTCGCAGCTTTCTGGCGCTTGGCCAGGCGACCGCGAAAATCAAACAGACTGTCGACTACGGCGACAAGACAGATCACATTGCCCAGTACGAATACCAGCAGGTACAGCGGTGCCAGCCAGAAGCCCGGGAGCTTCTTCAGCGCGGCCAGGCCGTGCCCCAGTGCGATCCCGGCGAACAGCAGCGGGATCATGCACAGCGGCGCCAACATGGTGGCCGCGGGACCTGCGAAGGGCAGCGCCACAACGCCGACCAGCAGCGCTAAAGCCGTGCCCGGCGACAGGCGCAGTGCGCGGAACTCGCGGCCAAACCCTTCCGGGTTGAACAGTACTGCTTGCCAATAACGCGCCAGCATCAGGCACAACAGGCTGATCGTCTGCAGCGAGGCTGCCATCAGGCCGGTGATGGTAGGAACCATCTCCGCCTGCAGGGCGGCCATCTGTTCCGGCGAAAGCTTGGCTTCGGCCAGAACCTGCGGCAGTGCCTTGCCGAATGCATCGGCAAGACCTGCGACCAACCCGGCCGACACCGTGCTGAGCAGCAGCACGAACACCGCACCGAGCACAACGCTCGCCAGCATCACCTGATTCCAGGACACCTTGCTGCGCAGAACCTGCGCCAGCACGGCACTACCCACCAGAACCAGACTCACGCTGGGGTCACCCAGGTACCACCAGGCCAGTGCCGGAAGCAGCGCCCAGGCCAGGATGCCAAAGGCATCACGTGGACCACGGCGCAACAGCACCAGACTGCCTGCTGCGGCACCGAGCCAGAACAACGGCTGCAGTACCGCGGCTGCGACGACCACCAGGGTCGCCTGCATGCGGCCTCGCATGACAAATTCAGCCAATGCGCGCATGCGATCTATCCATCAATTCCAGTCGACTGCCCGATCAACGGCCGTGGCTGTCGGTGTAGGGAAGCAGGGCCAGGTAGCGGGCGCGCTTGATAGCGGTCGCCAGCTGACGCTGGTATTTGGCCTTGGTGCCGGTGATACGGCTCGGAACGATCTTGCCGGTTTCGGAAACGTAGGCCTTCAGGGTGTTGAGATCCTTGTAATCGATCTCTTTCACGCCTTCAGCGGTGAAACGGCAGAACTTACGACGACGGAAGAAACGTGCCATGTGTGTGGCTCCTCAATACTGGTCCGGGATTACTCGTCAGCGCTGTCGCGGCTATCTTCGCCGTCAGCGGACTCGCCCTCGTTCGATTCGGGACGCTCACGGCGCTCGCGGCGCTCGTTGCGGCTCTCTTCGGCCTTCAGCATTTCGGACTGGCCGGTAACGGCTTCGTCGCGACGGATGACCATGTTACGGATCACGGCGTCGTTGTAACGGAAGTTGTCTTCCATTTCTGCCAGGGCCTTGGCGGTGCACTCGACGTTCATCAGAACGTAGTGAGCCTTGTGCACGTTGTTGATGGCGTAAGCCAGCTGACGACGGCCC
>CBIGPF010000295.1:0-4041 GCA_966191535.1 uncultured Pseudomonas sp. | reverse complement strand
CTGACGATATGGCTTCACCCTGCGCCGAACAGTCCCCTCTCCCTTCAGGGAGAGGGTTAGGGAGAGGGCAGCCTCTCGCGCAGGGCTTCATGTAGCGGACCACACGATGGAAAGACTCAGCTGGCGTCGCTACGCCACTGCCGCGGACTCACGCCGAACCAGCGGCGGAAGGCACGGGAGAAGGCGCTGGTCTCGGAGTACCCCAGCAACGGCGCCAGCTCGGAGATCGGCCGCTGCGGCTGGCGCAGGTAATGCAGCGCCAGCTCGCGACGGGTGTTTTCCACCAGTTGGCTGAAACTCAGCCCGGCCTCGCGCAGGCGCCGTTGCAGGCCGGCAGTGGTGAGCTCCAGTTGCTCGGCGATGAGCTCCAGCGACGGCTCGCCATCAACCAGCGCCAGGCGGATCTGGGTGCCGGCTTCCTCCACCAGATTGGGCGCACCGCCCTGCTCGCCCAGGCGACGGATCACATCCTGAACCAGGAACAGCAGGTTGGCATCGCGCTCGGGCATCTGCCGGCCGTAGAGGTCACGCTTGGGAATGAGCATCGAATTGCAGCCGCGCTGGAACAACACCGGCGCGTCGAACACCCTGCCATGCTCCTGCCAGCCTTCCGGCCGCGCGTGTTCGAAGCTCACCGCACGCGGTGCCCAGTCGGAACCGAGCGCGTGGCGCATCAGGTTCAACGCCATCCCCAAGGTCAACTCGGCGTCCTGCCGGCGATCGAGGATCGCGCCGTGGCGCACCTGGTAGTCGAAGCGATAGCACTCGCCGCAATCCACCAGGCGGATCAGGGTGTCGTGCTGGTGATAGGGGAAGGCTGCGGCGAAGTTCTTCAGCGCGTCTTCCAGCGTTTCCGAGCACAGCCCGACGTAGCCCAGCAGGCCCAGTTCGCGGGGGCGGAACTGCTCGCCGTAGCGCAACCCGAAGTTGTCGCAGCCCGACTGTCGCGCGGCCTCTTCCAGCACCTGGCAGTAATTGGTCAGCGCCAGGCTCAGGGTCGGATGCAGCAGGCGCTCCGGGTCGATGCCGGCACGGCCGAAGACGCGATCGATGTCGCCGCCCTGGTCGCCGATGAAGCGACCCAGGCCGCTGGCCGCGGCAGACAGCACGCCGATGTTGCTGGCCAGGGGCAGGCTCAGGCCGGACGGGGAGAACAGAGGCTGGCTCATGTCGGTTACCGATCTTGTTATGAGGCACGCAAGGCAGGTTGCGGCCCGGAAAAAGAGAACGAATAAACAAAGCAAATCCCGTGCCTCGCTCACCCATTACTCACCCGCCGGACACGGCGCCACGCCTGGCCTGCAGCTGCCACAACAGAGGGCAGGCAGGCGATTTCCGGCACCAGAACCGGGCAGCACGTGCAGTGTGGGGCGATGGGTAACAGCCAGTTGACCCTGCACGGCGAAAGCCGGTTCCAACGGTCAAGTCTTGCGCGGCAGTGCGCCACTACCATCGAGGCTCAGGTATCCGTCCACGCCCTTGCGGCCCGCCCCCTGCGGCTCACTCCTTGAGAGAAGAGGAATAACAACAATGAGCGCATCACAACTCAAACCGACGCTTGGAACCCTGCACCTCTGGGGGCTCGCCGTGGGCCTGGTGATCTCCGGTGAATACTTCGGCTGGAGCTACGGCTGGGCCGCCGCCGGCACCCTGGGCTTTCTCGTCACCACGCTGATCGTCGCGGTGATGTACACCTGCTTCATCTTCAGCTACACCGAGCTGACCACCGCCATTCCCCACGCCGGCGGTCCCTTCGCCTACAGCCTGCGGGCATTCGGCAAGACCGGCGGGATGATCGCCGGCATCGCCACCCTGATCGAATTCGTCTTCGCCCCGCCGGCCATCGCCATGGCCATCGGCGCCTACCTCAACGTGCAGTTCCCCGGCCTCGATCCGAAGTGGGCGGCCACCGGCGCCTACGTGATCTTCATGACCCTGAACATCCTCGGCGTGAGCATCGCCGCCACCTTCGAACTGGTGGTGACCGTGCTGGCGGTGGCCGAGTTGCTGGTGTTCATGGGCGTGGTCGCACCAGGCTTCAGCTTCAGCAACTTCGTGCTCAACGGCTGGGCCGGCTCGGACGTGTTCGGCTCCACCGCCATGGCCGGCATCTTCGCCGCGATCCCGTTCGCCATCTGGTTCTTCCTCGCCATCGAGGGTGCGGCCATGGCCGCCGAGGAAGCCAAGGACCCGAAACGCACCATCCCGCGCGCCTACATCGCCGGCATCCTGACCCTGGTCTCGCTGGCCATCGCCGTGATGATCTTCGCCGGCGGTGTCGGCGACTGGCGTGCCCTGTCGAACATCAATGACCCACTGCCGCAGGCCATGAAAGCCGTGGTGGGCAACAACTCCACCTGGATGCACATGCTGGTGTGGATCGGCCTATTCGGCCTCGTGGCGAGCTTCCACGGCATCATCCTGGGGTACTCGCGGCAGTTCTTCGCGCTGGCCCGCGCAGGCTTCCTGCCGCGCGGCCTGGCCAAGCTGTCGCGCTTCCAGACGCCGCACCGCGCCATCCTCGCCGGCGGCGCCGTGGGCATCGCGGCGATCTTCAGCGACGGCCTGATCAGCCTGCAGGGCATGACCCTGACCGCGGCGATGATCACCATGAGCGTGTTCGGCGCGATCGTCATGTACATCATGAGCATGTTCAGCCTGTTCAAGCTGCGCCGCAGCGAGCCGAACCTGGAGCGCAGCTTCCGTGCGCCGGGGTACCCGGTGGTGCCGGCCATCGCGCTGGTCCTGGCACTGGTCTGCCTGGCCGCCATGCTCTGGTTCAACAGCGTCATCGCTTCGGTGTTCCTGGTGCTGATGATCGGTGGCTGCTCCTGCTGCAGCATCGTCATCAGCCTGAATCGTGGCACCGATGCCTCGTTCGCCAGCCAGGGCTGAGGAGTAGCGCCATGTCCGGATTCGTCCACAGCGTCGGTGGCCAGACCTGGCGCTTCGACAGCCTGCGCGAGGTGATGGCCAAGGCCAGCCCGGCACGCTCCGGCGACCGCCTCGCCGGAGTTGCCGCCGGCAGCGACGCCGAGCGCGTCGCCGCGCAGATGGCGCTGGCCGACATCCCGCTCAAGCGTTTTCTCGACGAAGCGCTGATCCCCTACGAGAGCGACGAAGTCACCCGGCTGATCATCGACACCCACGACCTCCAGGCCTTCGCGCCGGTCAGCCACCTCACGGTGGGTGGCCTGCGCGACTGGCTGCTCGGCGATGCGGCCGACGAAGCGAGCCTGCGCGCCCTGGCGCCCGGACTGACGCCGGAAATGGCGGCGGCGGTATCGAAGATCATGCGCGTGCAGGATCTGGTGCTGGTCGCGCAGAAAATCCGCGTGGTCACCCGTTTCCGCAACACCATGGGGCTGCGCGGCCGCATGTCCACGCGGCTGCAACCCAACCATCCCACGGACGACCCGGCCGGCATCGCCGCCAGCGTGCTCGACGGCCTGCTCTACGGCAACGGCGACGCCATGCTCGGCATCAACCCGGCCACCGACAGCCTGCAATCGATCTGCACCCTGCTGGAGATGCTCGACGCGATCATCCAGCGCTACGAGATTCCCACCCAGTCCTGCGTGCTCACCCACGTCACCAGTTCCATCGAGGCGATCAACCGCGGCGCGCCGCTGGACCTGGTGTTCCAGTCCATCGCCGGCACCGAAGCCGCCAACGCCAGCTTCGGCGTGAGCCTGTCGATCCTCAAGGAAGGCTACGAGGCCGGGTTGTCACAGAAGCGCGGGACGCTCGGCGACAACCTCATGTACTTCGAGACCGGCCAGGGCAGCGCGCTGTCGGCCAACGCCCACCACGGCGTCGACCAGCAGACCTGCGAGACCCGCGCCTACGCGGTGGCACGGCACTTCAAGCCGTTCCTGGTGAACACCGTGGTCGGCTTCATCGGTCCGGAGTACCTGTACAACGGCAAGCAGATCATCCGCGCCGGACTCGAAGACCACTTCTGCGCCAAGCTGCTCGGCGTGCCCATGGGCTGCGACATCTGCTACACCAACCACGCCGAGGCCGACCAGGACGACATGG
>CBIGPF010000294.1:0-4051 GCA_966191535.1 uncultured Pseudomonas sp. | reverse complement strand
GCTCGCCCTGGGGCGCGGCGACCAGCGCATTGCGCCGGGCAAAGTCGATCAGCTCGGGCAGGCTGTGCAGGTTGAGCTTGTGCTGCAGGCGTGTGCGGTAGGTGCTGACGGTCTTCTCGCTGATGGTCAGCTCGTGGGAGATCTGGTGGTTGTTGCGCCCGCTGGCGAGGAAGTACAGCACCGACAGCTCGCGGTTGGACAGGCTGGCGACCCGCTCGCGTTCGCCGCTGCGCACTTCCGGCAGGTTGACGTTGCCCAGCAGGCGCATGGGGAAGTAGCTGCGCCCGCGCAGCAGCATCGCCACCGCCAGGCTCAGCTCGCGCAGGTCGTCGTGCTTGCTGACGAAGCCCGAGGCGCCGCCCTGCAGGAAGCGTCCGACGATGTGCTCCGAGTCCTGCGCGCTGAACGCCAGTACCGGCAGGCTCACCCCGTGCGCCCTGAGTCGCGCCATGACGTCGAGGCCGTTCAGGCGCGACAGGTCGATGTCCAGGATCAGCAGGTCGGCAGGCTGCTCCAGGCTCAGGCGCAGGGCCTCCAGGCCGTCCTCGGCCTCGCCGACGATGGCATGGCCCTCGCTCTCCAGCAGCATGCGCACGGCATGGCGGGTGACTGGATGTCCGTCGGCGATCAGCACCTGGCCCATGGCAATGCCCTTGGTCGAAGTCCCGTTCAACGCTAGGCCATTTTCGGCTGCCCTGCAGGATTTGCGTAGGAAGTTTCCTACTCAACGCTCAATGCTTTCCCATCTTCGCGTTGCCTCGCTCCGCGAAGAATCGCCCCCAGAGACCGGCTCACGCGCCGGCCGGACATGGATTCTGGAGGGCAACCAGATGAACACCCGCAATACGCAATCGACGGCCCGGCATGCGCCGCCATTCATTCCCACGCTGCTGGCGGCGGTGATCACCGCGCTGGCCGGGCTGCCGGCGGAGGCCGATGACTTCGACACGCCGCAGACCTTTTCGCCGTGGGAGAACAACACCAGCGAACTCAATGACGCCCATATCGACGTGAACGCCGGCCAGTCTGCCGTGACGGTCAACGACATGGTCTTCAGCATGGACGGCGGCTGGGTGCACAACACGGGTAATGGCGGCGGCCTGCTGTTCTACCTGTGGAGCGGCAGCCAGGACCAGCTGGCGCATCTGGAGGTCGACAGCGCCGGCAACTTCGGTGTGCAGACCAATGGCGGCACGGTGCGTATCGAGGAGACGCAGGTGCACACCGTGGGCGACAACGCGGCGGGCCTGGATGCCCAGAGCGGCGGCGAGTTCGAGTTGAGTGGAAGCAGCGTCGCCACGGAAGGCGACAATGCCGCCGCGGTGCACGCGCATAACAATGGTGGCGCCCAGCTCAGCGACAGCCGCCTGAGTACGCTCGGTGATCACAGCGCCGGGGTGCTGCTGGACAACAATGGCAGCCTGGTGCTGAGCGAGTCGCAGGTGAGTACCCAGGGCGATGACAGCACCGCAGTCCAGGCCAACAACGGTGCCACGCTGCAGATCAGCGGGGCCTCGCTGGAAACCACCGGGCAGGGCAGCCATGGCGTGCACGTTTCCAGCAATGGCGCGAACAACCTCATCGACCGCTCCAGCATCATCACCCACGGCGCCGGGAGCATCGGCGTGATCGTCAACAACGCCAGTGGCACCGTGGCCGTGCGCGACAGCCAGGTCTCTACCGACGGTGAGGGCAGCCACGGCCTGTATACCCGCCAGGGCACCCATATCGAGGTGAGCGACGGTAGCCGCGTGCAAACCAGCGGTGCCGACGCCGACGGCGCGTGGACGGCCGAGGGCGGCACCATCACGGTCACCGGCAGCAGCCTGGACGCCAGCGGTGCGGGCTCCGCGGCGGTGCACGCGGCAGCGTCCGGCAGCATCAGCGTTGATGCCAGCCAACTGTCCAGCAGTGGCAGCAATGGCGCTGCGCTGCACCTGGACAATGGCGGGCGCATCGATGTCGGCGACAGCCAGGTAGACGCGCATAACGGCTCGGCGATCCTTTTCAGCCAGGGCGAGCAAGCCTATGGCTCGGCGCAGCTGGAGATGACCGGCAGCGAGGTTGCCAGCGAGTCGGCGGTGGTCAGCGCGCAAGCCGGCAGCGTCGGTACCGTCAACGCCAGCGGCAGCCAGTTGCTCTCCGGCAACGGCGTCGGCTTCGCCATCGCCGACGGCGCCAGTCTGCAATCCACCCTCACCGATTCACGCCTGGACGTGGGCGACAGCGGCCTGCTGGCGGACGTGGGCGGCGACGGTGCGCTGACGCTGACCAGCCAGGGCAGCGACCTGCACGGCGACACTCGCTTGCAGGACAGTGAACTGGGCACCCTGGACATGAGCCTTCACGACGCACGCTGGCAGCTGAACGCCGACTCCAGCCTGAGTCGGCTCGACCTGGACAACGCCCGGGTATCCTTCGGCGCCAATGGCTACCACACGCTGTCACTGAGCGGCGATCTGACCGGCTCCGGCACCTTTGACCTGCACACCGACCTGTCCAGCCTGCAGGGCGACCTGATCCTGGTGGGCGGGCAGGCATACGGCGAGCACACCCTGGTCGTCGCCGACAGCGGCAAGAACGCGGGCGGTGACCAACTGCGAGTGGTCGGCACCCAGGGCAGCCCTGGCGCTTTCACTCTCTATGGCGAACATGTGGACGCCGGCGCCTACCGCTACGCCCTTGAGCAGCAAGGCAACGACTGGTACCTGGTCGCTGCCGGCAAGAATGTGGTCGACCCGGGCGAGCCGACCGATCCGGAAGAACCGGATCTGCCCTCCACCGGCCCCGGTGACGGCGGCGAGCCCGGGACGTCCACGCCCGATCCCGATCCGCAGAACCCCGGAAGTTCCGGTGGCAGCGAGGAGGGCAACCAGGGTGGTGGCTCCGGCGGAAGCAATGGAGGTGGTAGCGTCAGCCAACCGGACGTGATCTCCAAGGGCTCCAACGTGGCCCTCGGCATGCAGAGCGCCGCGGCCACTCTGTACTACGCCGAGCTGGGCACCCTGGTGCAGCGCCTGGGCGAGCTGCGCCTGAGCCAGGACGAAGGCGGCGTCTGGATTCGCGGCATCGGCAAGCGCCTGCGCATGGGCGAGCACTACAGCCGCGCCTACGAGCAGAACCTCGATGGCGTCGAGATCGGCGCCGACAGGGCGATCCACCTCGACGGCGGGCGGCTGTACCTGGGCGCCATGGTCGGCGCCAGCGAGTCGCGCATCCGCTTCACCGAAAACAGCCGTGGGCACATCGACAGCACCAGCGTTGGCGCCTACGCCACCTACCTGCGGGACGACGGCTGGTACCTCGACAACGTCATCAAGTACAGCCACATGGACGGCGACGTAAAAGTGCCGACCAACCTCGGGAAACCGGTGAAAGGTGACTACAAGGCCGATGCCTACGGCGTCAGCGTCGAGGGCGGCAAACGCATCGACCTGCAGGACCAGTGGTTCGTCGAGCCGCAGGTGCAACTCAGTGCCACGCACTTCGAAGGCCCGCGCTACACCAGCAGTGACGGTCTCAAGGTGCGCGCGAGTGACACCGACTCGCTGCAGGGCCGCGTGGGTCTGCGCGGCGGCAAGGAAGTCCAGCTGGACCGTGACATGCGCCTGCAGACCTACGCCGTCGCGTCGTACATCGACGAGCTGGCCGGCAACACCCATGTGCGCGTCAACGGCGAGAAGCTGAACAACCAGTTGCCCGGCTCGCGTGGCGAGCTGGGCGCCGGCGCTGCCCTGCAGGTCAGCCGGCAGCAGAAGGTCTCGCTCGAAGTGGACTACGCCAAGGGCGACCACCTCGAGCAGCCCTGGGCCGTGACTCTGGGCTACCGCTACCTCTGGTAAGCGACCTGCCAGCGGGGAGGGCGGCGACGTCCTCCCCATCATGTTTCCCCACCTCACCGACATTCCATGGCGAACCGCAACGCCGGTTCCACGGAGGCAATCATGTACAGGAAACTTGCGGCCGAGCTGATCGGCACCTTCTGGCTAGTCCTGGGCGGTTGCGGCAGCGCCGTCCTCGCCGCCAACTTCGGTGGCCACGGCATCGGCCT
>CBIGPF010000293.1:0-4170 GCA_966191535.1 uncultured Pseudomonas sp. | reverse complement strand
AGAGGGCTGGGGAGAGGGGATCCCCCAACTCAGGACCACCCAAATGACTCAATCCAACGCACTCCCGAAATCCACCCCCGAACCCTTCGCCATCGTCCCCCTCGACGCCCCGCTGGGCGCCGAAGTCCGCGGCCTCGACGCCCGCGAGCCGCTGACGCCGGAACAGATCCTGGCGATCAAGCAGGCCCACCGCGAGCACCACATCCTGATCTTCAAGGACCAGCAGCTCGACGATCAGCAGTACCTGCGCTTCGCCACCCTGTTCGGCGCGGTGTTCCAGCCGCCGGCCGATGTGCCGGTGCTGTCCTCCGGCGCCGACGGCAAGGCCCCGGACATCGTCAAGGTGGCCAACACCGAGGACGGCGAGCTGGGCAACTTCGCCCTGCCGGCCCACGTCGACCATCAGTGGACGCCGGTGCCCTCTTCCGGCTCCTTCCTCTACGCGCTGGAGGTGCCAAAGTCCGGCGGAGAAACCCTGTTCACCAACCTCGCCCGCGCCTACGAGGCGCTGGATGAGGCAACCCGCAACGAAATCGATCCGCTGCGCCTGATCAACTACAACCCCTTCATCCGCCTGAAGAGCGGCGGCTACAACGGCACCTTCCTGCGCTACCGCACCCCGGACATCGAGCCCATCCAGGGCACCGAACACCCGCTGGTGCGTACCCATCCGGAGAGCGGCAAGCGCGTGCTGTTCCTCTCCGTGCATACCGAGGTGGAGATCCCCGGCGCCGAGCCGCAACAGGGCGCCGCGCTGGTGGAGAAACTGCGTGAACACCTGCAGAAGCCCGAGCTGATCTACAGCCACACGTGGTCGGTCGGCGACATCGTCTGGTGGGACAACCAGGCCGTGCTGCATGGCCGCAATGCCTTCCCGGCGAGCGAGAAGCGCCGTCTGAAGCGCATCAGCCTGTCGGGTAGCCGGCCGTTCTGAGGCACGTAGGGCGGATCACGCTGGCGCGTTATGCGCCCTACGGAACTGACCCCACCGGGAAATACCGTATTCCCCCGCGAGCCCCCGCGCCGGCCTTGCCGGCGGATCGCGGGCATGGCCCGCTCCTACAGGGAAACGCCGTGCGAAACGGGGATATCGGCATGGAAGCCTTTGCTCGCTCCTGCAAAAAGCCCTGTACCGCTGTGAAGGCAACGCTCTCTATGCTTATGCGAAATCGTTTCTTGTCCTGAATCAATTATTCCTTTTATAGTTTCGCCAACTCGTCATAACAAGTTATGAACTATGGCCGAACTACTCCCCCTCTCTCCCGTTCCCCTCTACAGCCAGCTCAAGGAAGTCCTGCGCACGCGCATCCTCGACGGCACCTATCCGCCGCTCAGCCGCATGCCCTCCGAGGCTGAGCTGGGCAAGGCCTTCGAGGTCAGCCGGATCACCGTGCGCCAGGCACTGGGCGACCTGCAGAAGGAAGGGCTGATCTTCAAGATCCACGGCAAGGGCACCTTCGTCGCCAAGCCCAAGGCATTCCAGAACGTCAGCACCCTGCAGGGCCTGGGAGAGTCCATGACCCAGCGCGGCTACGAAGTGATCAACCGCCTGCGCAGCTTCAAGACCGTGCCGGCCAACGCTCAGGTCGCTGCCCGCCTACAGGTCGCCGAGGGCGACAACGTGGTGCAGATCAAGCGCGCCCGCCTGGTCAATCGCGAGCTGGTGTCGCTGGAGATCACCTGGCTGCCCGAGCACGTCGGCAAGCGCCTGGAGAAGGCCGACCTGGTCAGCCGCGACATCTTCCTGATCCTCGAGAACGACTGCGCCCTGCCCCTGGGCCATGCCGATCTGGCCATCGACGCCATCCTCGCCGACGCCGAACTGGCCCGCGCGCTGGAGGTGGAAGAAGGCTCGCCGGTGATGCGCATCGAGCGCCTCACTCATACCGCCGATGGCGTCCCGCTGGACTACGAACACCTCTACTACCGCGGCGACGCCTTCCAGTACCGCCTGCGCATCGACCGCCACAAGGGACAGCATCAATGAACCAGTTCGACGTCTCCCAGGTTCCCGAGGACAAGGAACTCGCCTACGACATCGTGGTGATCGGCGGCGGCACCGCCGGCCCGATGGCCGCGATCAAGGCCAAGGAGGCCAACCGCGAGCTGCGCGTGCTGCTGGTGGACAAGGCCAACGTCAAGCGCAGCGGCGCCATCAGCATGGGCATGGATGGCTTGAACAACGCGATCATCCCCGGCCACGCCACACCCGAGCAGTACACCAAGGAAATCACCGTCGCCAACGATGGCATCGTCAACCAGGCCGCGGTCTACGCCTACGCCACCCACAGTTTCGAGACCCTGCAGCAGTTGGACCGCTGGGGCGTGAAGTTCGAGAAGGACGAGATCGGCGACTACGCGGTGAAGAAGGTCCACCACATGGGCGCCTACGTGCTGCCCATGCCCGAGGGCCACGACATCAAGAAGGTGCTGTACCGCCAGCTCAAGCGTGCGCGCATCGAAATCACCAATCGCCTGGTGGTCACCCGCCTGCTCACCGACGCGGACGGCGCGGTCAACGGCCTGCTCGGTTTCGACTGCCGCACCGCGCAGTTCCAGGTGATCCGCGCCAAGGCCGTGGTCCTCGCCTGCGGCGCGGCCGGCCGCCTGGGCCTACCCTCGTCCGGCTACCTGATGGGCACCTACGAGAACCCCACCAACGCCGGCGACGGCTACGCCATGGCCTACCACGCGGGGGCGGAGCTCTCGAACCTTGAGTGCTTCCAGATCAACCCGCTGATCAAGGACTACAACGGCCCGGCCTGCGCCTACGTCACCGGCCCGCTGGGCGGCTACACCGCCAACAGCAAGGGCGAGCGCTTCATCGAGTGCGACTACTGGAGCGGCCAGATGATGTGGGAGTTCCACCAGGAACTCGAAGGCGGCAATGGCCCGGTATTCCTCAAACTCGACCACCTGGCCGAGGAAACCATCCAGACCATCGAGGACATCCTCCACAGCAACGAACGCCCCAGCCGGGGCCAATTCCATGCCGGCCGTGGCACCGATTACCGCCAGCAGATGGTGGAGATGCACATCTCCGAAATCGGCTTCTGCTCCGGCCACTCGGCCTCGGGCGTGTGGGTCAACGAGAAGGCGGAGACCAGCGTGAAGGGCCTGTACTCGGCCGGCGACATGGCCGCCGTGCCGCACAACTACATGCTCGGCGCCTTCACCTATGGCTGGTTCGCCGGTGCCAACGCAGCGCAGTACGTAGCCGGGCGCGCGTTCAGCGACGTCGATTCGGCCCAGGTCGAGCGCGAGC
Organism: uncultured Pseudomonas sp.; assembly: GCA_966191535.1. GTDB lineage: Bacteria > Pseudomonadota > Gammaproteobacteria > Pseudomonadales > Pseudomonadaceae > Pseudomonas. The sequence goes on along the minus strand of CBIGPF010000293.1, from coordinate 905 downwards.
GTGAACGCGTCTTCGCCCCGCTCAAGCGCGAGCACGGCCTGCCCCCGGCGCAGGTCGAGTACAAGCTGCGGCGGATGGTCAACGACTACCTGCAGCCGCCCAAGGTGACGAAGAAGATGGAGATCGGCCTGCAGCGCTTCGCCGAGATCGCCCACGACCTCGACCAGCTCAAGGCCAGCAACCCCCACGAGCTGATGCGTGCCATGGAAGTCAGCGTGATCCGCGACTGCGCCGAGATGGCCGCCCGCGCCTCGCTGTTCCGCACCGAGAGCCGCTGGGGCCTGTACCACCACCGTGTCGACTACCCGCTGCGCAACGATGCCGAGTGGTTCTGCCATGCCCACCTGAAAAAGGACGAGGACGGCGCCATGACCAGCTTCAAGAAACCCATCGAGCCGTACGTGATCGCGCTGGATGAGGATGAGCAGCAGGCCTACGAGAAGCTGCGAGTGAAGAGCGAGGCGGCCTGACCCGCAGCGCAAAAAGAATCAGCCCGCCGCCACGACGGCCGGCAAGCAACACGATGAGGACCGCGTGCAATGGCCTACCAACCCCAGGAAATCTTCTTCCGCTCCAGCGCCCCGGTGACGGTGGACGAGGACAAGTGCATTGCCGACAAGGGCTGCACTGTCTGCGTCGAGGTCTGCCCGATGGACCTGCTGGCGATCAACCCCGCCACCCAGAAGGCCTACATGGCCTTCGACGAATGCTGGTACTGCATGCCCTGCGAAAAGGACTGCCCCACCGGCTCCGTGCGGGTCGAGATTCCGTACCTGCTGCGCTGAACCACACCGCCGCGTGCATTTTCGCAGGGCGCGCAACGTGCCAGCGTTATGCGCCCTGCGACGCGGCTCCCTGTAGGAGCGCGCCATGCGCGCGATCGCGGGCATGGCCCGCTCCTACAG
>CBIGPF010000292.1:0-4303 GCA_966191535.1 uncultured Pseudomonas sp. | reverse complement strand
CAGGTGCAGATGACCGACGCCTCGATGCTGGTGATCGTCTGCGCGCAGGTCGACAGCTGGGAGCAGAACGCCGAGCGCGTCTGGGACGGTGCCCCGGTCGAAGTGAAGAACTACATGGTCGGCGCCATCGACGGCTACTACCGTGACAAGCCGCAGACCCAGCGCGACGAAGCCATGCGCAGCAGCGGCCTGGTGGCCCAGACCCTGATGCTCGCCGCCCGTGGCCGCGGCCTGGACAGCGTGCCGATGGTCGGTTTCGACTTCGACGCTGTGGGCAAGCTGATCAACCTGCCGGCCGGCCATGCCATCGGCCTGATGATCGCCGTGGGCAAGCAGGCGGTCGAAGCCCGGCCGCGCATCGGTCGTCTTCCGCTGGAAGAAACGATCATCCGCGATCGCTTCTGAGCCAGGTGAAATGCGCCTCCGGGCGCGTTTCTGTTTTTGCTCTTCGTAGGACTGAGGGGGCGCCTAGCCCTTGCTCGCGAACCAGCCCTGCATCGTTGTATCGGGTGACATCTGTTTGTGAGCAAGCGCGCTCCTACCGATATGGCCCACCGATGGTTTTCCCTGCAGGAGCGGGCCATGCCCGCGATCGTGTGCAGGGCGCACTCCTACAACGTTACTCCGGCGCGGACTCCACAATCCGCGCTACCAACCACTGCAATGCCGCATCCCGCTCGCGCTGGGCGAGATAGACCAGCTCCAGGTGGAATTGCCCGACGTCGAACGGCAGCTCCAGCACCTGTAGCGGCAGCAGCCGGGCGAAGTACGCGGCCAGTCGCGTCGGCAGCACCGTCAGCAAATCCGTAGTCGCCACCAGATGCGCCGCCTGCAGGTAGTTGGGCGTGGTGTAGGCAATCTGCCGTTTCAGTCCCTGGCTGGCCAGCCACTGGTCGACCATGCCCTTGGTCTGCCCGCCGGAAACCCACAGGTGGCGCTGGCCGAGGAAGGTCTCGAGATCGATCCTGCCGTCCACCTGCGGATGCCCGCGCCGAGCCAGCAGGCGCAGCGTCTCACTGGCCCAGGGCCGACGCTGGAAGCGCGTCGGCAACTCTTCGAAGCGGCCCAGCACCAGGTCGAGACTGCCCTTGTCCAGCGCCTCGGCCGGCAGCGTCGGCGTCAGGTGCTGGATGGTCAGGCCCATGCCCGGCGCCGCGCTCCCCAGACTTTCGAGCAGGTGCGGCATGCACAGCGCTTCCACATCGTCGGTCAGCGCCAGGGTGAAGCGCTGGCGGCTGCGCGCCGGGTCGAAGGTGTCGCCGCCGGCCAGGCTCTGGCCGATGCGCTGCAGGGCGTCGCGGATCGGCGCTTCCAGCTCCAGCGCCCGCGGCGTCGGCTGCATCGCCCGGCCCACGCGCACCAGCAGCGGATCATCGAGCAGCTCGCGCAGGCGGTTCAGCGCGTTGCTCACCGCCGGCTGGCTCAACGACAGGCGCTCCGCCGCGCGCGAGACATTGCGCTCGCGCAGCAACGCGTCCAGCACCCGCAGCAGGTTGAGGTCGAAGGTGGTCATATTCACTGGCTGAATTCCACTTATCACAACTCAAAATTTCAAAAATAGTACCGCCTTCCCTAAGGTGAGTGGTCTTCAAACGAGCGTTTCAGGCTGACAAGAGGAACAACATGAGCCAGAACATCCGCATCGCCAGCGCCGCCGTCATCGGCGCCGGCACCATGGGCCGGGGCATTGCCATGTGCCTGGCGAACGCCGGCGTGCAGGTCCTGTGGCTGGACAACAACCCGCAGATGCTCACCCAGGCCCTTGGCGCCGTGGCCGACACCTACGCCCACAACGTGCGCCAGGGCCGCATCGACGAGGCGGAAGCTACCCGCCGTCGTGCGCGCATCTCCCAGGCGGCGAACTACTCGGCGATCCGCGAGGTGGACCTGGTGATCGAGGCGGTGTACGAGAACCTGGAGCTCAAGCAGTCGATCTTCCGCGAGCTGGACGCGGCGCTGAAACCCTCGGCGATCCTGGCTTCCAACACTTCCTACCTGGACGTCGACGCCATCGCCGCAGTGACCTCGCGGCCGTCCCAGGTGCTCGGCCTGCACTTCTTCAGCCCGGCACACATCATGAAGCTGCTGGAGATCGTGCGTGGCGCCAATACTGCTCCCGCCGTGCTCGACGCGGCGCTGGAACTGGGCGAGCGGATGGGCAAGGTCAGCGTAGTGGCCGGCAACTGCCATGGCTTCATCGGCAACCGCATGCTGGAGAAGTACGTCCAGGAATCGCGCCGGCTGATCCTCGAAGGTTCGTTGCCGCACCAGGTGGACGTGGCGATCCAGGGCTTCGGTTTCGCCATGGGGCCGTTCCGCATGTTCGACGTGGTCGGTATCGACCTCGAATGGCGCGCCCGCGAGCTGGCCGGCAAGGGCCAGGACGCACCGACCGTGCAGGTGGACAACCGCCTGTGCGAAATGGGCCGATTCGGCCAGAAGTCCGGCAACGGCTTCTATCACTACGAGCCGGGCAGCCGCCAGGCCGAGCACGACCCGGACGTCGACGCACTGGTGCTGCGCGAGTCCGAGCGCCTGGGCTACGCCCGCCGCGACATCGGCGCCGAGGAAATTCTCGAGCGCTGCCTGCTGGCGCTGGTCAACGAAGGCGCGAAGATCCTCGATGAAGGCATCGCCTCCACCAGTGCCGACATCGACACCGTTTACCTCAATGGTTATGGCTTCCCCAGGGACAGATCCGGCCCAATGGCCTGGGCCGATGCCCAGGGCCTGCAGAGTGTGCTGGCGCGCCTGCGTGACCTGGCCGGCGAGCACGGCGCGCACTGGCAGCCGGCGGCGCTGATCGAGCGCCTGGCCGCCGCCAATGGCCGCTTCGCCGACGTGAAACAGGAGTCCTTCGCATGAGTTATCAGGCCCCCCTGCGCGACATGCGCTTCGTCCTCCACGAGCTGTTCGACGTCAGCGCCCACTGCGAGCAACTGGGCAACGGCCTCGACCGCGAGCTGATCGACGGGGTGCTGGAAGAAGGCGCGCGCTACACCGGTGAAGTGGTCGCCCCGCTGAACCGCAACAGCGACGAGCAGGGCGTAATCCTGCTCAATGGCGAAGTCACCACGCCCGACGGTTTCCGCGAGGCCTACCGGCAGTACTGCGACAACGGCTGGGCCAGCATGACCGGGCCGACGGATTTCGGCGGCCAGGGCTTCCCGCAGATGGTCGCAGCCTGCTTCCACGAGATGCTGATGGCCGCCTCGCTGTCCTTCCGCGTCTACTCCGGCCTCACCGAAGGCGCGGTGCTGGCGTTGTACAAGCATGGCGCACCGGAGCTGCAGCGCGACTACCTGGCGAAGATGGTCAGCGGCGTGTGGACCGGCACCATGTGTCTCACCGAGCCCCAGGCCGGCACCGACCTGGCCCTGCTGCGTACCCGCGCCGCACCGCAGGCGGACGGCAGCTACCGTGTCAGCGGCAGCAAGATCTTCATCAGCGGCGGCGAGCAGGACCTCTCCGAGAACATCGTCCACCTGGTGCTGGCGCGCCTGCCGGATGCGCCGGCCGGGGTGAAGGGCATCAGCCTGTTCCTGGTGCCCAAGTTCATCGCCAACGCCGACGGCACGCCAGGCGCGCGCAACGCCCTGAGCTGCGGTGCCATCGAGCACAAGATGGGCATCAAGGGCGCGTCCACCTGCGTGATGAACTTCGACGGCGCCACCGGCTGGCTGATCGGCCAGGCCAACCAGGGCCTGGCGTGCATGTTCACCATGATGAACGACGCGCGCTTCCAGGTCGGCCTGCAGGGCCTGGGCATCGCCGAGCGTTCCTGCCAGGGCGCGCTGGCCTATGCCCGCGAGCGCCTGCAATCGCGCGCGCTGACCGGTGCGGCCGAGCCGACCAAGGCTGCCGACCCGATCATCGTCCACCCGGACGTGCGGCGCATGCTGCTGACCCAGAAGACCCTCACCGAAGGCTGCCGGATGATCGCCGCGCTCTGCGCCCGCGAGCTGGACCTGGAGCACGGCCATCCCGAGGCGGACGGCCGCAAGCTGGCGAGCAAGCGTGCGGCGCTGTTGATCCCCATCGTCAAGTCGTTCTTCACCGACGTCGGCCAGGAGGTGTCCAGCCTCGGCGTGCAGGTCTACGGCGGCCATGGCTACATCCGCGAGTGGGGCATGGAGCAACTGATGCGCGATAGCCGCATCACCCAGATCTACGAAGGCACCAACGGCATCCAGGCGCTCGACCTGATCCGCCGCAAGCTGCTGGGCGATGGTGGTACCGAGCTGAACGCGATGATCGGCGAACTGGCGGCGGTCTGCGAAAGCGTCGGCGCGCGCACTGAACT
>CBIGPF010000291.1:0-4358 GCA_966191535.1 uncultured Pseudomonas sp. | reverse complement strand
ATCAGCCATTCGACGACGCTGGCACGGAATGCCTTGGATTCTTCGTCTTCGATGGAAATCCAGGTGTTGTCGGTGGCGGGAGTCATGCAGGACATGACGATGCGACCGCGGGTGTCGTTCTCGTCGGTGTACTGCTTGACCGCACACTGGCGGCAGGCGCCGACGCTACCGAGCGCCGGGTGCCAGCAGAAGTAGGGGATGTCGAGACCGAGGGAGAGGCAGGCCTGCAACAGGTTGTCCGCTCCGTCGACTTCTAACGTCTTGCCGTCTACGTGGATCGTGGCCATGGGTCTAAGTCTTCGTTGGCCCGTTGTCAGCGGGCGTGGCTAATAGAAATCACGGTTTCATCGGGCCGGCGGCACGCCGCGGCACTACAACGAAACAACGCCGGGCGCAGCGCCCGGCGATCAAAGCATCAAGCGCCGACGGTCTGCGGTGCTTGTACGGCCTGAGCCTGGCGGGAGATGCCCGCTTCGAACTCGGGACGGAAATACTTCAGTGCGCTGCCCAGCGGCTCGACGGCACCCGGTGCGTGGGCACAGAAAGTCTTGCCTGGGCCGAGGAAGTTGACGAGCTGCTCGAGGGTCTCCAGGTCGCCCTGGGCGCCTTCGCCTTTCTCCAGTGCGCGCAGAACCTTCACGCTCCACGGCAGGCCGTCGCGGCACGGCGTACACCAGCCGCAGGATTCGCGGGCGAAGAACTCTTCCATGTTGCGCAGCAGGGAAACCATGTTGACGCTGTCGTCCACCGCCATGGCCAGACCGGTCCCCATACGGGTGCCGACCTTGGCGACGCCACCGGCGTAGAACAGGGCGTCCAGGTGTTCCGGCAGGAGGAAGCCGGTACCGGCGCCGCCCGGCTGCCAAGCCTTGAGCTTGTAACCGTCGCGCATACCGCCGGCGTAGTCCTCGAACAGCTCGCGGGCCGGAAGGCCGAAGGGCAGTTCCCAGATGCCGGGGTTCTTCACCTTGCCGGAGAAGCCCATGAGCTTGGTGCCCATGTCTTCGCTGCCCGGACGGGCGAGGCCCTTGTACCAGTCGACGCCGTGCTCGACGATTGCCGGCACGTTGCACAGGGTCTCGACGTTGTTCACGCAGGTCGGCTTGCCCCAGACGCCAACGGCGGCGGGGAAGGGCGGCTTGGAGCGCGGGTTGGCGCGACGGCCTTCCAGCGAGTTGATCAGCGCGGTTTCTTCGCCACAGATGTAGCGGCCGGCGCCGGTGTGCACGAACAGCTCGAAATCGAAGCCGCTGCCGAGGATGTTCTTGCCCAGCAGGCCGGCGGCCTTGGCTTCATCGATGGCGCGGTTCAGGTTGCGGGCGGCGTCGACGTACTCGCCGCGCAGGAAGATGTAGCCGCGGTAGGCCTTGAGGGCGCGCGCGGAGATCAGCATGCCTTCCACCAGCAGGTGCGGCAGCTGCTCCATGAGCATGCGGTCCTTCCAGGTGTTGGGCTCCATCTCGTCCGCGTTGCACAGCAGGTAGCGGATGTTGAGGGATTCGTCCTTGGGCATCAGGCCCCACTTCACGCCGGTGGGGAAGCCCGCACCGCCGCGGCCCTTGAGGCCGGAGTCCTTGACGGTCTGGACGATGTCGTCGGTGGCCATCTGCGCCAGCGCCTTGCGCGCGGCGGCGTAGCCGTTCTTCGACTGGTACTCCTCCAGCCAGACCGGGGCGCCGTCGTCACGCAGGCGCCAGGTCAGCGGATGGGTTTCGGGCGCGCGCGCGGTGCGGTTGGGCGTGCCGTAGGAGGTGAGGCGACTCATGCGTAGGCCTCCAGCAGTTTGGCGACGCCGTCGGGACGCAGGTCACCGAAGGTGTCGTCGTCGATCATCATCGCCGGGGCCTTGTCGCAGTTGCCCAGGCAGCACACCGGCAGCAGGGTGAAGCGGCCGTCGGCGGTGGTCTGGCCGAGGCCGATGCCCAGTTGCTTCTGGATCTCGCCAACCACGGACTCGTGGCCGCCGATGTAGCAGACCATGCTGTCGCAGACGCGGATGATGTGGCGGCCGACCGGCTGGCGGAATATCTGGCTATAGAAGGTAGCCACGCCTTCGACGTCGCTGTCCGGAATGCCGAGGATGTCGGCGATGGCGGGAATCGCGCCATCCGGCACCCAGCCACGCTGCTTCTGGACGATCTTCAGGGCCTCGATGGACGCCGCGCGGGAGTCCTCGTAGTGATGCATCTCGTGCTCGATCGCCGAGCGCTCGGTTTCGCTGAGTTCGAAACGATCAGTCTGGATAAGAGTACTCATGATCAGCGGTCCACGTCGGCCATAACGAAGTCGATACTGCCCAGATAGGCGATCAGGTCAGCGATCATGCTGCCGTTGATCACCGACGGAATCTGCTGCAGGTGTGGGAAGCTGGGCGTCCGGATACGGGTCCGGTAGCTCATGGTGCTGCCATCGCTCGTCAGGTAGTAGCTGTTGATGCCCTTGGTCGCTTCCACCATCTGGAAGGCTTCGTTGGCCGGCATGACCGGGCCCCAGGAAACCTGCAGGAAGTGGGTGATCAGGGTTTCGATGTGCTGCAGCGTGCGCTCTTTGGGCGGCGGCGTGGTCAGCGGGTGATCGGCCTTGTATGGGCCTTCGGGCATGTTCTTCAGGCACTGCTCGATGATGCGCAGGCTCTGGCGCATTTCACCCATCTTGACCATGCAGCGGTCGTAGGCGTCGCCGTTGGCCGCCAGCGGTACTTCGAACTCGAAGTTCTCATAGCCGGAGTAGGGGCGGGCCTTGCGCAGGTCGAAATCACAGCCGGTGGCGCGCAGGCCGGCGCCGGTGGTGCCCCATTCCAGCGCTTCCTTGGTGTTGTACGCGGCAACGCCGATGGTACGACCACGCAGGATGCTGTTCTTAAGGGCGGCGGTTTCGTACTCGTCCAGGCGCTTGGGCATCCAGTCGAGGAACTCGCGGACCAGCTTGTCCCAGCCGCGCGGCAGGTCGTGGGCGACGCCGCCGATGCGGTACCAGGCCGGGTGCAGGCGGAAGCCGGTGATGGCTTCGACGACCTTGTAGGCGCGCTGGCGGTCGGTGAAGGTGAAGAACACCGGGGTCATCGCGCCCACGTCCTGGATATAGGTACCCAGGTAGAGAAGGTGGTTCAGGATGCGGAAGAACTCCGACATCATGATGCGGATGACATCGACGCGTTGCGGCACCTTGATGCCGGCGAGCTTCTCGACCGAGAGCACGTACGGCAGGTTGTTCATCACGCCGCCGAGGTAGTCGATACGGTCGGTGTACGGAATGAAGCTGTGCCAGGACTGACGCTCGGCCATCTTCTCGGCGCCACGGTGGTGGTAGCCGATTTCCGGGACGCAATCGAGGATCTCTTCGCCGTCCAGCTGCAGGATGATGCGGAACGCACCGTGCGCGGACGGGTGGTTCGGGCCGAGGTTGAGGAACATGAAGTCCTCGTTCTCACCATGGCGCTTCATGCCCCAGTCTTCGGGCTTGAAGCGCAGGGCTTCCTGCTCGAGGTCCTGCTTGGCGGCGGACAGCGCGTAAGGGTCGAACTCGGTGGCGCGCGCCGGATAGTCCTTGCGCAGCGGGTGACCTTCCCAGGTCGGCGGCATCAGCATGCGGGTCAGGTGCGGGTGACCATTGAAGGTGATCCCGTACATGTCCCAGACCTCACGCTCGTACCAGTTGGCGTTTGGCCAGATACGGGTGGCGGTGGGGACGTTGAGGTCGCCTTCGGACAAGGCAACCTTGATCATCACGTCACTGTTACGCTCGAGCGACATCAGGTGGTAGAACACGCTGAAATCGGCGCCCGGCAGGCCGCGACGGTGGGTGCGCAGACGCTCGTCGACACCGTGCAGGTCATAGAGCATGACGTACGGCTTGGGCACATTGCGCAGGAAGGTGAGGACGTCGATCAGGCGCTCACGGGCAACCCAGAGCACCGGCATGCCGGTGCGGGTGGCCTGGACGGTGAAGGTCTCGGCGCCAAAGCGGGAATTCAGTTCGACGACGATGTCTTGGTCGTCTGCCTTGTAAGGCGGGATGTACAGAGCGGAGTCTGCATTCATAGTCTTTAAGTCACTCGGTCAACGGTGGAGTGAAAACGGGCCTCTCGTGGAGGGCCGGATCACACTTCGTCGGGGCTGCGCAGGTTGGTGACCGCAATGCGCTGTTCGCGCTTGAGATCCTTCTGGGCAGGCATGTCGGCGCGATAGACGCCTTGATCGCCTACAACCCAGGACAACGGACGACGCTCCTGGCCGATGGATTCCTGCAGCAGCATCAGGCCTTGCAGGAACGCCTCCGGACGGGGCGGGCAGCCAGGGATGTACACGTCCACGGGGAGGAACTTGTCGACCCCCTGAACGACCGAGTAGATGTCGTAC
>CBIGPF010000290.1:0-4378 GCA_966191535.1 uncultured Pseudomonas sp. | reverse complement strand
CCAAGACCCCTGGTCAGCATCGCTGGCCGGGGGTTTTGCTTTTGCGTGCCGGAAATATCCAGGCAGCGGCCGCAATGGGAGTGCAGGGTGTCACGAAGATGTCCCCGCCTGCGGCAGGCTCGCGGCAAGCGGCATGGCTGACAGGTTTCTCCACGATATTTGAGACAGGTTACGGGCACCGGACAGGCGGTTGCGTCGTCTACAATAGCTTCAAATTTCCCCTGAGTTCCTACATGTCCGATATCGAAGGACCTGCCTTGCAGGATCTACCTCTGGACGAGCTGATGGCTTGCCACGAGTGCGACCTGCTGATGCGCCGCGAGCCTGTTCCCCTCGGGCACCGTTCCGTCTGTCCGCGTTGCGGATATGAACTGGAGATCCATCGTCCACACATGGTCCGCCGCGCCCTGGCATTGGTGCTGACGGCGTTGATCCTGTACATCCCGGCGAATTTCCTGCCGATCATGCACATCACCATCCTGGGCCAGACCAGCATGGATACCGTGTGGAGCGGTGTGATCGGGCTGTATCACTCGAATATGGCGGGCGTGGCCTTTCTGGTGTTCCTGTGCAGCATGGTGATCCCGCTGCTCAAACTGCTCTGCCAGCTGTTCGTGCTGATATCCATCCGCTACAAGTCGTTGCGCGAGCACGGCATGCTGCTGCTGCGTGGTTACCAGCACCTGCGCGAATGGGGAATGCTCGAGGTGTATCTGATGGGTATCCTCGTTTCCATCGTCAAACTGATCGGCATGGCGGAGCTGCATGTCAGCGTTGGCCTGGCCTGTTTCATTGGTCTGTTGTTCACCCAGGTCTGGCTGGAGGTCACCATGTCCCACCATCAGGTCTGGAGCGAGTTGTCAGGGGAGTTCGACGATGCGGGCCATTGACGCCGGAATACTGGTGTGTGGCGAATGCCACCATCTCAATCGCCGCGAGGACGACGACGAGACCCATTGCAGCCGGTGCGGCGCGGTGGTACACGAACGCCGGCCCAACAGCATTGTCCGCACCTGGGCGTTGCTGATCACCGCCGCGATTCTCTATATCCCCGCCAACCTGCTGCCGATCATGACGGTGAACTTCCTCGGCAACGGTATGCCAGCGACGATCATGGAGGGCGTGGTCGAGCTCATCAACGCGGACATGATTCCCATCGCTGCCGTCGTGTTCATCGCCAGTATCGTGGTGCCGACCTTCAAGCTCATCGGCATTGCCTTGCTGCTCTATTCGGTTCAGCGGCACCAGCCGCTTTCCGCTCTGCAACGGAACCTGATGTACCGCTTCATCGAGTGGATCGGCCGCTGGTCGATGCTCGACATCTTCGTCATCGCGATCCTGGTGACACTGGTGAATTTCGGCAACCTGGCCAGTATCGAGGCTAATCTCGGTGCGGCGGCCTTCGCCAGCGTGGTGGTGCTCACCATGCTGGCTGCTGTGACTTTCGATCCCCGGCTGATCTGGGATAACACGGACGCGGAAGAAAACGATGAGTGACCTCCCAACACCCAAGATGCGAAAGACCACCAACTGGTCGGCTATCTGGATCCTGCCGCTGATCGCATTGGCGATTGGTGCCTGGCTGGCATGGCGTGCCTACGACCAGGCGGGGATCATGATCCAGATCCAGTTCGAGAGTGGCGAGGGTATCCAGGCCAACAAGACCGAGGTGGTGTTCAAGGGTATCGGTGTCGGGAAGGTCGTCGACCTGCATGTGAACAAGCCCAACATGGGCGTCACGGCGGTGGTCGAGATGCGCAAGGAGGCGGCCGAATACCTGAGCAAGAGCACCCGCTTCTGGCTGGTCAAGCCACGGGTGTCCATCGCCGGCGTGACCGGGCTGGAGACGCTGGTCTCGGGCAACTACATCGCGGTCGATCCGGTGAAAGGCGAGCAGCAGCACGAGTTCACCGCCTTGAAGGAGCCGCCGCCGCTCTCGGATAGCTTGCCTGGCCTGCACCTGACTCTGAAGGCCGAGCGGCTGGGCTCCCTGGAGCAGGGTAGCCCGATCTATTACCGGCAGATCCAGGTTGGTCAGGTGAAGAGCTACCAGCTGGCCGAAGACCAGAAAACCATCGAGGTGAAAGTCCATATCGAACCGGCCTACGCCAACCTGGTGCGCAAACACACACGTTTCTGGAATGCCAGCGGGATCACCCTTTCCGGCAGCCTCAGTGGCCTGAAGCTGCGCACCGAGTCCCTGGCAAGTATCGCTGCCGGCGGCATCGCATTCTCCACTCCGGACAACTACCCGGACAGCCCTCCCACCGATCCGACCAAGCCGTTCCGCCTGTACGAGGATTTCGACGCCGCCCAGGCTGGGCTCAGCGTCAAGGTGAAGGTCAGCGACGTCAGCGGTCTCACGCCTGGCAGCACGCCGGTGATGTACAACGGCGTCGAAGTCGGCACGGTGAAGAGCATCGACATGGACAAGGACTTCAACGGTGCCACGGCGACGCTGTCCATGGACCCGCGCACCGAAGAGTTCCTCAACAGCAAGACCGAGTTCTGGATGGTCAAGCCGAGTATTTCCCTGGCCGGTATCACCGGGCTTGAGGCGCTGGTGAAGGGCAACTACCTCAACGTGCGTTTCGCCAGTGGTGGAGAACCGACGCGAGACTTTGTCATCCGGCCGAAGGCGCCGCCACTGAACCTCGACGCACCAGGCCTGCACCTGGTGCTGACCACGGACCAGCTGGGCTCGCTGGAAGTCGGCACACCGATCCTCTACCGCCAGATGAAGGTCGGCAGCGTGCAGAGCTATCAGCTGTCTCGTCGCGATCCATCCCGCCTGATCATCGGCGTGCACATCGAACCCGAGTACGCCAACCTGGTGAACACTTCGTCGCGGTTCTGGAATATCAGCGGCGTGACCATCAGTGGCGGGCTGGACGGCATCAAGCTGAAGAGCGAGTCGCTGCAGACGCTGCTCGCTGGCGGTATCGCCTTCGACACGCCTGATCCCAAGGCGCCGGCGGTGACCAAGGTGCGCCGCTTCGCACTGTTCGACAGCGAGGACGACGCGCACCTCAAGGGGCAGATGATCGAGTTGCGTGCCGATACTGCCGATGGCCTGAAGGAAGGTACCGTCCTGCGCTACAAGGGCCTGGAAGTCGGTCGCGTTGAGCAGGTCGAGCTGAGCAAGGACCTGCAGAGCGTCCAGCTGAAAGCACGCCTCACCCGTGGAGGCGATCGTATTGCCCGCCAGGGCAGCCGCTTCTGGGTCGTGGGACCGCAGGTTGGCCTGTCCGGTGTCAGCAACCTGGGCACCATCGTCAGCGGTCAGTACATCGAGGTGCTGCCGGCGCCCAAGCCTGGCCAGGAGCAGACCAGCTTCAGCCTGCTGGACGGCGAGCCCAATCGGCTGCTGGACGCCGACGGCCTGCGCCTGACCCTCAGCGCGGCCCGTCGTGGTTCGCTCAAGACTGGCGTGCCGGTGACCTACCGCGAGGTGCAGGTAGGCAAGGTGACGTCCTTCGAGCTGGGCGAGACGGCCGATCGCGTGCTGATCCACATCCTGATCGAGCCCCGCTACGCAACCCTGGTACGCACGGGCAGCCGCTTCTGGAACACCAGTGGCTTCGGCGTGGATGCCGGCCTGTTCAAGGGGGTGAAGGTACGCACGGAGTCGATGGAGACCATCCTGGCCGGCGGCGTCGCCTTCGCCACGCCGAACAATGCCGAGATGGGCGCGCCGGCCAGGCCGGGACAGACCTTCGCGCTGTTCGACGAGGCCAACGACGAATGGCTGGACTGGGCGCCGAAGATTCCGCTGGGCAAGGCGCAATGAGTTAACACCGAACAGAAAAAGGGTCGCGCTGGCGGCTCTTTTTCATTCTCGGGTAGAGCCTGCGCTCTCGGTCGCGTGCCAGCCCGGAAAAAGAAAAGCCCCGCATTGCGGGGCTTTTCTTTAACGCTGCAAGCACATCACGCCGGCTCGGCGCTGGCCTCCACGTCGTTGTGCGCGGCTTTTTCAGTATCCCGGCGACGGATGTACTTCCAGTCTGCTTCGTCGATGTAGATACCGTTGGGGCCGCTGCCGCCTTCCAGGTCGATGGCCACCTGGGCCGAGACCTGCGGCTTCACGCTCGCCAGGATCGGCACGAAGCCCAGCTGCAGGCTGGTCTCCAGCAGGGCCGACTGGTTGCGTTCGTCGATGTCCGCCGCCTCGTCGAGGTAGTAGGGCAGGCGCACACGGCCGGCCTGCTCGCGGTCCATCAGGTGCAACAGCAGGTACATGTTGGTCAGCGCCTTGATGGTCATGGTGGTGCCGTTGGATGCCGCACCGTCGATGTCGGTGTGCATGATCGGCTGGCCGCCCATCTTGGTGATCTCGAACGCCAGCTCGAACAGGTCCTTCAGGCCCAGCTGGTTGTTG
>CBIGPF010000289.1:0-4407 GCA_966191535.1 uncultured Pseudomonas sp. | reverse complement strand
ACGCGAGCAATCCTCGCGTACCCGCGCGCACGACAGAACCCCGCGCCAAATCTAGGCTTGCCGACATTCCCCCTTCTTCCTTTTGGAGTCGTCTATGTCGGCATGGCGTCATATCAGTCTGTGGATGAACCAGCTGGACGATGATCTCGTCCCGCGGCCATCCCTGCAGGGCACCCTGGACGTCGATGTGGCCATCGCCGGCGCCGGTTACACCGGCCGGTGGACCGCCGACTACCTGAAGCTGCGCGCACCGCAGCTGAAGATCGCCATCGTCGAGGCCGAGACTGCCGGCTTCGGCGCCTCGGGCCGCAACGGCGGCTGGCTGATGGGCAACATGCTCGGCGAAGACCGCTTGCTCGCCGGCCTGTCGCCCGAGCAGCGCCGCGCGTCCTACGACCTGCTGCACGACATTCCCGATGAAGTAGCCCGCGTACTCGATCGCGAAGGCATCGACTGTGACTACCGCAAGGCCGGCGTGCTCTACACCGCCGCGCGCTACCCGGAGCAGGAAACCCGCCTGCGCGAGTACCTCGCCCACCTGCACGCCGAAGGCCTGACCGAGGACGATTACCGCTGGCTGAGCAAAAGCGAGCTGGACGAGCAACTGCGCATTCCCAGCTCGCTGGGCGCCATCCACACTCCGCACTGCGCCACCATCGATCCGGCCAAGCTGGTCCGTGGCCTGGCCCGCGCCGTGGAACGCCAGGGCACGCAGATTTTCGAGAAGAGCCGCGTCACCCACTGGGCACCCGGCCTGCTGCGCACCGGCCAGGGCGAGCTGAAGGCACACTGGGTTGTGCCGGCCATCGAAGGCTACGCCGCCGACCTGCCGCCGCTGGGCAACTACCAGCTCCCGGTGCAGAGCCTGCTGGTAGCCACCGAGCCACTGCCCGAATCGGTATGGGCCGAGATCGGCCTCGACAAGGGCCAGGCCTTCAGCGAATTCAGCCGCCAGGTCACCTACGGCCAGCGCACCCCGGACAACCGCCTGGCCTTCGGCGCCCGCGGCGGCTATCGCTTCGGCGGCAAGCTGCGTAACGACTTCAGCCTGACCGAGGATGAAGTCGGCCTGCGCCGCTACCTGTTCAGCGAACTGTTCCCGCAGCTGAAGGACGTGCGCATCACCCACACCTGGGGCGGCAACCTGGGCATGTCGCGACGCTTCCACCCGCACATGCTGATCGACCGTCGCAACGGCATCGCCCTGGCCGGCGGCTACGGCGGCGAAGGTGTCGGTGCCACCAACCTGGGCGGCCGCACCCTCGCCGACCTGATCCTCGGCCAGGACAGCGCCCTCACCCGCCAACCGTGGGTCATCGATGACCGCAGCGTGCAGGAAGGCCTGCGTGGCTGGGAGCCCGAACCCTGCCGCTGGCTGGGCTACAACGCCATCATCCGCAGCTTCGTCCACGAGGACGATGTGCTGGCCAATCCCCACAGCGCACCCTGGCGCCGCCGGCTGGCCGAGAAGGTCGCCGCCAGCATGGAAAACCTGATGACCTGGAAGGTCGGCTGATTCGCCGGCCCCTGGATAGAAAGCAGAACAGAGCCCCCACTGGAGCCCCGTATGAAACTGACCCACCTGAAGAACACCCTGCACGCCGAGCTCGGTGAAGCCAACCCGGTAGCCGTGCCCCTGGGCGAGCCGATCTCCGAGACCCGCGTGGAATCCATCGAGCGCACCGACCGCGTGGAAACCGGCATCTGGGAATGCACCCCCGGCCGCTGGCGCCGCCAGATCGTCGAGCAGGAGTTCTGCCACTTCATCTCCGGCCGCGGCACCTTCACCCCGGACGGCGGCGAGCCGATCGCCTTCCAGGCCGGCGATGCCTTCCTGCTGCCGCAGAACAGCCTGGGCATCTGGGACATCCAGGAAACCGTGCGCAAGACCTACGTGATCATCGAGCGCGATTGATCTGCTTGTAGGTGTGATGGGTTAGCCCGGCGCTCGGGCTTTTCCCTCTCCCCAGCCCTCTCCCTGAAGGAAGAGGGTTGGGAAGAGGGTGCCCCAGCCACGCCGCGCCCCTCATCAGAACTCCCCGTGCCGCCCCTCCCCGCCTGCAAACCGCTTAGCCCCGTCCACCGTCTCGCCGCTTTCGATCACCGCCATCCCGCCCTGGAATTCGTTGGCCAGCGCCACGTCGAACGACAGGTTCCACTGCGCGAAGACACTGTCACGATCGGCCAGCATGCAGCGCTGCGGAAACTCAGCGATCTCCCGTGCCAGCTCCTCGGCTGACTCCAGCGCCTGCCCGCTGGGCACCACGCGATTGGCCAGGCCCATGGCAAACGCTTCCTGCGCACCGACCGGGCGGCCGGTGAGAATCAGATCCAGCGCCCTGCCCTGGCCGACAATACGCGGCAAGCGCACCGTGCCGCCATCGATCAGCGGTACACCGAAGCGCCGGCAGAACACGCCGCACACCGCGTCCTCGGCCATCACCCGCAGGTCCGCCAGCAGCGCCAGTTCCAGGCCACCGGCCACGGCGTAGCCTTCGATGGCGGCGATCAGTGGCTTGGACAGTTGCATGCGGCTCGGCCCCATCGGCCCGTCCCCTTCCATTTCCAGGCGATTGCGCCGATCCCCGTCCTCTGCCACCGCCGCCAGGTCGGCGCCCGCGCAGAAGGTCCCACCGGCGCCGGTGAGCACGGCGACGCGGGCGTCCTCGTCCTGCTCGAAGTCACGCAGGGCATCGGCCAGCGCCTGGGCTGTCGGCAGGTCCACGGCGTTACGCACCGCAGGGCGGGCGATGACCAGGGTGGTCACCGCGCCGTTCTTCTGGATTATCACGCTCATGGCGAACTCCTCGGGCCGGGAAGCGGAAAAGCAAAGGGCCGGCATTGAGCCGGCCCTTTCACCTTACTGCGTTCGCCGCCGCGGAACAGCCCTGCTGGCTGTTCCGCCGGTCAGGCTGGCCGGATCAACCGGTGTATTTCTGCAGGTTCGCCATCATCTCGCGCAGCGCTTCGACGTTGTCCTTGGGATGCGCGGCGTTCTCGAAGTCGCAGATCTGTGCGAAGTTGGCGGCCACGTCCTCGACGCTGAAGCCCTCGCGCGGATCGAAGCCCACGCCCAGGCTGCGCTCCCAGCGCACCTTGCCGATCCAGCCACCGCCCACTTCGAACAGTCCCGACGTCTCCTGGCAGGCTTCGCTGCCCAGGTACACGACCAGCGGGCTGACCAGTTCAGGCTTGAGTGCTTCGAACACCTGCGGCGGGATCAGGCCTTCGGTCATGCGGGTGCCGCCGGTAGGAGCGATGGCGTTGACGAAGATATTGTTCTTGCGGCCTTCGATGGCCAGGTTGCGGGTCAGGCCATAGAGGCCCAGCTTGGCCATGCCGTAGTTGCTCTGGCCGAAGTTGCCGTAGATGCCGGAGGTGGACGAGGTGAAGATCACCCGGCCGTAGCCCTGCTCGCGCATGAACGGCCAGGCGGCGCGGGTCACCTTGTAGGCGCCCTCGACATGGACCTTGTAGACCAGGTCCCAATCGGCGTCTTCCATCTTGTGGAAGGTCTTGTCGCGCAGGATGCCGGCATTGTTCACCACCACATCGATGCGACCGAATTCCTCGACGGCCTGGCGGACGATCTTCTCGCCGTCGGTTACCGAGTCATGGTTGGCGATGGCGGTGCCGCCCGCTTCACGGATTTCCGCGACCACGCGGTCGGCGGCCGAGGCGTTGGCGCCTTCGCCATGGGTGCTGCCGCCCAGGTCGTTCACCACCACCTTGGCGCCGTGCTTGGCGAACAGCAGGGCGTGGGCGCGGCCGATACCGCCACCGGCTCCGGTAACGATCACGACTTTTCCGTCGAAACGCAGGGCATCACTCATGATTGGGGCTCCAGGCAGGATGGTTTTTCCCGGAGTGTCCGGCAGTCACGATCCGGTCACAACCAAGACGACCGAGGCGAATGGTGTCCGATAAGGCCAGGGGATGATCCGTCAGCGCATCGGCAGGTTCAGATCGCCGCGCGGGCCCAGCTTGAACAGCCACCAGTCGTACTCGCTCCAGAACAGCAGCAGGCCGACAGCCGGGAGCAGCGCCAGCGTACCCAGGGCCGCCGGCACCCAGTTCTGGGTGATCCAGGCGCAATAGCCGCCGGCCGCGAAGACGCCGGCCAGCAGCACCAGCAGGAGAATGGCGACGGCGGCAAAGTCCCGGCGCAGGTACAGCAGCGCCCGGTACAACCACGAACCCTGCGGCTGGCGAACAGGAATGACGGATCTGAGTGGCATGGCGACGGCCTCCGGCCAGGAAAAGCCGGGGAAGCTACCGCTGCCACTCAGGGCCGATCCATCAGTCAGTTCCGAATCTGCACGCAGACCGGTCCGTACCTACGGCGCGCGCTCCTGTCGGAACGCCAGATAGTGCTGCAGCACCTGCTCCGGCGCCTCGACCTGCGGG
>CBIGPF010000288.1:0-4445 GCA_966191535.1 uncultured Pseudomonas sp. | reverse complement strand
CAGGGACCCAATGATTAACAGTCATTTGCTCTACCGACTGAGCTATCGCGGAACGACGAACCTTTCAATCTCCTTTACTTTCTTCCGGCTTCACCGGTTTCCCGTATCAGAGGCGCGCCATTTTACGTATATCGAAACGTCTGTCAACACTCTGATCCAAAAAGTTTTTCTCTGCTTTGCAGGGGGCCGGGCTGATTGCTATATCTGCATGGAAAAACACGAGTGATCCACCGCGGGTGCAAACGGAACGATCACGCACAGGATGGCCATGAGCAACAAGGACACCCCACCGCCCTCCCCCATCGCCAGCCGGGTGATCCAGCCCCGCTTCGGCGAACTGGTGCAGGGCTGCCGCCAGATGGCGATGAACCACCTCGCCGAGCTCCTGGGTCATGTCTTCGCCCAGGTGGACGACACGCTTTTCGAATGCGCAGAGAAAGCCGAGAACAATCAGGTCCAGGCACTGTTCTTCGACGCTATGCGGGAAATCCGCCGTGAAAGGCCGAATCTGGAGCGTTTCTATCACCAGCGCATCGCCCAGGGCCTGAGCGACTTCCTCGAAGGCAAGCTGCCTCTGCTGGAGCCGCTGGAAGAGCTGGACATGGATCAGCTGACGCTGGTCGGCAACGACGAATATGAAGAGACGCTGCTGGTGACCAACATGGTCAACCAGGTACGCGCCCATTGCGCCCAGCTGCTGTTTGCCCTGGATCAGCGCCTGGCGCTGCTCAACAACGGCAGCAAGCTTGGCGAGGACCGCAACCCCTTCGGCCCGCAGGCCATCGCCCAGGCGTTCCGCGACACCCTCGCGCGCAGCGCCTTCCCGCTGCGGATCAAGACCATCCTTTATGTGCTGTTCGATCAGCAGGTCATGCAGCACCTGCAACCTCTATATGAACAGCTGAACAAGCGCCTGGCCGACGGCGGCATCCTGCCGAACCTGAAGTACCGCCCACAGGGCCAGCGTTCAGCAGCACCAGCCTCGCCCCGCCCGGCTGCGGCGGAGAAGATCACCACGACGACGGACAGTGGAGCGCTCCCGCCGCCAGCCCAAGCGACCGCTGGCGACCTGCCGGACATGCCGCCAGGCGACCGCAACGCCTTGTTCGGCGGCCTGGCCGTGCTGCTCGCCGAACACCGTCGACGCGGGAACAAGGCCACGCTGTTCGGCAATACCCAGAGTATCGTCAGCTTCGGCCCGAGCTCCGCCACCACGACCTACAGCGCCAACGAGCTATTGGAGGCGCTGAACCGCCTGCAGCGCGAATCGGCCCACGAGCTGGCCCAGCGCCTGCGCCAGCCGCAGCCGGTCGACGCACTGAAGGCTGACCTGCAGCGCCAGCTGGAGGCCGGCAGCGCACAACCGAACAACACCCGGCTGACCGACCAGGAAGCCGACGTCATCGACCTGGTGGGCATGGTCTTCGACTTCATCCTCGATGACGACAACCTGCCCGACAGTTGCAAGACCACCCTTTCCCACCTGCACACGCCCTTCCTCAAGGTGGCGTTGCTGGACAAGCAACTGTTCACCCAGCATCACCATCCCGCCCGCAAGCTGCTCAACGCCATGGCCCAGGCCGGCGTGCTCTATGGCGGCGAGGGCGAAGAGCGCGCGCTGCTGGCGAAGATGCACTGGGTGGTCGAACGGGTGATCCAGGACTTCGCCGGCGATCTGGCGCTGTTCGACACCCTACTGGGTGAATTCAACGAATACGTCGCCAACCTGCGGCAAAAGGTCGAGCTGCGCGAACGCCGTGCCATGGAGGCCGCCCGAGGCCGCGATCGCCTGCTGGCAGCGCGGGAACAGGCACTCGATGCCATCGCCAAGATCACCCACGACCGCGACCTGCCGGAGCTGGTGCGTAACTTCCTCGAAATGAGCTGGTGCGATGCTCTCACGTTCATCGTTCTGCGCAGCGGCGAGCACAGCGACGAGTGGAAGCGTGCCTGTGAAGTCGGCGAGCAACTGGCCTGGAGCGTGACCCCGCTGGACGCCGACGGTCGCGACCACCTGCAGGCAATCCGCCTGGCCCTGCTGGAGGACCTGCGCAAGGGCCTGGAAGTGCTGGGCGGCTATCACGAGGACGGCATTCGTCGGCTGCTGCAGGATCTGGTCGCCTGCCAGCACGCGATTCAGGCGCAGAAGCCGCAGATCGCCGCACAGCTCAAGCAGGACCTGCCGGAAAGCCCGCTGGGCGCCATGCTGGGCGCCGAAGGCCATACCCTGATCAAACCCAACGGCGAGGCCCTGTCCGAGCGCGTCCGGGTGTTGATGAAAGAACTGAGCCACCTGGAGTTCGGCACCTGGTTCGAGTTCAGCGATACCACGCCGGCCCGCCGGCTCAAGCTCTCGTGGTTCAGCCCAACCACGCGCAATTATATGTTCGTCGACCACACCGGGCAGCGGGTGGCGGTCAAACCGATAGTGCAGTTGGCCCAGGAGATGGAAGCGGGCAAGGTCCGCCTGGTACCGACGGAACAGTCCGCCCCGTTGATGGATCGTGCGCTGAGTGCGATCTACCGGGTTCTGCAACGCATTACTTCCGGGCGCAGCCCGGCACAGACCTGAAGGAGCAGTCGATGGGAGAACGTCGCCAGCACAGCCGGCATCAGACCGGGCTGACCGTAGAAGTCTTCGACCGCCACTCAGGGCGCAGCCTTGGCCGTCTCGCTGACTTGTCCGCCGAGGGCTTCATGCTCTGCGGCGTGGACGTACCAGAGACCGATTCGGTCTGGGAATGCCTGCTGGTACCGGCACCGCCGCTGGACGAAATCGGCGAGATCCACCTGGGTGCCGACTGCCTGTGGAGCCGCGCCGGCACCGATGGCCAATTGGGCTGGGCAGGATTCCACATCATCGATATCGCCGAGGATCAGGCGGAGCGGGTCGAACAACTGCTGGTCATGCTCGGTGGCGCCCGCGAAACAGACTGAACGGCGCTTCTGAAACGGCCATGAAAAAGCCCGCCTATTGGCGGGCTTTTTCGTGGAGCAAGGATCAGGAGAAGACGATCTCGTCGTTCTCGACCTTGGCGTGGATCTGCGCGCCAGGGTTGAACTTGCCGGCGAGGATCAATTGCGCCAGCGGGTTCTCGATCCAGCGCTGGATCGCGCGCTTGAGCGGCCGCGCGCCATACACCGGGTCGAAACCGACGGCGATCAGCTTGTCCATCGCCTCCTCGCTCAGCTCCAGGCTCAGTTCGCGCTCGGCCAGGCGCTTGCGCAGACGGCCCATCTGGATCCGCGCGATGCCGGCGATCTGCTCGCGAGCCAGCGGCTCGAAGACCACCACCTCGTCGATCCGGTTGATGAACTCCGGACGGAAGTGCGCGTTCACCGCGTCCATGACAGCCGCATGTTGCGCCTCACGGTCGCCCACCAGTTCCTGGATCTGCGCCGAACCGAGGTTCGAGGTCATCACCACCACGGTATTGCGGAAGTCCACGGTACGACCGTGGCTGTCGGTCAGGCGACCGTCTTCCAGCACTTGCAGCAGCACGTTGAAGACATCCGGGTGGGCCTTCTCGACCTCGTCCAGCAGCACCACGGAGTACGGCTTGCGGCGCACGGCTTCGGTCAGGTAGCCACCCTCTTCATAGCCGACGTAGCCCGGCGGCGCACCGATCAGGCGAGCCACGGAATGTTTCTCCATGAACTCGGACATGTCGATACGAACCAGTGCTTCCTCGGTGTCGAAGAGGAATTCGGCCAATGCCTTGCACAGCTCGGTCTTGCCCACCCCGGTCGGGCCGAGGAAGAGGAACGAACCGCTGGGGCGATTCGGGTCCGCGAGGCCCGCGCGGGAGCGACGGACGGCGTTGGAAACCGCCACCACGGCTTCGTTCTGGCCGATGACGCGCTTGTGCAGCTCGTCTTCCATGCGCAGCAGCTTCTCGCGCTCGCCTTCGAGCATCTTGGACACCGGAATACCGGTCCACTTGGCCACGACTTCAGCGATTTCCTCGTCGGTCACCTTGTTGCGCAGCAGCTGTTTCTCGGTCTGGCCGTGCTGGTCGACCATCTGCAGGCTGCGCTCCAGGTCCGGAATGGTCTGGTACTGGATGCGCGCCATGGTTTCCAGATCGCCCTTGCGCCGCGCGGTTTCCATTTCCTGCCTGGCTTGCTCGATCTTCTGCTGGATCTGCGCGGAACCCTGGACCTCGGCTTTCTCCGACTTCCAGATTTCCTCGAGATCGGCGTACTCGCGCTCGAGCTTGGCGATGTCTTCTTCCAGCTTGGCAAGGCGCTTCTTGGTGGCCTCGTCGTCTTCCTTCTTCAGCGCCTCGCGCTCGATCTTCAGCTGGATCAGGCGACGGTCCAGGCGATCGAGCTCCTCCGGCTTGGAGTCGATCTCCATGCGGATGCGGCTGGCAGCTTCGTCGATCAGGTCGATGGCCTTGTCCGGCAGCTGGCGGTCGGTGATGTAGCGATGGCTGAGCTTG
>CBIGPF010000287.1:0-4462 GCA_966191535.1 uncultured Pseudomonas sp. | reverse complement strand
TCCTACAGAATCGCCCACATGTAGGAGCGGGCCATGCCCGCGACCTTGTCGGTGCGCCGAACCGTCGTGGACCTGCTCAGTTGCCTTGCGGCGCCTGACGAAGCCGCTTGAGTTCGTCGCTCAGCCAGGCACCGGCATCCTGCTTGCCGGCCGGGCAATCCACCTGATAGCGCTGGCCGCTCATGCTGCTCTTGGTCGCGGCGCGTTCGATGAAGTCTTCCGCGCTGCCGACCATGTCCTTGTTCGCCAGGTAATCCAGCTTCTTCTGCAAATGCGCCCGTGCCTCGGCGGCCGGGTACTCGCTGCCGTTGCGGATGAACTGGCAGTCGCTGTGCTCGACGAAATCGAGCAACTGGGTGATTTCCTTCTGTGCCTTGGCATCGACGGCAGCGTGCGCGCTGGCGCCAATGAACAGGAGCGAAACCAGGAGCGAGCGAAGCATTCGGTTGCGGGGCATGGCGATTCCTTGCTGTAGGCGTGAAGCCGCCGATTATGTCAGCGGCTGCAGGCGTTCGCCGAGGCGCCCGCTGTCTACCAGTTCAAGGAACTCGTCACCCATCCGCCGGCTTTCGTCCATCGCCTTGCGCCAGTAGCGCTCGCGGCCAGCGTCGTCACCCACGTAGCGGTGGAAGTCTTTCCTGTCCGGCAGCTTGTTGTGCGGCAGGCGGGCCAGGTAGTCCTTCGACGGCGCGAGCAGCAGTACGTCCTGCAGGCGGCCGGCGTCGCCGCGGCGCCAGGGCAGGCCCTTGTCGAACCAGCCGGGGATCACCTTGTCGGTGAAGTGCGGGTAGAGCACGACGCCCTCGGGCTGGTAGGGCAGGTCCAGGTGGTAGTCCAGCAGCCCGCCGTCGCGGTAGGTCCCGGGGCCAGCGCCGGGGATGTCACGCACGCCTTCCATGACCATGGGGATGGAGCCCGAGGCGAGCAGGGCGTGGCGCAGGTTGGCCAGGTCCAGGTGCAGGTAGCGCGAGGGGAAGTCCGACAGTTGCTCCAGCGGCGGCGCGCGGCGGGCGTCGTGGATGATCAGCCGTTCGAAGTGCCGGTGCAGGTGGCGACGGCCGACCAGGTTGTCGCGGATCACCGCGCCCAGACCCAGGCCCAGGTTGGCCTTGCCGTCCTGCGCGAGGCGGCCGTGGCTCTTCACCACCACCACGTTGAGGCGGTACCAGGGGTTTTCCAGCACGCTGGCGTCGTGGCCATCGAGCAGGTCGTCGAGCATCTTCGCGCAGCTTTTCGACACATCGCCGATGCTCGCGTTCCGGGCGAAACGTTGCTGGGTGTAGAGCTCGCCCAGACGGCGGATGCCTTCGGCCGGGTCGGGCAGGCAGGCGCTGGCGAACCGCCAGGAGCCGATCGAGGCACCGATCAGCGAGCGCTCGCGCGGTGCACGTGGCAGCCACTCACCGAACAGGGCGAGGTCCAGGCCCTGAATGCCAAGGGCTTTCGGGCCGCCGGCTGCGCCAGGGAGAATTCCTACATCGGCAGGCGCAAGGCCCTGCTCGCGGATGCGCTGGAGCGCGCGGCTACCGGCCTTGAGGGTGAGGACGGGGGTCTTGATCTGGATGGCGGTCATGCGGGCCTCGCTGTGGCAGGCCGCGATTATAGAGCCTGTTGGCCAGGAGCAAGGATACTTCACGGGGTGAATGTCCGTTGCCGATTCAGCTTGAGTTAAGTCCTTCGCCTTAGTCTGACAGCAGTGAAATTCTGACGAGGTAAGCCCATGAAATGGCTGCTGATCATGACCGCATTCTCTGCCCTGTTGCTCGGCGCTGGCGTCGCCACGGCCCACGACATCGGCCCGGACGAGGCGCTGCGCCTGCGCGACGCAGGGACCATCCGCAACTTCGAGGCGCTTAACCGTACCGCGCTGGCCAAGCATGCCGGCGGATCGGTGTACGATAGCGAGCTCGAGCTGGAGCATGGCCGCTATCTCTACAAGGTCGACATCAAGGACGCCCAGGGCGTGAAGTGGGATGTCGAACTGGATGCGGTCACCGGCGAAGTCCTCACCGATCACCAGGATGACTGATGAAGACCGTTCTGCCACGCGCGGCGCTGTTCGGCCTGGCGCTCGCTGCCCTGGCTGGCGTCGCGCAGGCCCATGACCTGAGCCAGGACCAGGCCCTGCGCCTGAGCAAGGAAGGGGTGATCCGCCCCTTCGAGGAAATCCTCCCCGCTGCGCTCAGCCGCTACCCCGGCTCGCGCCTGCTCGAAGCCGAGCTGGAGAGAGAGCACGACACCTATATCTACGAGGTTGAACTGCTCACCGTCGACGGCGTGGTGCGCGAACTGGAGCTGGATGCCCGAGACGGCCGCATCCTCAAGGATAAGGAAGACGACTGATGCGCCTGCTGCTGGTGGAAGACCATGTACCCCTTGCCGATGAACTCCTGGCCACACTGACCCGCCAGGGGTATGCGGTGGACTGGCTGGCCGACGGCCGCGACGCTGCCATACAAGGGGCCAGCGAGCCCTACGACCTGGTGGTCCTCGATCTCGGCCTGCCCGGCCGTCCCGGACTGGAAGTGCTGCAGGAGTGGCGTGGCATGGGGCTGACGACGCCGGTGCTGATCCTCACCGCGCGGGGCTCCTGGGCCGAGCGCATCGACGGCCTGAAGGCCGGCGCCGACGACTACCTGACCAAGCCGTTCCATCCCGAGGAACTGTTGCTGCGCATCCAGGCGCTGTTGCGCCGCGCCCGCGGGCTGGCCAACCAGAGCCAGCTGGAGGTGGCTGGGCTGAGCCTGGACGAGTCGCGCCAGTGCGTGCAGCAGGGTGGCAAGGAGGTCGACCTGACTTCCGCCGAATTCCGCCTGCTGCGTTATTTCATGCTGCATCCCGGCCAGTTGCTGTCCAAGTCGCACCTGGCCGAGCACCTGTATGACGGCGAGACCGAGCGCGACTCGAATGTCATCGAGGTCCACATCAATCATCTGCGCCGCAAGCTGGGCCGCGAGATCATCGAGACCCGCCGTGGCCAGGGTTACCGTTTCACCGGTAATGGAGCGGCGCGTTGATGTCGATCCAGCGCCGGCTCGGTCTCGGGCTCGGCGTCGTACTGGTGGTGATCGGCCTGGTTCTGGCCCAGGCGGGCCTCTGGCTGTTCGACCAGGGCCTGCGTCGTTACCTGGTGAACGGGCTGCAGGACGAGGCGGAAAGTCTGCTGGTGGGCATCACCCGCGGCCCGGCGGGGCTGCAGCTGGACGGCCAGCGTGTCGATGCGACGTATGAACGGCTGTTCTCCGGGCGCTACTTCGTCATCCGTTTCGACGACCAGACCTGGCGGTCGCGTTCGCTCTGGGACAACGAGCTGAAGCTGCCCTCGCACAAGGGGCTGGCCCAGTCGCTGGAGAAAGGCCCGGAGGGCCAGCGCCTGCTGGTCTATCGCGGTGACTACAAGCGCTACGGCAAGAAGCTCAGCATCGTTGTCGCGCAGGACTACACGCCCGTTCTCAAGAGCTTCAACCGCCTGCGCAATATCGGCCTGGGTGCGGGGGGGCTGGCCCTGCTGCTGATCCTGGTGTTCCAGAGTTTCGCCGTGCGCCGTGCCCTGCGCCCGCTGGAGCGGGTGCGCCAGCAGATTGCGCAGTTGCAGGAAGGCCAGCGCAGCCAGCTGGATCGCCAGGTGCCGCGCGAGCTGGAGCCGCTGGTGGAGCAGACCAACCACCTGTTGCAGCACACCGAAGACACCCTGCGTCGCTCGCGCAATGCATTGGGCAATCTTGGCCACGCGTTGAAGACACCGCTGGCCGTGTTGATCAGCCTTGCCGACCGCGAAGAGCTGCGCGAGCACCCCGAGCTGCGCCGGGTGCTGCAAGAGCAGCTGGAGCAGATCGAGCAACGCCTGGCCCGTGAGCTGGGGCGTGCGCGGTTGGTAGGTGAAGCCCTGCCCGGTGCGCACTTCGATTGCGATGCGGAACTGCCGAGCCTGTGCGAGATGCTCAAGCTGATTCATGGCGATCACCTCGCCATCGACT
The DNA here is from genome assembly GCA_966191535.1 of uncultured Pseudomonas sp. GTDB lineage: Bacteria > Pseudomonadota > Gammaproteobacteria > Pseudomonadales > Pseudomonadaceae > Pseudomonas. The sequence continues at coordinate 485 of CBIGPF010000287.1, read as the reverse complement.
GGCGAGCGCCACCGGCGACCCGTCTGCCGTATGACCGGGAAGACCTGCTGGAGATGCTCGGCAACCTGCTGGACAACGCCTGCAAATGGGCCGATGCGCAGGTGCAGTTGACGGTGGAAAAGGGTGTTGAACGTTACCGCCTGAGCGTGGATGACGATGGGCCGGGTATCGCCGAGGACCAGCGCGACAGTGTGCTGGAGCGTGGCACGCGGCTGGACGAGCAGGTGGCCGGGCACGGTCTGGGCCTGGGGATCGCGCGGGATATCGCGGCGGCCTGTGGCGGCAGCTTGCGGCTGGAAGGCAGTGAGTTGGGTGGGTTGCGGGTGGTGATCGAGTTGCCGCGGCGGGCGGGGTGATGCTGCGCCAGGGGAGCGTGCTCGCGAGCCAGGTCTGACTTCGGTCGTGCCGGTGGATCGCGGGCGTGGCCCGCTCCTACAAGGCCCGGTATCGCTCGGCGCTCATCTGTAGGAGCGGGCCATGCCCGC
>CBIGPF010000286.1:0-4566 GCA_966191535.1 uncultured Pseudomonas sp. | reverse complement strand
CCGCTGGCCATCGGCCTGACCCTGGTGCTGATCCACCTGATCAGCCTGCCGATCACCAATACTTCGGTGAACCCGGCACGCAGCCTGGGCGTGGCGATCTTCGCCGACCCGTTGTTCATGCACCAGTTGTGGCTGTTCTGGTTCGGACCGCTGGTGGGCGGCGTGATCGGTGCACTGACCTACCGTGCGGTGCGCCCGAACGCCGTCTGAGCCCGACACTCGCGGCTCCGAAAACGGGCGCCTGCGGGCGCCCGTTTCGTTGGCGGATCAGAAGTACTGGGTAAGACTGAACTTGGCGTTGCGCCCCTGGCTGTAAACGCTGTCGCCGGCCAGCGCCGGGTGATAGTCGCGGTTGAACAGGTTGTCGACGGTGAAGTTCAGCTCGGTGTTCTCCAAGCCCAGGCGACGCGGCTTCCAGCTGGCGAACACGCGGTGGGTGTCGTAGCTGTCGTTGACGGTCTGGTCCCAGAAGATGTCGCCGACACTGGTGCCCATGCCGCCGGAGTACTTGTCGCTGGGCAGGCGGTCGGTCTTGCGGACGAACTCGCCCTGCCAGCCGATCTGAGCATCCCAGGCCGGGATCTTGGTGCCCAGAGTGGCGACCCACTTGGCCGGCGGCACGTCGCGCGCCCACACGTTCGGACCCCAGGGATTGCTGTAGGCGCCGTCGTGCTTGCCGGTCACCCAGGAGTAGGACAGCCCGCCGAACAGCCAGGGGCTGTCGTAGAAGCTCTCGAGCTCGAAGCCCTTGTAGGTCACGCCCGGCAGGTTGCGGTAGTTGGAGAGCGGCAGGTAGTCGCCGCAGCTGCCGGAGATGGTGCCATTGTCGATGGCCTGCTGTTCGCAGCCGACGCTGCGGGTGCGGAAGATCTCGTCCTTGATCTTGTTCTGGAACAGCGTGGTGCGTACCTGCAGGTTGTCGCCATTGATGAACAGGTCCGGCAGGTTGACCAGCGAACCGAAGCGCAGCGCGTGGATACGTTCGGGGTCGAGGTCGCGGCTGGTGGCGCTGACCGTGCTGCTGTTCTGCACCTCGTACATCTCGTCGATCACCGGCGCGCGCCAGGTGCGGCTGTAGTCGGCGAAGAAGCCCAGGCGTTCGGTGGCGGTCCAGAACAGCGACAGGCGCGGCGACCAGCCGCTGTAGGTCTGCGCGCTGTAGTCGTGACCTTGCGCGGCATTGTTATAGAGCGGCGCGTCGTTGTCCTTGCCCTGGTTGCGCACGTGGTCGAAGCGCAGCGACGGGGTGATGGTCACGCTGCCCAGGGTCAGCGCGTCCTGGATGTAGGCGCTGTTGGTGTTCTGCTTGCCGCTGGGCATGAAGGTCGGCTGGAAATGGCCGTAGTTGTAGCGCGCGGTGTTGTAGGTGGAACCGGGGATGTACATGTCGGTGGTGCGGGTGTGGCGGTGGAACTGCGTGCCGACGGTGAACGCATGCTGCACCGGGCCGGTGGCGAACAGGCTGGTGTTGCGCAGCTCCAGCACCTTGTCCTTGTAGTCGGTGTCCATCTTGCGACCACCGGTGGAGACCTGGAAGAAGGCGTCCGGATTACGCTCGTCGGTCTGGTCGATGTGCGACTCGGAGTACTGCACCATCAAGTCGATCAGCGGGTTATCCACAGGGTGGTATTCGTACTTGCCGGACCAGGTGGTGTCGGTGGTGTCGCGGTGCGCCAGCAGGCGCTTGAGCGCGGCCTCGTAGCCGTAGCGGTCGATGCTCGACTGGGTCGGTGGCGTCGGGTAGGACGCCGAGGAGAACGGCGTCCAGCGGGTGCTGTGCGAGCGGCTGTAGGCCAGGCTGATGTCGTTGTCGAGGTTCGGGTGCAGGTTCAGCTTGAACAACCCGGCGTCGAGGTCCTGGGCGCTGTTGGGCAGGCGGCTGGGGTTGATCGGGTAGTTGCCGTTCGGATCGGGGATGTGCCCGGCGAGCTTGATGTCGCGGCCGTCACGGGCGGTGAGGTAGGCCAGCGCGTCGACCTTGCGGTCCTCGGTGCGGCCGTAGACAGCGCCGCTGTAGATTTTCTGCTGGTCGTTGGAGTGGTAGCCGTACTTGAGCATGGCGCCGACGTTCTGGTCGTCACGCAGCATGTCCGGCGCGTCCTTGGTCTCCATGTGCACGGTGCCGCCGAAGCCGCCGTTGCCGTTGTAGACCGAGTGCGGGCCCTTCTCCACCTCGATGCGCTTGATCAGCTCCGGCTCGATGAACACGGTGCCCTGCTGGTAGCGCTCGAAGCCGCTCTTGGGTGCACCGTCGAGGGTGAAGGGGACGTCCTCGGCATCGCCCAGGCCCCAGATGTTGACAGTCTGCCCCCCCGGCTTGGGCGAGCCGCCCATGCTCACGCCGGGCAGCGTTTGCAACAGGGTGGGAATGTTGTCGGCCTGGATACGCTCGATGTCCTTGCGGGTCAGGGTCGAACGCCCGACGTTGCTGGAATCCACCGACAGACCGCTGCCGACGATGGTCTGCGAATCCAGCTCGATGGCGTTATCGCTGAACCGATCGACCTTGCCCGCGCGCCGTACGACGAAACCGTCACCCGCCTCCACCAGCTCCAGGGACGAGCCCTTGAGCAACTGTTCCAGCGCCTCGCGCATGCTGTAGCGGCCGGTTACCGCCGGCGCCTTGAGGCCTTCGAGCTGAGCGGCGTCGTAGAGCACCTGCACGCCGGCCTGCTGCGACAGGCTGCCGATGGACTCACTCAGCGGCTGTGCCGGCAGGTCGACCTGCCAGTCGGCGGCGCGACTGTACTCGGCCATCATCAGGCTGCCGAGCAGCACGGCGCAGCCCAGCGGACGTGCGAACGGGAAGTTGAAACGAGACTGCATGCAAGGCCCTCCCCAGGGTCGAAAAGCGCTGCGCGTTTCGCAGCGAATGACGGGGAAGACCCTCAATCGAGAAAAACCCACACCTGCAAATAAAAATATTTCTCAAAAAAGAATCGAAGCTGGGTCGTGGGCATTTTTGCAGGAGCGAGGGGGACGCCCAGCCCTTGCTCGCGAACCCGCCCCACTCCGCTGCTGCCGGGGAGTCCTTTCGCGAGCAAGCTCGCTCCTACAAGAGACGCTGCCCGGCGGGCCATCAGAGCTGCAGGGCGCAGGAGCCGGGAAATCAGCGCGGCAGGATCACGACGCTGCCGTCGGACTTGCGCTGCACGCGTACATTCAGCAGCACCGGCAAGGCAGCAAGGAAGTCGTCCGTGCGGGCCAGGCGCACGTTGCCGGAGATGGGTTTCCGCGCGAGACGCTCGTCACCCAGGCGGATGGGCGCGGCGCGGTAGTTCGACAGTTCGTCCACCAGCGCGCCCAGCGGCTGGTTGTGGAAAGCAAGCATGCCGTCGCGCCACGCGCCGATGGAGGCGACTGGTACACGGTCCACCTGCGCCTCCCCTGCCCCGCTCGACAACTGGGCACGGTCGCCCGCCGTCAGCGTCTGCTCGCCCGACGCACCGAGCTGCGCCTGCAACGCCACCTTGCCGTGGCGCACGGCGACGGTCAGCCCGCCGCGCTCGCGATGCACATCGAAACCGGTGCCGAGCACCCGCACCCGGCTGTCGCCAGCGGTCACGCGGAAGGGGCGCTCCGCATCGTGAGTCACCTCGAAGTAGGCCTCGCCCCGCAGCAACTGCACATCGCGCAAGCCATCGGAGAAGTCCAGGCGCAGCGCCGAATCCGCCGCCAGGAACACCCGCGTGCCGTCGACCAGCGTCACCTCGCGCTGCTCGCCCGGTGCGGTGGATTGCACCTGCTGCGGATCAGCCAGGCGGCCACCGCTGAAGTCGTTGGCCAGCAGCAACGCCGCGCAGAACACACTGGCGGCGGCGAGCCCGCGCCAGGGCAGAGGGGGCCGGCGGCGCGGCGCGATAACAGGCCGGCGGATCTGGTCGAGATCGCTCCACAGCTGCTCGATCTCGCGATAGGCCCGCGCGTGGGCCGGGTCCTCCGCCAGCCAGTCGGCAAGAGCCTGGCGCTCGCGGGCGTCACGGGTACCCGAGCGCTGTCGGCTGAACCACTTGGCGGCCAGTTCGTCGATCACCTGCTGGCGTTCTTCTTGCGGCGTCATGTGTCGCCCTCACCCTGGACCTGTCGCTTGCAGTGCAACAGCGCACTGGCGACGTGCTTCTCCACCATGCTCAGTGAAATCCCCATGCGCCGCGCCACCTCGGGCTGCGACAGGCCGTCGAACTTGTGCAGGATGAAGGCCTCGCGGCGCCGCGGCGGCAGGCTGTCCAGTGCCTTGGAAAGCTGCCGCAGGTATCGTTGTCGCTCGAACTGCACCACGGGTTCGCCCCCTTCGGCGGCCGGTTGCTGGTCAGTATCCGTGGCCTCTTCAGGCTCGCTGGCGAAGCGCCGGGAGCGCTGCCAGTGGTCGCGCAGCAGGTTGCGCGCGACCTGGAACAGGAAGGCGCGCGGCTGCTCCACTTCATGCCGCGAAGAAGACTTGAGCCACTGGGCGAAGGCGTCCAGGGCTAGGTCGGCGGCGTCCGCCGAGCTGCCCAGTTGCTTGCGCATGAAGCGCAGCAACAAGCCGTGGAAGGAGCGATAGGCCTGGGACACCGAACGGGAGAA
>CBIGPF010000285.1:0-4644 GCA_966191535.1 uncultured Pseudomonas sp. | reverse complement strand
AGCGCCGGCTGGTCCTGATGGAACACTGCCTCGCCCTCCTCCAGCGCGCACAGGCAGGCCTGGCCCAGCAAGCGCTCGCGCAGAGCCTCTGGCTGCCGCCCGAGCAGCGGGTGACCGGCCAGAACCGTGCGGGCCAGCGCCAGGCCGTTCTTGACATTTGTCATTTGCGATACGAACTCAAGGGTTGATCATTCTCAAATGATAATTCATGTCATTTGAGAGCTGCAGCCCTTCTTTCGATGAATGGCGAGTTCTCTACCGGGGAGGCAAAGTTCAAATGGTTCGCAAGTCCCACCACACCTTGTTGCTGGTACCCGCGCTGAGCGGGTTGTTCGGCCTCAGCCCGCTGGCATCGGCGGAGGCTGCCCGGGAGCTTGAAGCCCTGACGGTGACCGCCACCCGCTCCACCGCCGCCGCTGAGGACTCGCCGCGCGCGGTCACAGTGATCAGCGCCGAGCAGATTCGCCAGCGGGTCGGCAGCGGTGGCATCCAGAGCCTGCTGGCAGAAATACCCGGTATCGAATTCGCCCGCAGTGGCGGCCTCGGCGGCCAGTTGGTGGTGCGTGGCTTCAACAGCAATTCAGGGCGCTCGATCCTGGCCATCGACGGTGATCGCTACCGCGGGCGCAGCACGCTTGAGTTCAACATGATCGATCCGGACTCGATCGAGCGCATTGAGGTCATCCGTGGCCCGGCGTCAGCTCTGTACGGCTCCGATGCCATGAACGGGGTGGTCAATATCGTCACCCGACGGGCCAAGGTCGACCCCGAACAGCCCTTCGAGCTGGCGCCGAAGATGCGCGCCCTGGAATGGAACAGCGGCAACAGCATGCTCGGCGGACGCGCCGAAATGGTCGGCGGCGGCAACGGCTTCGACGTGCTGCTGGGAGTCAACCAGCGCAGCGCCAGCGACTACTCGACGCCCCTGGGCGACGCCGCCAACAGTGGCTACAGCATGCTCGGCGGCGACTTCGCCATTGGCTTCAGCCCTGACCAGGACTCGCGCTGGGAGCTCTCCGGGCGCTACCAACGGGTGACCAGCAAGCGCGCCGGCGGCCTCGGCGCGGCGCCGGGCGACCCGTTCATGGACGTCCGCGAGGACCCGATCATCGAGCGCTACCTGCGCCTGGGCTACCAGAACTACAGCTCCTCCCCTTGGGCCGACAGCCTCGACGCCAGCCTCTACGTGCGCGACTTCGAGACCGACATCTACCAGCGCAACAGCACTGCGGCGACGGTCGACAGCTTTGCCCACATCAAGGTCTACACCCCCACCGTCTGGGGCGGCCACCTGACCGCGATGAAGCAGCTCGGCGCTCACAACCTCAGCTACGGCGGCGACTTCTTCAACGAGCGCTTCGACGGCCGCGAGAACGACGTGCGGCGCTTCAGCAAAAGCACCGGCGCGCTGCTCTCGGACACTGGTTGGAACCAGATGGAGCGCGACTCCGAGCAGACCAACCTAGGCCTGTTCGTCAACGACGACTGGCGCCTGAACGAGCGCTGGTCGCTCACCGGCGCACTACGCGGCGACGTGGTCGACGTGAACATCGGCGACACCTTCGCCGGCGAAGCCGAGAGCCTGTCCGAGGCCTACCGCGGCAACACCGATCAGCGCCACTACGCGGTCACCGGCAGCCTCGGCGCGGTGTACCGGCTCACGCCCGAATGGCACCTGGTGGGCAACCTCAGCCGTGGCTTCCGTGCACCCTCGGGCAACGAGCTGACCATCTCCAGCGCTGCCGGGACCCAGCCGACCCTGCCCTCGCCGGACCTGGACCCGGAGACCAACGTTACTGCCGAGGCCGGGGTTCGCTGGTATGGCGAGGGCAGCCAGGTCAACCTGACCGTCTATCAGAGCAAGTACAAGGACCTGATCAGCCTGGTGCGTCTGGATTCCAGACTGTACCAGAGGCAGAACGTCAGCAAGGCGACCATCCGCGGCCTGGAGTTAGACGGCCGAACCCGTCTCGACGCGCGCTGGAGCCTGGGCTACGCCGCCACCCTGACCCGCGGTCGCGACGACAAGACCGACCAGAACCTGGCCTACATAGCCCCGCTGACCGGCAACCTGAAGCTACGCTACGACGCCGACCACTGGTACGGCGAAGGCGTGGTACGCGCCTACAAGGGCAAGAAGCACATCGACGAGAGCCAGGAACGGCAGACCTCCAGCTACGCCATGGTCGACCTCTACGCCGGTATGGACCTGGACCGCGTGCTCGGCAACGGCTGGCAGGACTGGAAGCTGATGGGCGGGGTAGAGAACTTGTTCGACCGCGTCGGCCGCAACCCCACGGTGACCGAAAACCTGTCCTACCCCAACGACCTGGTGGGCAATCCGCTGGTGGAGCCCGGCCGCGCCCTGGTGGTCAAGCTGACGGTGGACTACTGATGCGCCTGCTCATGACGCTGCTCCTGGGCCTGTGCGTCGGAGCCCCGGCGCTGGCCGCCGAAGTGGTCGACCAGTCCGGGCGCCAAGTGCGCCTGCCCGAGCGAATCGAACACCTGGTGGCTATTCCCATACCCCTGGCGTCGATGATCATGGCGGTGGACGGTGGTCCCGCGCGCCTGGCCGGGATGAACAGCGCCAGCCGAGCGGACTTCCAGTTCGGCCTGCTCGGGCGCATGTACCCGGCGGCGCGCCAGGTGCCCTCGCAGGTGGCGGGCGAAGGCTTCGTGCCCAACGTCGAGGCGCTGGCCGCCACCGGTGCCGACCTGGTATTCCAGTGGGGCGACCGTGGCGAGGACATCATCCGCCCGATCAGTGCTCTGGGCATCCCGGTGATCACCCTGCACTACGGCGACAGCGCCCTGGCCGCCGGCTGGCTTCGTCTGGTCGGCGCGGCGCTGGGTAAGCCCGAGCGCGGCGAGGCGCTGGCCGGCTGGTTCGAGCAGCGCAGCCAGCAGATAGCCGAGCAGGTCGCTGCCGTCCCAGGCTCCGAGCGCCCGCGCGTGCTCTACCTACAGCGCAGCCGCTCAGGTCTGATAGCCGCCGGCGGCGGCACCAGCATGGACGGCGACATCCGTCTGGCCGGCGGCCACAACGTCGCCGCCGGGGTGCCAGGCTTCGCCCCGGTGGATGTCGAGCAGCTGCTGGTCTGGGACCCACAAGTGATCCTGCTGAACAACTTCGAACCGGGCCTTATCCCCGCCGAACTGCTGCGCGACAGCCGCCTCGCAGGCCTCGCCGCAGTGCGTGGGAAACGCGTCTACAGCTACCCCCACGGCGGCTTCCGCTGGGACCCGCCAAGCCAGGAAACGCCCCTGGCGCTGGACTGGCTGGCCAGCCTGTTCCACCCCGAGCACGCGAAGCCTGGCCTGCGCCAGCGCATTGCCGAGGCCTACCAGCTGCTCTACGGCTACTCCATGAGCGCGGCGGACATCGACGACCTGTTGAAGCTCGCCGGCAACGGCGACAGCGCCCATTACCGCGAGCTGTTCGCCGCGGAGGCGCCATGAGCCGGCGCTCGCAACTGGCGACGCCGGCCTTGCTGGTCGCGCTGCTGCTGACCGCGCTCCTGGCCTTGGGCGCCGGGCGCTATGCCATGGACCCGCTGACCGTGCTGCGCATCCTGCTCGCCCCGTTCACCAACGTGGGCGACTCGAGCCCGATGCAGCAACGGGTGATAGAAGGCGTGCGCCTGCCACGGGTACTGCTGGCGGCGGTGGTCGGCGCCGGCCTGGCTGGTGCCGGGGCAGCGTTGCAAGCGCTATTCCGCAACCCCTTGGCCGAGCCACAGCTGCTCGGGGTGTCCTCCGGCGCCGCCTTCGGTGGCGTGCTCGCCTTCCTGCTCGCCGGCGACGGCTGGCCGGTGGTGGTAGGCGCGCTGTTCTGGGGTCTGCTGGCCCTGCTGGCGGTGTACTGGCTGGCGGGCGGACGTGGCAGCCGGGGCAGCAGCACGGTACTGCTGGTCCTGGCCGGCATTGTGGTGAGCGCGGTCTTCGCCTCCGGCGTGTCGCTAATCAAGCTAGTGGCGGACCCGCAGAACCAACTGCCGGCCATCGTTTTCTGGCTGATGGGCAGCCTGTCCGCCGCGGACAGCGCCAAGCTGCTGCTCGCCCTGCCCTGTATCGGCCTCAGTCTGGCGTTGCTCTATGGCCTGCGCTTCCACCTGATGGCGCTGTCGGTTGGCGAAAGCGACGCGCGCAGCCTGGGCGTGCCCGTGCAGCGCGTGCGCGTGCTGGCTTTGCTGGCCATCGGTGTGATTGCCGCGTCGAGCGTGGCGGTCTGCGGCGTCGTCGGCTGGGTCGGCCTGGTGGTACCGCACCTGGTGCGCATGAGCTTCGGCAGCGACCACCGGAGTTTCCTGCTCAACACCACCCTGGCCGGCGCCACCTACCTGATCCTGGTGGACACCCTGGCGCGCAGCCTCACCCAGGTGGAAATCCCCCTGGGCGTGCTCACCGCGCTGCTCGGTGCACCGCTGTTCGCCTTCCTCATCCGCCGCCTGGGAGGGACGCTGCATGGCTGAATCCGCCCTGCTCTGCCACGGCCTCCACCACGCCTACGGCGACCGTGCGGTGCTCCACGGGCTGGACCTGGCGCTGCCGCGCGGCTCGCTGTGCGCGCTGCTCGGCGCCAACGGTGCCGGCAAGTCCACCCTGCTCAAGCTCCTCGCCGGCAGCCTGGCGCCGCAACGC
>CBIGPF010000284.1:0-4789 GCA_966191535.1 uncultured Pseudomonas sp. | reverse complement strand
GGGGTAGGGGGATGGTTGGTTCATTGCGGGATGGGAAGCAGCCCACGGCGCAGCAGTCCATGCACCGGGCCGAACAGGACGGAGAGCAGGTAGAACAGCCCGGCGAGCACGACGATGGCCGGGCCGCTGGGTAGCGACCAGGCGTAGGACGCCGCGAGGCCCAGCCAGACCGCCAGTGCTCCGAGGGCGGAAGCCAGCACGAGCAGGATCGGCAGGCGGCGACTCCAGAAGCGGGCGGCCGCCGCCGGGAGCATCATCAGGCCGACCATCATCAGGGCGCCGATGGCCTGGAAACCGATCACCAGATTGAGCACCACCACGCCCAGGAAGATTCCATGGGCGAAGGGGCCGAGTCGGCTGACGCTGCGCAGGAACAGCGGGTCGAGGCTGTCCAGCAGGAGGCTGCGATAGATCAGCGCGAGGACGCCGAGGCTCAGTGCGGCAACCCCGAGCATGCCCAGCAGTGTCGTTCGGTCCACGGCCAGTGCGGAGCCGAACAAGAGCTCAAGGAGGTTCAGGCGTTTGCCGGCGAGCCCGAGCAGCAGGACGCCGCTGGCCAGCGAGATGGGGTAGACCGCGGCGAGGCTGGCGTCTTCCCGCAGTCCGGTATGGCGCGTTACCCAGGCCGCCAGGCCGGCAACCGCGAGCCCCGCACCGAGGCCGCCGATGGTGAGCGCGGGCAGCGAAAGCCCCGCCAGCCAGAAACCGATCGCAGCCCCCGGAAGAATTCCGTGGGCGATGGCGTCACCGATCAGGCTCATCCGCCGGAGGATCAGGAACACACCCAGCGGCGCCGCGCTCAGGGCCAGGGCGATGCCCCCCAGCAGAGCCCTGCGCATGAAGGCGAATTCGACGAAGGGCTGCCAGAGGGCGTGCAGGGCCATCATGCCTCCTGCGCCAGTTTGCGCTGAACGATCATTTCCCGGCTGGCGCCATAGCGGCAGCCGTCGGCGGCAATGCGCAGGCTGTCGGGCACGCGTGCACGCACCGTCGCCAGGTCATGGCAGACCAGTACCAGCGTGCGGCCTTCCCGGTGCCAGTGGTGAATCTGCTGCCAGAGCAGTTCCTGGCTGTTCTCGTCGAGGCAGGCGTCGGGCTCATCCAGAAGCAGCAGGGGAGCGTCCAGCAGGCTCAGGCGCGCCAGCAGCGCTCGTTGCAGCTGTCCTCCGGAGAGCGCGGCCAGCGGGTGGTGTTCCAATCCTTCCAGGTGCCAGAGGGACAGCGTCTCGCGCAGTTTTTCCCGGCGTCTTGCGGCGTCCAGCGAGCTGTTCCAGAAGCCGGCGCCAACCAGCTCGCCGAGGTTGATCGGGAATTGCCGGTCGAGGGCCTGCTGCTGCACGAGGTAGCCAATTTCCCGGGGGCGGACGTCGAGCTTCAGCTTCCCAGCCAGCGGTTTCTGCAGGCCGGCGAGTACCTTCAGCAGGCTGCTTTTCCCGCAGCCATTGGCGCCGATCAGTGCGGTCAGGCTTCCGGTGGCCAGCTTCAGGTCCAGCGGCGGCGTCAGTGGCAGCCGGGGAGGGCCCCACTGCAGGGATTCGCAATGGATCATGTGAATTTCCAGCGTATGGGAGGGCGGAGTTGCAGTCGGGGTGCGCTGCGCAGTCGATGGGATCTTATTGAGAATTTGAGATGTTATAAAGTAACATAAATTCTCCTGGCTTTCGTTGCAACCACTCCCAGATGAACAGACGTCGATTGCTTCAGAGCCTGCTGGCCAGCGCCGCCTGGCTTCCTTCTCTTGCGGCCTTTGCCGGAGCACGCGTGCTCGACGCGCGGGTGTTCCAGTCCTCCGAGGGCTTGCGGCTGGTACTCGATCTGGACGGCCCGTTCCACTTTCGTACCTTCGCGCTATCGGCGCCGGAACGGCTGGTCGTCGACCTGGACGGTGCACACGCCGGCTCGGAACTGAACCAACTGAAGCTGCCAACCGGTTTGCTCAAGGGCATACGCCGTGGCAGTCAGGGCACAGGGCTGCGGCTGGTGCTCGATGTGGCCGAGCCGGTGGACGTCAACGCGTTCGCCCTGGCGCCGGAGGGCGGGAAGGGGCACCGCCTGGTGCTCGATCTCCGAGCCAGGACGACCCAGGCCGCGGCGATCGGCGCTCCGCAGAAAAGCCCGCATGGCGGGCGCGATATCGTGGTGGTGGTCGATGCCGGCCACGGTGGAAAGGACCCCGGCGCCCTTGGCTCGAAGGGAGAGCGAGAGAAGGACGTCGCGCTGCTGATCGCGCAGAACCTGGCACGTCGCATCGATCGCCAGCCGGGCTTCAAGGCGCGGCTGGTGCGCAACGTGGATGTGTTCATTCCGCTGCGGCAGCGGGTCGATGTGGCTCGGCGCTGCAATGCGGACATGTTCGTCTCGGTACACGCGGATGCGGCGCCGCGTCGTTCGGCTTCCGGGGCGTCGGTGTATGCCCTGTCCGAGCACGGTGCCAGTTCGACGCTGGCGCGCTTCATGGCCGAGCGCGAGAACGGCGCCGATCTGATCGGCACGTCCAGCAATCTCCCACTCAAGGGAAAGGACCCTGCACTGGCCGGCGTCATCCTCGACATGTCGATCAACGCCACCATCGCCTCCAGCCTGGATCTGGGGCACAGCGTTCTGCGCAGCCTGGGAGGTATCACCCAACTGCACCAGCAACGTGTGGACCAGGCTGGCTTCGCGGTGCTCAAGTCGCCGGATATTCCCTCGATCCTGGTCGAGACCGGCTTCATTTCCAACGATGCCGATTGCCGCCGACTACACGACGCCCGGCATCAGAGGCAACTGGCCGAGGCGATCTTCAGTGGCCTGCATGGGTACTTCCTCCAGCGCCCGCCGCAGGACAGCCTGCTGGCCAACCTGGCGCTGGCAGAGCGGTCCAACTCGTAGTCCGTGGGGCCGGCCCGCGTCATGGGGCGATAGCGGATCGTTGCTTGTGCCGGCTTTTGCTGCGCTGTGCAGGAATGCGCAACCTGATCGAGCCCGGCGTTACTTGCCGGGTGCCTGGAGCACTCGACGGCGCGTGGCCGGGTGGAGCTTGCGGGCCCGTGCCTGGAGTTGTGCCGGGCAGGTCACGTCGCTGATCCAGGTGAGCAGGCGGGCCGGGCCTTGTACGTCCATGCGTTGAAGATCGGGGGACTCGATCATCGATTTCATGCGCCAGGCGAGGGCGAACAGGTCCTCGACGAAGGTCGGCCCGACGCTGCCCTGGGTTTCCAGCGAAAGGCCGCTGCGATTGTGCAGGATGGCCAGGTGGTAGTGGCTGACACCGTCACCGTCGTCGCTGCTGGCCAGGACGATGCTGTAGGGCGAGCCGAGGAGTTCGGCCAGGCGATCCTGTACGTCATCCAGCAGTTGCAAGGGGACCTGGTCGAGCAGGGCGGGTAATTCGATGGGGTGCATGCCGGGGCTCCCGAGGGCTGTGAGTGGTCCGGCCCGTGCTGCGCAGGGGCCGTTGCGGAGGGTTCACAGCTTAAGCAGGGCGAATGTGAACTTGGGTTAAGCGCGGGTATAAGCGGGTAAGACCGGGGGCGTCAGAAGGTCTGCCCGAGGGAGAACTGGAACACTTCGCTCTCGGCGCCGTCGGGCTTGCGGATCGGTGTCGCCAGGCTGAAGCTCAGTGGTCCCAGCGGGCTCTGCCAGGTCAGGCCGAGGCCCACCGAGCTGGCCATCTGGTCCAGGCTGACCGTGCCGCAGCCCTGGGTGGTGGAGAGATAGCACTTGTCGGCGAACACACCGCCAACGTCCCAGAACAGCGAGGTGCGCAGTTGCCGCTGATCCTTGATGAAGGGCAGTGGGAACAGGTACTCGGCACCGCCGGCGATGAGGATGTTGCCGCCGAAAACTTCGGCGTCTCGGTCGGAGTAATAGGCCTGGCCAGCGCTGGAGTAGTTGCCGGTGGCCGGTGTGCTGCGCGGGCCGATGGTGCCGTCCTTGAAACCGCGCACCGAGCTAAGGCCGCCGGCGGTGTAGTTCTCGTAGAAGGGCAGGCCGTCGGTGGAGCCGTAGCCGTTGCCATAGCCGAGCTGCGTGTGCAGGCGGATGGCTGTGCTGTCGCCGACCGGGAGGAAGGCCTGGGCGCTGTAGTCGAGCTTGTAGAAGGACAGGTCGCTGCCCGGCACGGTGGCCATCAGGGTCAGGCTCTGGGAGTGACCGCGTGTTGCCATGATCCCTTTGTTCAGGGTCGATTCGGACCAGCCGATGGAGGCCTTCAGGTTATTGAAGGTACTGCCTTCGCGTTGCAGGAAGTCGTAGATCTCGTCGGCGCTGTAGGTGCCGGGGGTGATGTCGTCGTGCTGCAGCGACAACCCGTAGGTCAGGCGCGACGTTTCGCTGATCGGGTAGCCGACGCTGACGCCAGCGCCGAAGCTGTTGATCGAGTAGTAGGACACCTCGTCATCGTCGTCGTAGTACTTGCTGTAGTCGGTGCTGCTGTAGAACAGGTTGTAGCCCAGGCTCACGCCGTCCGGGGTGAAATAGGGGTTGGTGAAACCGACGTTGTACTTGGTCTGGTACTCGGATCGGGTCAGGCCGATGCTGGTGTAGTTGCCGGTGCCGAGGAAGTTGTTCTGGCTGATGGACGCACCGAGGATCAGTCCCGCGCTCTGGGCGAAGCCCACGCTGGCACTGATCGAACCGGAGGGTTGCTCTTCCACGCTGTAGTTGACGTCGACCTGGTCGTCCACGCCCGGCACGGCCGGGGTCTCGACGTTGACTTCCTTGAAGTAGCCCAGGCGCTCCAGGCGTTTCTTCGACTGGTCGATCAGGTAGGTCGAGGCCCAGCCGCCTTCCATCTGGCGCATTTCGC
>CBIGPF010000283.1:0-4793 GCA_966191535.1 uncultured Pseudomonas sp. | reverse complement strand
AGGGCAAGAACAAGATCCTGTTCGTCGGCACCAAGCGTTCCGCCGGCAAGATCGTTCGCGAAGAAGCTGCCCGTTGCGGCATGCCGTACGTCGATCACCGTTGGCTGGGCGGCATGCTCACCAACTACAAGACCATCCGTCAGTCGATCAAGCGTCTGCGCGAGCTGGAAGTGCAGTCCCAGGACGGCACCTTCGCCAAACTGACCAAGAAAGAAGCTCTGATGCGCTCCCGCGATCTGGAAAAACTGGATCGCAGCCTGGGCGGCATCAAGGACATGGGCGGCCTGCCGGACGCTCTGTTCGTGATCGACGTTGACCACGAGCGCATTGCTATCACCGAAGCCAACAAGCTGGGCATCCCGGTTATCGGCATCGTCGATACCAACAGCAGCCCGGAAGGCGTTGACTATGTTATCCCGGGTAACGACGACGCCATCCGCGCCGTACAGCTGTACCTGGGCTCGATGGCTGAAGCCGTCCTGCGCGGCAAGAATGCCGGCGGCGTGACTGCTGACGAGTTCGTCGAAGAAGCACCGGCCGAATCCGCCGAAGGCTGATTCCAGGACGTCCAGACGTCCTACGGTGAGCAGGAAGGGGGCTAGGCCCCCTTTTTGCCACCCTGAAAATTCCGCCCGGGTATCCGGGCGATCTGGTTTTGAGAACAACTCAAGAGGATTTCGAAATGGCAGAAATTACTGCAGCACTGGTCAAGGAACTGCGTGAGCGTACCGGCCAGGGCATGATGGAGTGCAAGAAGGCACTGGTAGCCGCCGAAGGCGATATCGAGAAAGCCATCGACGACATGCGCGCTTCCGGCGCCATCAAGGCTGCCAAGAAGGCTGGCAACATCGCCGCCGAAGGCGCCATCGCCGCCAAGGTCGCTGACGACGGCAAATCCGCCACCATCATCGAAGTCAACTCGCAGACCGACTTCCTGGCCCTGCAGGACGACTTCAAGAACTTCGTCGCTGCCAGCCTGGACAAGGCTGTTGCGCAGAAGCTGACCGACGCTGCTCCGCTGATCGCGGAACAAGAGCCGGCCCGCGAAGCCCTGGTTGCCAAGTGCGGCGAGAACGTCAACATCCGTCGCCTGGCTCGCACTGAAGGCGAAGTGGTTGGCGCCTACCTGCACGGCCACCGCATCGGCGTTCTGGTCACCCTGAAGGGCGGCAACGCTGAGCTGGCTCGCGACATCGCCATGCACGTCGCTGCCAGCAACCCGCAGTTCCTCGATCCGTCGCAGGTTTCCGAAGAAGCCGTTGCCAAAGAGAAGGAAATCTTCCTCGCTCTGAACGCCGACAAGATCGCCGGCAAGCCGGAAAACATCGTCGAGAACATGGTCAAGGGCCGTATCTCGAAGTTCCTGGCCGAAGCCAGCCTGGTCGAGCAAGCGTTCGTCAAGGATCCGGAAGTCAAGGTCGGTGACCTGGCCAAGAAAGCCGGCGCCGAAATCGTTTCCTTCGTGCGTTTCGAAGTAGGCGAAGGCATCGAGAAAGTCGAAGCCGACTTTGCTGCCGAGGTTGCTGCTCAAGTAGCCGCTTCCAAGCAGTAATAGACAGTCTCACGACTGTCGCCCCGCAAGAGGCTGCCCGCTAACGCGCGCGGCCTCTTTGCCAAACTGGGGAAACCAAAAGGGGCGGTTTCCACGGCGCACACCCGCAAGGCGGGTTTAAACGCACCGTAAGGCTGGCTGGTCCAAGCTTTCCGCCAAGCGCCCACAAGGCGCACAGCATTCAATCGCCGCAGGAGAAAAAGGTCATGGCTCAGCAGCTGAGCGCTCGTCAACCTCGCTATAAACGCATTCTTCTAAAACTGAGCGGCGAAGCCCTGATGGGCTCCGAGGAGTTCGGCATCGATCCCAAGGTGCTGGACCGCATGGCGCTGGAGATCGGCCAGCTCGTCGGTATCGGCGTGCAGGTCGGTCTGGTGATCGGTGGTGGCAACCTGTTCCGTGGCGCGGCGCTGTCCGCGGCCGGTATGGATCGCGTCACCGGCGACCACATGGGCATGCTGGCCACCGTGATGAACGGCCTGGCGATGCGTGACGCCCTGGAACGTTCCAACATCACCGCCATCGTCATGTCCGCCATCTCCATGGTTGGAGTGACCGATCACTACGACCGCCGCAAGGCCATGCGCCACCTGAAGAGTGGCGAAGTGGTGATCTTCTCCGCCGGTACCGGCAACCCGTTCTTCACCACCGATTCCGCCGCCTGCCTGCGCGCCATCGAAATAGATGCTGACGTAGTACTCAAGGCGACCAAGGTGGACGGCGTGTACACTGCCGACCCGTTCAAGGACCCGAATGCCGAGAAATTCGAACGTCTGACGTACGATGAAGTGCTCGATCGCAAGCTGGGTGTGATGGACCTTACTGCCATCTGCCTGTGCCGGGACCAGAAAATGCCGCTGCGCGTGTTCAACATGAACAAGCCCGGTGCGCTGCTGAATATTGTTGTAGGTGGTGCTGAAGGCACCCTGATCGAGGAGGATTGAGATGATCAACGAGATCAAGAAGGAAGCACAGGATCGCATGGGTAAAACCCTGGAAGCCCTGGGGCATGCCTTTGCCAAGATTCGTACCGGCCGTGCGCATCCGAGCATCCTGGATAGCGTGATGGTGTCCTACTACGGTTCCGACACTCCGCTGCGCCAGGTGGCCAACGTCACCGTGGAAGACTCTCGCACCCTGGCCCTGAGCGTGTTCGACAAGAGCATGATCCAGGCAGTCGAGAAGGCCATCATGACTTCCGACCTGGGCCTGAACCCGGCCACTGCCGGTACCACCATTCGCGTACCGATGCCGGCCCTGACCGAGGAAACCCGCAAGGGCTTTACCAAGCAGGCCCGTGCCGAAGCCGAGCAGGCCCGCGTTTCCGTGCGCAACATTCGTCGCGATGCGCTGGCTCAGCTGAAGGATCTGCAGAAAGAGAAGGAGATCAGCGAGGACGAAGAGCGTCGCGCTGGTGACGACGTGCAGAAGATCACCGACAAGTTCGTCGCCGAGATCGAAAAGGCCCTCGAGGCGAAGGAAGCGGACCTGATGGCCGTCTGACGGCCAGGCTCTCGTCATGGAAAAGACCAAGCAGGTGACGGACGTGCCTCGGCACGTCGCGATCATCATGGACGGCAACAATCGCTGGGCGAAGAAGCGCTTCATGCCTGGCGTTGCCGGGCACAAAGCTGGCGTGGACGCCGTTCGTGCGGTAATCAAGACCTGTGCCGAGGCAGGCGTCGAAGTGCTGACGCTGTTCGCCTTTTCCAGTGAGAACTGGCAGCGCCCGGCCGATGAAGTTGGCGCGCTGATGGAGTTGTTCCTCATGGCCCTGCGCCGTGAGGTGCGCAAGCTCAGTGCCAACGGCATCCGCCTGCGCATCATTGGCGATCGTAGCCGCTTCGCTCCCGAGCTGCAGGCGGCAATGCACGAAGCCGAGGCGCTGACCGCCAATGGCAGCAGCATGCTGCTGCAGGTGGCTGCGAACTACGGCGGCCAGTGGGATATCACCCAGGCTGCCCAGCGTCTCGCCCGTGAAGTTCAGGCCGGCCATCTGGCGGCAGAGGAAATTACCCCGGAGCTGATCCAGGGTTGCCTCTCCACCGGTGACCAGCCGCTTCCCGACCTGTGCATTCGCACCGGTGGCGAGCACCGCATCAGCAACTTCCTTCTCTGGCAGCTGGCCTATGCCGAGCTGTATTTCTCCGATCTCTATTGGCCCGACTTCAAGCACGAAGCCATGCAGGCTGCGTTGCAGGACTATGCCTCTCGTCAGCGCCGCTTCGGCAAGACCAGTGAGCAGGTCGAGGCCGAGGCCCCCCCGTCATGTTGAAACAACGAATCATCACGGCGCTGATCCTGTTGCCGATCGCGCTGGGTGGTTTCTTCCTGCTCGACGGTGCGGCGTTCTCGCTGTTCATCGGTCTGGTGGTCAGTCTGGGTGCCTGGGAATGGGCGCGGCTGGCTGGCTATAACGATCAACCCGCCCGCGTCGGCTATGCCGTCGTGGTGGCTGTGCTGATGCTGGTACTGGCCTGGCTGCCGCAGCTGGCTGGCGCCGTGCTGGTGCTGGCGCTGCTCTGGTGGGTGTTGGCGACCGTCATGGTGCTGACCTACCCGGACAGCGCGTCGAGCTGGGGTGGCCGCTGGCGCCGTCTGCTGATCGGCCTGTTGATTCTTCTGCCGGCCTGGCAGGGTCTGGTGCTGCTCAAGCAGTGGCCATTGTCCAATTGGTTGATCGTCGCCGTGATGGTGCTGGTCTGGGCGGCCGATATCGGAGCCTATTTCTCCGGCAAGGCCTTCGGCAAGCGCAAGCTGGCTCCGCGCGTCAGTCCCGGCAAGAGCTGGGAGGGCTTCATCGGCGGCATGGCGCTGTGCCTGGCTATCACCGTCGCTGTCTCCATCTACCGTGACTGGACCGTTCGCGAGCTGCTGCTAGCGCTGCCCTGCACTGCCATCGTGGTGGCCTTGTCGGTCATTGGTGACCTGACTGAAAGCATGTTCAAGCGCCAGTCCGGTCTCAAGGACAGCAGTAACCTGCTGCCGGGTCATGGCGGTGTGCTGGATCGCATCGACAGCCTGACGGCGGCAATCCCGGTATTTACCGCATTGCTCTGGGCCGTGGGCTGGGGTACGCCGTGAATCGTCCGCAGTGGATCACCGTGCTGGGGGCGACCGGATCGATCGGCCTCAGCACCCTCGATGTGATCGGGCGTCACCCTGATCGTTATCGTGTCTTTGCGCTCAGCGGTTTTTCCCGTCTGGTTGAGCTCGAGGCGCTGTGCCTGCGTCACCGGCC
>CBIGPF010000282.1:0-4847 GCA_966191535.1 uncultured Pseudomonas sp. | reverse complement strand
GCATTCCTTCGCCGCGCCAGGGGTGTAGAATCGGCCTATTCATCGCCAGTCATCCCCGGCGGGTTTATGAGCTCTGGTCAAGCCCGCGGCGATCCCGCGCAGTCTTCGGCCTCATCCGTGCCAGTGGCAACCGGCCTGCGGTACAAAGGACAAGAGAAGCTCACTCCCCTTTTTGTGACCTGATTAAGCCGCCAGGAGTGTTTCATGCCTGATTATCGTTCCAAGACTTCCACCCAGGGCCGCAACATGGCCGGCGCCCGTGCCCTGTGGCGCGCCACCGGCATGAAGGACGAAGACTTCAAGAAACCGATCATCGCCATCGCCAACTCGTTCACCCAGTTCGTCCCGGGCCACGTGCACCTGAAGGACTTGGGCCAGCTGGTCGCCCGCGAAATCGAACGCGCCGGTGGCGTGGCCAAGGAATTCAACACCATCGCGGTCGACGACGGCATCGCCATGGGCCACGACGGCATGCTGTACTCGCTGCCCAGCCGCGAGATCATTGCCGACGCCGTGGAATACATGGTCAACGCCCACTGCGCCGATGCCATCGTGTGCATCTCCAACTGCGACAAGATCACCCCCGGCATGCTGATGGCCGCCCTGCGCCTGAACATCCCGGTGATCTTCGTCTCGGGCGGCCCGATGGAAGCCGGCAAGACCAAGCTGGCCAGCCACGGCCTGGACCTGGTCGACGCCATGGTCGTTGCCGCTGACGACTCCTGATCCGACGAGAAAGTCGCCGAGTACGAGCGCAGCGCCTGCCCGACCTGCGGTTCCTGCTCCGGCATGTTCACCGCCAACTCGATGAACTGCCTGACCGAAGCCCTGGGCCTGGCCCTGCCGGGCAACGGCTCGACCCTGGCCACCCACTCGGACCGCGAGCAGCTGTTCCTGACGGCCGGGCGCACCATCGTCGAACTGTGCAAACGCTACTACGGCGAAAACGACGAGTCGGTACTGCCACGCAGCATCGCCAACTTCAAGGCGTTCGAGAACGCCATGATGCTCGACATCGCCATGGGCGGCTCGACCAATACCATCCTGCACCTGCTGGCCGCGGCCCAGGAAGGCGAGGTGGCCTTCGACCTGCGCGACATCGACCGCCTGTCGCGCAAAGTGCCGCAGCTGTGCAAAGTGGCGCCCAACATCCAGAAGTACCACATGGAAGACGTGCACCGCGCTGGCGGCATCTTCAGCATCCTCGGCTCGCTGGCGCGTGGCGGCCTGCTGCACACCGACCTGCCGACCGTGCACAGCCGCAGCATGGAAGAAGCCATCGCCAAATGGGACATCACCCAGACTGACGACGAAGCCGTGCACACCTTCTTCAAGGCCGGCCCAGCCGGGATCCCGACCCAGACCGCGTTCAGCCAGTCGACCCGCTGGGAAACCCTGGATGACGACCGCGAGAACGGCTGCATCCGCAGCTTCGAGCACGCCTATTCGCAAGAAGGCGGCCTGGCCGTGCTCTACGGCAACATCGCGCTCGATGGTTGCGTGGTGAAGACCGCCGGTGTCGACGAGTCGATCCACGTATTCGAGGGTACCGCGAAGATCTTCGAAAGCCAGGACAGTGCCGTGCGCGGCATCCTCGCCGACGAAGTGAAGGCCGGCGACATCGTGATCATCCGCTACGAAGGCCCGAAAGGCGGCCCGGGCATGCAGGAAATGCTGTATCCGACCAGCTACCTGAAGTCCAAGGGCCTGGGCAAGGACTGCGCCCTGCTCACCGACGGCCGCTTCTCTGGCGGCACCTCGGGCCTGTCCATCGGCCACGCCTCGCCGGAAGCCGCCGCTGGCGGCGCCATCGGCCTGGTGCAGGACGGCGACAAGGTGCTGATCGACATCCCCAACCGCAGCATCAACCTGCTGGTCAGCGATGAAGAGCTGGCCACCCGCCGCGCCGAGCAGGACAAGAAGGGCTGGAAGCCGGCTCAACCCCGCGCGCGCAAGGTGAGCACCGCGCTGAAAGCCTACGCCCTGCTGGCCACCAGCGCCGACAAGGGCGCGGTGCGCGACAAGGCGCTGCTGGACGGTTGAGTCTGGCGGTGACATGAAAAAGCCCGGCGAATGCCGGGCTTTTTTTGTGGGCGATGGCCGTTGGAGATCACCCTTCCTGTGCAGCCTTGTCACAACCTCCAGTACCAGGCTTGATGCCCCGCTCGGCATTGCAGATAGTGCCTGTCACCTCCCAGATCAGGTTAGATTTGGTGCCCTCCTTGGGTTTCATTTCCATCTTTAGAATATTGCCCTCGCTGTCGGTCGCACCGGTCTCAACCTTGATGAGAGCATCCTTCACCGAATACCCCCCCGTGATGTTCTTGGTCAGATCGAAATCTTCCGGAATCCCATACGCCCCCGCATCGCATCCGCTCGTCATCCCAATCTCCGCAACGCACAGGCTGACTGCAGTCTTGACGCTGGATATTTCAGCCATCGCCGCTGCCGCTTTCGAGCGCGATGAGTAATCCGAATACATCGGCAAAGACACCGAAGCCAGAATCCCGATGATCGCCACGACGATCATCAACTCGATCAGGGTGAAGCCTTGTTGTTTACCCATCTTCGTATCCCTCTGGATAGAGCCGGACGCCCGAATGGCCCCGGATGCCTCCCAGTGAAGCCGCGCCAGCGGGCGCGCACATTCAGACGTGTCCGCGCACCCTGTTGAAAATTCAGCCGTTTTTTTCCAGGCCGAAAGCCTCCGGAGTGCCGCCGTACAGAGGCGTCGTAGGAACGTGGGCTTCCCCATTCATCCCGACTTGCCTCATGGCACTGTGCGATCCCGCCCCGGGCCAGTAAAATCGCGCTCTTTTTTCCCGGACCGCCGCCCATGAGCTCCCTCGAGAACCCGTCCGCCGCCAAGGACCAGCCCGACCTGGTCTACGGCCTGGAAGACCGCCCCGCCCTGCCCATCGCCCTGCTCGCGGCGCTGCAGCACCTGCTGGCGATCATCGTGCCCATCGTCACCCCCGGCCTGCTGATCTGCCAGGCGCTGGGTGTGTCGCCGCGCGACACCAACCTGATCGTGTCGATGTCGCTGGTGATCTCCGGCATCGCCACCTTCGTCCAGTGCAAGCGCTTCGGGCCATTCGGCGCGGGCCTGCTGATCGTCCAGGGCACCAGCTTCAACTTCGTCGGCCCGCTGATCGCTGGCGGTGCGCTGATGGTGAAGAACGGCACCCCGGTGGAAGCGGTGATGGCGGCCATCTTCGGCGTGGTCATGGCCGGCTCCTTCGTGGAGATGGGCGTGTCGCGCATCCTGCCCTTCGTGAAGCGCCTGATCACTCCGCTGGTCACCGGCATCGTGGTGCTGATGATCGGCCTCACCCTGATCAAGGTCGGTCTGATCAGCATGGGCGGCGGCTTCTCCGCCATGGGCAACGGCACCTTCGCCAACGGCGAGAACCTGATGCTGTCGGGCCTGGTGCTGGCGATCATCGTCATCCTCAACCGCATCCCGGTGGTGTGGATGCGCAGCGGCGCCATCGTCATCGCCCTGGCCGTGGGCTACGCACTGGCCGGCTACCTGGGCCGCCTGGACTTCACCGGCATGCACGAAGCGCCGGCTTTCCAGGTTCCGGTGCCGCTGCACTTCGGCCTGGGCTTCTCCTGGAGCCTGTTCATCCCGATGCTGGTGATCTACCTGGTGACCTCGCTGGAAGCCATCGGTGACGTCACCGCCACCAGCAAGATCTCCAAGCAGCCGGTCGAAGGCCCGATCTGGATGCAGCGCATCAAGGGCGGCGTGCTGGTGAACGGCGCCAATTCGCTGCTGGCCGGCCTGTTCAACACCTTCCCGAGCTCTGTGTTCGCGCAGAACAACGGCGTGATCCAGTTGACTGGCGTCGCCAGCCGCCACGTCGGCCTGTGGATCGCCGCGATGCTCGTCGTGCTGGGCCTCTTCCCCAGCGTCGCCGGGGTGATCCAGGCAGTACCCGAGCCGGTGCTCGGCGGCGCGGTGATGGTGATGTTCGGCGCAGTCGCCGCCTCGGGCATCAATATCCTCGCCGGCACCCACCTGGACCGCCGTGCGCTGCTGATCATCGCCGTCAGCCTGGCGCTGGGCCTGGGCATCTCCCAGGTACCGGAGTTCCTCGCGCACATGCCCCACGCGATCCGCAACGTGCTGGAATCCGGCGTGGCCACCGGTGGTATCTGCGCCCTGCTGCTGAACTGGTTCCTGCCCGAATCCGACGTCGCCAAGGCGTCGCACAACGGCTGATCCGCCACGACGCCACCCTCGGGTGGCGTCGTCGTTTATGCTCCCCTGATGACCACATCCCTGCGCATCGGCGTCATCGCCGACACCCACGGCCTGCTGCGCCCCGAAGCGCTGGCGGCGCTGCAAGGCTGCGGGCGTATCCTGCACCTGGGCGACATCGGCCCCGCCTCATTGCTCGACCAGCTGCGCGCCCTGGCGCCGCTGGACGTGGTGCGCGGCAACAACGACACCGACGACTGGGCCGCTGCGCTGCCGGAAACACTGCGGCTGGAACTGGGCGGGCTGCGGCTCTACCTGATCCACGACCTCAAGCAGTTGGCCATCGACCCGGCGATCGAAGGCATCGACGTCGTGCTGGCCGGGCATTCGCACAAGCCGCTGCATGAAATGCGCGATGGGGTGCTTTACCTGAATCCGGGCAGCGCCGGGCCGAGACGGTTCAAGCTGCCGATTGCCTTGGCGATCCTGACCGTGGCTGGGGGAAAGGCCGAGGTGGAGATGATCTCGCTGGTCTGAAGCTGACCTTGCACGAGCGGGGCCAGACGCCCGAAGCCGCGAATGGCCCCGACCACAAGGTGTTAAAAAAAATAACTAAAACAAAAAGGCCAACAAACCCACC
>CBIGPF010000281.1:0-4906 GCA_966191535.1 uncultured Pseudomonas sp. | reverse complement strand
CGGGCAGCCCCAGTAGCGCTGGCGGCTGATGCCCCAGTCGCGCAGGCGGAACTGCGTGCGCTGCTGGCCGAGGTTCCTGGCGGCGAGGTCGGCGCCGATGGCGTCGAACGCAGCCTGGTAGCCCAGGCCATCGTACTTGCCGGAGTTGACGGTGATGACGCTCTCGTCCTTCAGGCCGTACCACTCTTTCCAGGTGCCGGCTTCGAAGTCGTTGTCGCCGGCGGCCTGTGCGATGACCTGGACGATCGGCAGACCGTACTTGTTGGAGAACTCGAAATCGCGCTCGTCGTGACCCGGCACGGCCATCACGGCGCCTTCGCCGTAGGTCATCAGGACGTAGTTGGCGATCCACACCGGCAGCTTGTCGCCGGTCAGCGGGTGTTCGACGAACAGGGAAGTGGCAACGCCTTTCTTCTCCTGGGTGGCGATGTCGGCTTCGGCGACGCCGCCGCGCTTGCACTCGTCGATGAACGCCTGCAGCGACGGATCGCGCTCGGCGGCCAGGGTGGCCAGCGGATGCTCGGCGGCGACGGCGACGTAGGTGGCGCCCATCAGGGTGTCCGGACGGGTGGTGAAGACCTTCAACTGGCCGGCTTCGCCGATGGAGGCCAGGTCATAGGGGAAGGCGATCTCCATGCCGCGGGACTTGCCGATCCAGTTGCGCTGCATGGTCTTGACCTGTTCAGGCCAGCCCGGCAGGTCGTCGAGGCTGGACAGCAGCTCTTCGGCATAGGCGGTGATCTTGAAGTAGTACATCGGGATTTCGCGCTTCTCGATCAGCGCGCCCGAACGCCAGCCACGGCCGTCGATGACCTGCTCGTTGGCCAGTACGGTCTGGTCCGCCGGGTCCCAGTTCACGGTACCGTTCTTGCGGTAGATCACGCCCTTCTCGAACAGGCGGGTGAACAGCCACTGTTCCCAGCGGTAGTAGTCCGGCTTGCAGGTGGTGACTTCGCGGGACCAGTCGATCGCCAGGCCCAGGCTGTTGAGCTGGGACTTCATGTAGGCGATGTTGTCGTAGGTCCAGGCCGCCGGCGCGACGTTGTTCTTCATCGCGGCGTTTTCCGCCGGCATGCCGAACGCGTCCCAGCCCATCGGTTGCAGGACGTTCTTGCCCTGCATGCGGTGGTAGCGGCTGATCACGTCACCGATGGTGTAGTTGCGCACATGCCCCATGTGTAGCTTGCCGCTCGGATACGGGAACATCGACAGGCAGTAGAACTTCTCCTTGCCGGCGACTTCGTCGACGCGGAAGGAGTTGTGTTCGTTCCAGAAATTCTGGGCCTGGGATTCGATCTCGAGGGGCTGATATTGCTCGTGCATGGCGCGATTTGAACCTGTACGGAAAAGAATTGTGCAGCCAGGGAGGTCGAGTGGCCCTCCGCTGAACCGACCCCTGAGAAGACACAGGCCGGGCGGCTACAGAAAGCCTCGTAGCATACATGACCCCCACCCGAGCCGGTAGCCCGCGCCGTTTGTCGCGCGCTCGGTGTGGCGCGGGGTGGGCCGCTAAGCTTTGCCTGAGGGCGGGAGGTTTCCGCCTGTCTTGAGGTGACTGATGGCTGAGCTGCATCGCGCAAGTGCTTCGGGTTCCGGTCTGTATGAACGGTTGTTGCAACGGCTCGCGCTGGCCCTGGATGAGGCTGACACCGCAGAGCGACTACGTGACGAATGCCCCGTGGAACTGGAGTTGCGCGGTTTGAGCAGTGCCGAGATGGAGTTGATCAGGGCGTATCTGGACCAGGATGTGAACTGGCTGCGCGGCTGGCATGCCGCGGCGGAAGAGCTCGCCCTGCTGGAACGCGCCCCGGCCCGCGTGCCTCGGCATGTGCGCCAACCCGTGCCGCCCAGTCGTCCGCGCCTGGTGGCGCGCCCGCAGCAGCTGCAATGCGCGCTCTGTGGTTCACCCGTGGCCTGGAGTCGCAACCAGGGCGTGCTGCCCTGCACGTCCTGTGGTTCGCAGCTGTTTCGCAACGCGAAGGCACGCTGATATCCCCTCGATCCGTTAGGCTTGGCGCCTCGACAAGGAGTCGCCAATGCCTATCCGCTTCATCCTCAAACAGATTTTCATGCCGCCGGGACTGCTGCTTCTGTTGCTGCTGCTGGGCTTTGTCCTGCGCCGGCGCTACCCGCGTTTCTCGGTGTTCTGCTTCTTTTCCGGCTTCCTCGGCCTGCTGGTGATGAGCCTGCCGGTGACGGTGGAGTGGGGCGCGCGCCAGCTGGAGCAGCAGGACCCGCTCAAGCAGGCGGAATGGGCAGGCCTGGCGCAGCGTGCCGACGCCATCGTGGTACTGGGCGCGGGCCGGGTGCGCGGGGATCGTGCCTGGGATGAGGATCAGCCCGGACTGATGGCCCGCGAGCGCATTCGCTACGCGGCGCGTCTGGCCAAGGCCAGCGGGCTGCCGGTGCTGACCTCCGGTGGCCTGCACTACGGTACGCCGCCGTCCGAGGCGCGGATCATGGCGCAGAGTCTGCTCGACGATTACGGTGTGCCGGTGCGTTGGGAAGAGGGCCGTAGCCGCACGACCTGGGAGAATGCGCAGTTCAGCGCCGAGGTGCTGCGCAAGGCGGGCATCAGGCGGGTGGTACTGGTGACCAGTGCCATTCACATGCCGCGTTCGATCTGGAGCTTCGAGAAGGCCGGGCTGGACGTGGTGCCGGCGCCGTCGGGTTACGTCGGGACTGATGACGTGGTGCCCATGGGCGGCTGGCTGCCGGAAGGCCGGGCGATCTGGCAGAGCGGGCAGTTGCTCAACGAGGCGATCGGGCTGGTCGGCTACCGGCTGTTCTACCGCTAGCGGGCTGCATGAAAAAAGGGCCTCGCAATGAGGCCCTTTTTCGTTGGGGTCAGCCGAACAGACGGCGTTCTTCCGGGTGCGTGCGGCGACGCACCAGCGCCCACACCAGCAGCACCGCGCTGAGAATCGCCAGCGGCCAGACGCGCCACTTCAGGTACGGCGTCAGGCCCTGCATCGGCACCACCTCGCCGTGCAGCACGCCCTGTTGGAACTGCGGGATCTGCACCGCCAGCTTGCCGAACGGGTCGATCAGCGCGGTGACGCCATTGTTGGTGCCGCGCACCATCCAGCGGCCGGCTTCCAGCGCGCGCATCTGCGCCATCTGCAGGTGCTGCAGCGGGCCGATGGAGGTGCCGAACCAGGCGTCGTTGCTGATGGTCAGCAGCAACTGGCTCTGTGCTGCGAGTTCGGCGGCGAATTCCGGGTAGACCACTTCGTAGCAGATGTACGGCGCCACGGAGTAACCCTTGGCCTTGAGCAGCGGCTGGTCGGCCGGGCCGCGGGCGAAGTCGGACATGGGCAGGTCGAAGAAGCTGATCAGGCCGCGCAACAGGTCCTGCAGCGGGACGTACTCACCGAATGGCACGAGTTTCTGCTTGAGGTAGTTGCCGCTGCCTTCGCCGACCACGGTGATGCCGTTGTAGTAGCGGATACCGTCGGCGGTCTTCTCGCGCACCGGTACTCCGGTGATGAGCGCTGCCTTCTTGGCGGTGGCGACGCCATTGATCATTTCCAGGTAGCCGGTGGCCTGGTCCTTGAGCACCGGCACGGCGGTCTCTGGCCAGACGATCAGGTCGACGCCGTTCTGCTCGGCGGTCAGGTCACGGTACAGCTCGAGCTGGTGGGTGATGGCCTTCGGGTCCCACTTCATTTCCTGGGCGATGTTGCCTTGCAGCGCGGCGACCTTCAGCGGTGCGCCGGCCGGCGTGGTCCAGGCGTGGCCCTTGTAGCCCAGGCCCACGGCCCAGGGAGCGATCAGGAGGACCAGACCGGCGACCAGGCGTGCGGGGCGTCGGGTCAGGGCCGGGATGTTGATGATCAGCGCGCCGCTCAGAGCGATGCCGAACGACACCAGCCAGACGCCACCCAGCGGGGCGAGGCCGGCCAGCGGGCCGTCCAGTTGGCTGTAGCCGGCGTAGAGCCAGGGAAAGCCGGTGAGGAACCAGCTGCGGAACAGTTCCAGCACTACCCACAGCGCGGCAAAGGCCAACGCGTCGCTGATCGGTGCGTTGTTGCGACGGAAGAACTTCGCCCAGACCCACGCGGGCAGGGCGAAGAAGAACGCGACGCCGGCACTGAAACCGCCGACCAGGAAGCCGGCCAGCGGGCCGGACGCGCCCCCGAAGTTGTGGATGCTGAAGTAGATCCAGCTGGTGCCGGCGATGAAGGCGCCGAAGCCGTACCACCAGCCGCGCCACAGCGCCGAACCGGCAGTGGTGCCGCGCAGGCCGAGGTAGAACAGGGCCAGCGACAGCACCGCCAGCGGCCAGTAGCCGAACGGGGCCAGGGTCAGCGGGGTGAGCGCGCCAGCGGCCAGGGCGAGCAGGTGGCCTGGCAGGCCGGGGCGGGTGATCCAGCGCATCGGGAATCCTTGTTGCGGTTAAGCGATGCGCAAGAGTAATGGAGAGACGAACGGTAGGCTATGGGGATGAAAGCCAAAAGCCATGAGCTGACTGCGGCGGGATGTTGCAGGGTGCGGAGGGTTTGTCGATAGGGGTTGGCTGAGGAGGGGAGTGCGCGTTTCCCTGCAGGGGCGGACGATGTCCGCCCCTGCAGGGAGCGCAGTGGCTCAGTCCTGCAGCGGTGTGAGACGCAGCAGGTGCAGTCGGCGGCTGTCCGCGTTGAGTACGCGGAAGCGGAAACCACCCAGTTCGGTGGTCTCGTTGCGCTTGGGCAGGTGGCCGAAGGCACTCATCACCACGCCACCCACGGTGTCGAACTCCTCGTCGGAAAACTCTGCGCCGAAGAAGTCGTTGAAGGCCTCTACCGGGGTCAGTGCCTTGACGATGAAGTCGCCGCTGGGCAGTGGCTTGATGTAGCTGTCTTCCTCGACATCGTGCTCGTCCTCGATGTCGCCGACGATCTGCTCCAGCACGTCCTCGATGGTC
>CBIGPF010000280.1:0-4909 GCA_966191535.1 uncultured Pseudomonas sp. | reverse complement strand
GCTTCACGTTCATGTTGCGGGTGAACACCCCAAATCACCTGGCCAACGACAACACGGGAACCGCCCGGGACGTGTGGGTCACGGGCCAGCCGGGGGCCAGCGGCGTGAGCGACGCCAGCGGACAGGTGCCGCGCTTTGGCGAAACAGTGATCAGCGTGCCGGTGAGTATCTCGGCCTTCTCCGCCTTCCGCCAGGCCTGGGGACTGTCCGGCGGGCCGCCGCGCCAGGGCATGCCTTATGAAATCAACGGCAAGCTCGCCGGCGGGCTGTTCGGCACGGTGCGCTTCAGCGACAAGGGCGTGCTGAACTGGCCGGAGCCGGTCGCACGCCCTTGAGGTAGTGATCGCTGTGGATAAACCGGGCTGTGGATAGCCCGGTTTTTTATTGCCAGCTTGTGGGCAGCGCTTGTGGATTATTGGCCGGGGATGTCCTTGCGCAGCTTCACCGGCTCCACGTCCTTCTTGCCGCGCGCGGTGCGCATGCGGATGTTCAGCGCTTCCACCGCCAGCGAGAAGGCCATGGCGAAGTAGACGTAGCCCTTGGGCACATGGACCTCGAAGGCTTCGGCGATCAGCACGGTACCGACCACGATCAGGAACGACAGCGCGAGCATCTTCAGCGACGGGTGCTTGTCGATGAAGTCGCTGATGGCGCCGGCTGCCAGCATCATCACCAGCACCGCGACGATGATCGCAGCGACCATCACCGGCACGTTGGAGACCATGCCCACGGCGGTGATCACCGAGTCCAGCGAGAACACGATGTCGATGATGGCGATCTGGATGATGGTGCCGATGAAGCCGCCCATCACGCTCTTGGGTTCGCCCTCGGCTTCGTCCTCGCCTTCCAGGCCGTGGAAGATCTCGCTGCTGCTTTTCCACAGGAGGAACAGGCCGCCGAAGAACAGGATCAGGTCGCGCCCGGAAATGCCCTGGCCGAACACGTGGAACAGGTCGGCGGTAAGGCGCATGACCCAGGTGATCGAGAGCAGCAGCAGGATGCGCGTGACCATCGCCAGCGCCAGCCCGAAGAAGCGCGTGCGCGGCTGCATGTGCTTGGGCATGCGGCCGACCAGGATGGAAATCATGATGATGTTGTCGATGCCCAGGACGATCTCCAGGGCAGTCAGGGTAAAGAACGCAATCCAGATTTCAGGGCTGGTGAGCCATTCCATTTAATCGGTACTCGAAGTCAGTCGTTGAGTCATTCATTTGCTGAACAGGGGGAACAGGCCCAGCAGCAAGGCCGCGGCGAGGATCGCCAGGCACACCAGCACGGCCCACTTGAGGGTGAAGCGCTGGTGGTCGCCGAAGTCCACCTTGGCCAGACCTACCAGCAGGTAGGTGGAGGGCACCAGCGGGCTCAGCAGATGTACAGGCTGGCCGACGATGGAGGCGCGGGCCATTTCCACGGGTGTGATGCCGTACTGTGCGGCGGCCTGGGAGAGTACCGGGAGCACGCCGTAGTAGAAAGCGTCGTTCGACATGAAGAAGGTGAACGGCATGCTCACCAGCGCCGTGATGGTCGCCAGGTACGGTCCGAGTGCCGGCGGAATCACCGCCAGCAGGCTCTTGGACATGGCCTCGACCATGCCCGTTCCGGACAGAATCCCGGTGAAGACCCCGGCGGCGAAGATCAGCGAGACCACTGCGAGGACGTTCTCGGCGTGGGCGCCGATGCGCTTCTTCTGCTCCATGATGCAGGGATAATTCACGATCATCGCGATACCGAAGGCGATCATGAAGAGTACCGGCATCGGCAGGAGGCCCGCGATCAGGGTGCTCATCAGGACCACCGTGAGCACGGCGTTGAACCACAGCAACTGCGGCCGGCGCGCTTCGGGGAACTGCGAGACGCTGACCTCCGCCATAGCCTCGTGGTCGGTCGGCAGGTGCAGCTCGCCCAGACGGGCGCGCTCGCGTTTTCCATAGACCCATGCCAGCGCGAAGATCGCCGCGATGCCGGCGAGCATGGCCGGGATCATCGGTACGAAGATGTCTGCCGGGTCCACATGCAGGGCGCTGGCCGCGCGCGCGGTGGGGCCGCCCCAGGGCGTCATGTTCAGCACGCCACTGGAGAGCATGATCAGGCAGGCCATCAGCAGTGGGCTCATGCCCAGGCGGCTGTAGAGCGGCAGTACGGCGGCCACGCAGATCATGTAGGTGGTCGAGCCATCACCATCCAGCGAGACGATCATCGCCAGCGCGGCGGTGCCCATCGACACCTTCAGCGGGTCGCCCTTGACCAGCCGGAGGATGCGCCGCACCGCCGGGTCGAACAGCCCGGAGTCGATCATGATGGCGAAGTAGAGGATGGCGAACATCAGCATCACGCCGGTTGGCGCCAGCGTGCGGATGCCGTCCAGCATCATCGGCCCCAGGCCCTTGGCGAAGCCGCCGAGCAGGGCGAAGGCGATCGGGACCAGGATCAGCGCGATCAGCGCGGACAGACGCTTGGTCATGATCAGGAACATGAAGGTCGCCACCATGGCGAAGGCGAGGAAAGTCAGCATGGGGATAACTCCGGTCGGCGCGGGGGATTCAGCAGCGGCTGTGGATAAGCACGTGCAGTGCGGACGGAGTCGGGGCGGACAGTAACAGGACAGGGGGCATGGGCGATCACCGATTGTTGTTTTTGTACGCTGCGCGAACGCAGGTTCGGCCGGGAGGACCGAGGCGGCGATGCTAGGGGGTCAAGCTTTCAACAGCCTTTCGCAGACAATGACCGCTGATCGGCAGGTATTCCTGTAGGAGCGAGCGTGCTTTCGAACCGACGCCCGTCCTGTGGGTAAGTGCCTGCTTGGCAACTCATAGCTTTCGTGCAGGCGGAACACTCCGTAGGGCGCCTGGAGCGGAGCGATACCTATTGATTCGACACGTCGACAGCCTGGGTATTGCAAGCTCCACCCATCCGGCCGGGGCGCTCACTGAACCAACTGGCAACCGGGCGTAGCCAGGATCAGGCCAGCGCCTGGATCGCGCCCATCACCAACAGCAGGCTGGCGCCGGCCAGCAGCGTCTGCAGGGTGATGATCCCGGCCATCAGTCCGCTTTCGCCACCCAGTTGGCGGGTCAGAACGTAAGCAGTCGGGGCGGTGGGCAAGGCGAAGAACAGCACCAGCAGCGCGCTCTCCAGGGACGGCAGGGCGAGCAGGCGAGTGATGGTGAAGGCCAGCAGTGGCATGGCCAGCAGGCGGATCGCGCAGTTCCAGCCCAGCGCCGAGGCTTCCGCGCGCAGCTCCTGCGGTTGCAGCGCTGCGCCCACGCAGAGCAGGCCCAGCGGCAGGCTGGCCACCGCCAGCAGATTGAATAGCCGGTCACTGCCGCCGGGCAGGCCGATGCCGCTCACGTTGAGCACAGCGCCGGCCACGCAGGCGAGGATCAGCGGGTTCTTCACGATCGGCAGCAGCAGCGAACGCAGGCTGATGCCGCGCTCGGCGGTCAGCGCCCAGACCGACATCACGTTCACCGTCGGCACCATCAGCGCCAGCATCAGCGCGGCGAGGGTCAGCCCTGGCTTGCCGTACAGGCTGCCGACGGCGGCCAGACCCAGGTAGGTGTTGAAGCGCAGCACGCCCTGGGCGATGGCGCCGAAGCGAGCCGCGTTCCAGCCGCGCAGGCGCTTGACGATCAGCAGGGCGATCCAGGCGAAGCCCAGGCCCAGCATCACGGCGAGCGCCTGGCGGGCCAGGCCGGGGTCGTTCAACGGCGCACTGGCAAGGCTGCTGGCCAGCAGCGCGGGGAACAGGATGAAGTAGTTGAGCCGCTCCGCCGCCGGCCAGAAGGCGTCGCCGGGAAAGCCTTTGCGGCGCAGCACGAAGCCGCCGACGATCAGTGCGAACAGCGGCCAGAGGGCCTGGAACAGAGCGGTCACGGTAGTCCCGAGAGGGTGGTGGTAGCGGGCATCTTGCCGAGGGCGTGTGGAGAAGGGCAAGGCGTGTGGATAAGTTTGTTGCGCCGCCCGGAGCGGTTTTCCACAGTCGCGAGTGCTGTGGAAAACCTTGTCCACCGGCTCAGCGGCGCAGTCCTCCGCCTCCCAGATGCCCACCGCCGAAATGCCCGCCACCGAAGCCGCCACTGCCCCATTGCCGTTGGGTCTGGTTGAAGCGCTGCTGGCCGATCTGCCGCGACTGGTACTGCTGATCCAACTGGTTGCGCACGTTGGCCTGGCTCGGCTGTACCGGTTGCCAGCCATTGTCCGTGTGCTGCTGCCAGCCGCTGTTGGTGTGCTGGTAGACGTTGCCGTCGTGGCCGGCATAGACGTCGCCGTTCTTCCAGGCCACCGCGTTGCCGGTGCGCCGGTTATAGCTGATGCCCTGGCTTTGCTTGTCGTAGCTGTCGCGGCCTTCGTCCACGTCGCCCTTCACACCGCGCTCGGCGATGGTGGTGCGGCCGGTCTGGGCATTGTGGGTGGCGACCTGGCGTCCGGCGACGAAATCGCCGCTGTCGGTATGCGCGGCCACTCCGCTGCGCCCCGCGCCGGAGATGCCGGTGGACGCATTGGAGAAGGACCCGCGCCGGCCAGCGGCGGCGTCATCGCTGTACGGGTTGAAGGCGGCGCCGCGGGCGCCCTCGTAGTGCGTACCGGTGCGCGGGTTGTAGCCCACGGCGGAGCTGCCCTGCCACTGGGTGCCGGTCCAGCCGTTGTAGCCGTAGGCGTGGGTGACGGTACCCTGGCCCCAGCGGCCATAGAAGTTCGCCTGGTTGACGTTGGCGTAGCTCCAGCCGCCGTGTGGATAAGGTCCCCAGTACGGTCCCCAGTAGGGCTCCGGCGCGCCCCACCAGGCACCGGCGGCGTAGCCGAAGGCGAAGCCGGTCAGCGCACCGACGGCAAAGCCCGCGCCGTAGCCGTAAGTGGGCGGATAGCCGTAGTAGACGGTCTGGCTGACGTAGGCGGGGTAGGTGTAGCC
>CBIGPF010000279.1:0-4955 GCA_966191535.1 uncultured Pseudomonas sp. | reverse complement strand
GTACCGGCTGGGCCGGAAGGTTTGGACTCGGTGTGCAGCGCGTCACTGCATGGAAAAAAGATTAATTTCGACACCCTTGGCGCACCAGGCGGCAAAATTCGCTTCTAGCGTTCTATTTTCAGAACGATATGACGGCAGTGCCGCCGGAGAGTCGGGCTAGCCCGCGTGCCGCCAGGTCGACTCGCGCTCCCCGTCGAGAAAGCGGCGCTGCCAGCTCAGCGGCGTGACCCCTTCGATGCGGCAGAAGATCCGGCAGAAATGCGCCTGGTCGCAGAAGCCGCATTGCAGGCCTATCTCCGCCAGCGCAAAGGTCGATTCGCGCATCAGTTGCTTGGCCTTTTCCACCCGCAGGATTCGCATCCAGGCCTGGGGTGAATGACCGGTGGTGACCTTGAACTTGCGGGTGAAATCGCTGCGTGACAGTGCGCAGGCGGCGGCCAGGTCGCTGACCGTGATGCCACTGTCCAGGTGCTTGAGCAGCAGCCCCTGGGCGCGCTCCCGCTGCCAGGGCGCCAGATCGCGCTTGGGGGTGTCCACCGGAATCTGGCTGATAAGTCTCTGAAGCATGCTGGTCACTCCCCTGCGGTCTGCCCCCATTCTTTGAGGGCGCCGGGGTGACGGCGAGTTAAAGCTGGTTAAACCGCATTAACCCAGGAGGCGAACTAGGCCTCGGTTCGGCGGCCAGGACCGCACGTTCAGGGGGCCTGCACGACCTGTCGCGACCACTGGAGAGTGATCGCGGACCAGCCGCCACACCGCGCCGAACGGGACTTCCAGCGTTAGACAGGGACGACAGTGACACCCGGTGCGACAGCGATGAGGCGCGCCCGGCGTTAATCGTTATTAAGCCCATGGCCCGGCGCGACGCGCACAGTGCAGGATGGCCCAACGGCTGGCCGTCGTTTACCCTGACGGTCATTCACAAAAGAATGGCCAATCGACCGGAGAGTCGATGGTCGTGTGCCACCAGGGCTGACGCCTGGGCCGGCGCGGAACCTGCCCCCAGCGTGCGAAAGCGACTACCAGACGATGATTCCCGAGTCCGTGGCCACGGTCGAAGCCGTGCTTCATTTCGGCCCCTACCAGATCTACCCCGTGTCCCGCCTGATCCTCGAAGCCGGCCGTCCGCTGCGCCTCGGCCAGCGCGCGCTGGACATCCTGCTGGCACTGCTGGAGCGCGCCGGCCAGGTGGTCAGCAAGCGCGAGCTGCTGGCCCGTGCCTGGCCCGGGCAGGACATCGACGAAGGCAACCTGCGGGTGCACATGACCGCCCTGCGCAAGGCGCTGGGCGACGGCCAGAACGGCCGACGCTTCATCGTCACCATCGCGCTGCGCGGCTACAGCTTCGTCGAACCGCTGACCACATCGGCGCAGGCCACCCCGGCACGGGATGACGGCCCGGCAGCGGACCACAACCTGCCGCCCCGGCGCAATCGCCTGCTGGGCCGCGAGGCCGAGCTGGAGCGCCTGGTCACCGAGCTGCCGCGACGTCGCTGTATCAGCCTGGTGGGCAGCGGCGGCATCGGCAAGACCAGCCTTGCCCTGCAGGCCGCCGAGCGCTTCATCGGCCAGTATCCCCACGGCATCCGCATGCTCGACCTCACCCCGTTGCAGGACGCGCGGCCGCTGAACAGCACCCTCGCCGCTGCCCTGGGCATTCCGGGGCTGGCCGGTGAATCGCTGGAGCACCTCTGTGCCCAGGTCGCCGACCGACAGATGCTGCTGCTCATCGACAACTGCGAGCACCTGATCGAGGCCGCTGCCCATCTGGTGGAGTGCCTGCTGCGCCACGCACCGCAGATCCACATCCTCGCCACCAGCCGCGAGAGTCTGCGTGCCACGGGCGAGCACATCCAGCCGCTGCGGCCGCTCGACTGCCCGCCGGTACAGGTGGGCAGCGTCACGGAGGCCCTCGCCTACCCCGCCGTGGCGCTGCTGGTCGAACGGACGAAAGAGACCCACGAGGACTTCGAACTGGGTCCCGAGGATCTGCCGCGGATCGGCGAAATCTGCCGGCGCCTGGAAGGCATCCCGCTGGCCCTGGAACTGGCCGCCGGGCACCTGGGCCAGGCCGACGGCAGCATCGATGCACTGCTGCAGGGTGGCTACCTCGACCTTCCGCTGCAGTCGGAGGAATCCCCCAGTCGCCACGAACACCTGCGCGCCATGCTCGACTGGAGCTACGCGCTGCTGCGTCCGACGGAGCAATCCTGCCTGCGCCGCCTCAGTGTGTTCCGCGGCAGCTTCCCATTGGCCTCCGTCGCCGCTGTGCTCGGCCAGTCGACTGACCCTGGCGCTGCATTCCTGCTGGTCAACCACCTGACCGCCAAATCGCTGCTGGCCACCGAGATTCGCGGCGACGAAGTTACCTACCGGCTGCTCGAACCAACCCGTCTCTACGCACTGGAGAAACTCCAGGCCGCCGGCGAACTGCACGAGGCCCGCGAGCGCCATCTGCAGCTCTGCCTGAACGTGATGCAGGCTGCGCAGAACGAATGGGAACGCTCCGCCTCCCAGGGCTGGCTGAAGCAGCACGCCCCCTGGCTCGCGGAGATTCGCGCCGCGCTCGACTGGGGGCTGCACAGCGAGGTTCGACACACCCAGGCGATCCATCTGGCGGCGTGCTCGTCGCCACTCTGGCAGGAGCTGTCGCTGCTGCACGAGTACGGCCCCTACGTGAGCGCCGCGCTCGGCCTGCTCAGCGCCGAATCCGCATCATCGCTGCCACTGGCCATGCGCCTGGAACTGGCGCTGGGCAACACGACCTACCACGACGTGCGCAACAGCCAGGCGGATGAAGCCTTCCAGAGCGCCCGCTTCCTCGCCCAGCAGATCGGCGACCTCAATGGCGAACTCACCGCGCTGTCCGGCGGCCTGGCCGTGCTCCTGTGGGCCGGCCAATACCAGCAGGCGGCCGAGCGGAGCCAGCACTTCGACCGACTGAGCAATGGCCAGGGCGAGATGCTCGCCACCAGCGCCCTGCGCCTGAGGGTGCTGGCGCTGCATTACTCGGGCAATCAGGTGCTCGCCCAGGCCGCCGGTGATGAGGTCCTGCTGCGACTGGAGCAACAGCGCCGGGCCAACCGTTTCGCTCCCTGCCTGGGCGTGCAGTACGACCAGCAGGTTGCCTCCCTCGCCACCCAGGCACGCATCCTGTGGCTGCGCGGCCTGCCCGAGCAGGCAGAACGCATGGCCGCGCAAGCCATCGAACTGGCCTGCGAGATGGACCACAGCGCCTCCATCGCCTACAGCCTCGCAGTGGCGGGCTGCGTCATCGCCGTCTACAACGGCGAGTTCGACAAGGCCCGCCAGCGCGTCCGGCAAATGATCGAGGTCTCCGAGCGCCACCGCGTACCGCTGTTCACCGACTGGGCACGGCATTACGCATGGGCCATGCAACTGGACGAGACCGCCGACGCCACGGTGCCCGCCGTCGGCCTGGTGCGCGATATCGTGCAGACCCTCGGCGGCCGTCCGCTGCCCGCCGACCAGGCCCAACTGATGCGCGCACGAACCGGCGCAGCAGGCTGGTGCGCACCGGAAATCCTGCGCAACGAGGCGCTCATCCTTCGACAGCGCGGCGATCGCGAATCCCTTGCCGGCGCCGAAACCCTGCTCACGCGCGCGCTGTCACTGGCTCAACAGCAAGGTGCACTGGCGTGGGAGCTGCGTTCGGCCACCTGCCTGGCGGAACTCTGGAGCACACAGGGCAAACCGGATGCCGCGCGGCAATTGCTGGAGCCCGTCTGCCAGCACTTCAACGAAGGATTCGACTCGCCGGATCAGCAACGGGCGCGGCGGTGCCTGGAGGGCTGTGGCCGCTGACGACGCGCCACACCCTGTAGGAGCGCACCATGCGCGCGATCGCGGGCATGGTGCGCTCCTGCAATGGGCTGCCAGTGCAGACCGGCAGAATCCCGCTTGACATTAAAGTTAACTTTAAACTTAGGGTAAACCCATCCACCGCCCGCCCCCTCAGGCCGGCGGCTTTCCACAGGGCCAACCAGAAGGTCAAGCAGATGCAGGCACGGTTCAAGGAAGTCGAGTTCGGCACCCACAACGTTGAAGTGATCGAGGGCGGCTATTACGACCGCTACCGGATGAACCCGGACCTGAACGAGGTAGCGAAGGACCCTGCCGCGGGCAACATCGACTACTTCCGGCGCATTCCC
This sequence comes from uncultured Pseudomonas sp., assembly GCA_966191535.1. Classification (GTDB taxonomy): domain Bacteria; phylum Pseudomonadota; class Gammaproteobacteria; order Pseudomonadales; family Pseudomonadaceae; genus Pseudomonas. The sequence continues at coordinate 783 of CBIGPF010000279.1, read as the reverse complement.
AAGCAGATGGTCGCCTCGCGCGTCGGGCAAACCTGGGCGCCGAACTTCTATTACCGCACCAGCAGTATCCAGCTACTGTTCCTCGCGCCCATCGATCGTCTGCGCGCCACGCTGCCAGCACCGCTGGAGCCGTTGCGCGCCCTGCCCGGCCAGGGTCTGGTGGCGCTGACCTTCTTCTCCTACGCGGTGTGCGACAACGACCCGTACGACGAGGTCTCGGTCGCCATCGTCATCCGCAAACCGGGCGCCAGGGGCAGTCATGCCCTGGAGCTGCTCGACGCGATGCGCAGGCGCAGCTTCAACGCCCACGTGCTGGCCCTGCCGGTCTCCACCGAGATTGCGCGGGTGCGCGGCGTGCACGGCTACCAACTGCCCAAATGGCGCACCGGCATCGAGGTGAAGATCGACAGCAATGTGGCCGCCAGCATCCTGGGGCCCAATGGCAAGGCGGACCTGGTCATCGAAGCAGCGCTGCCCGCCCTGGAGATCGCCACCCCACAATCGCGCCTGGGCACCACCACCATGGTCCATCAGGTCGACGGCCGCTGGCACCAGACCCGCGTGCAGAGCAACACCCTGTCGTACGCACAGAAGCTGCTGCCGCGCGACGTCCACCTCAGCCGCAACGGCGGGCCATTGAGCCAGTTGCTCGATGGCCTGGGCGCGTCGCGCATCCTGCGCCTGGACGTGGTCAAGGACGCGCAGATCGTCCTCCACCTTCCTGCGCCACTGGAAAGCCAGCCCTGAGCAGGCGACCTACTGCGGCTGGACGCTGACGGCGAC
>CBIGPF010000278.1:0-5005 GCA_966191535.1 uncultured Pseudomonas sp. | reverse complement strand
CGGCCGGCATCGCCGGCCGCCGCCAACCGGAGGCTATCGCCATGCAAGACCCGGATATCCTGGCGCTACGCAGCGTGCGCTCGACCGCCTACAACAACGAACTGGCCGCGGAACTGTTGCGCGAACTCGCGCCCTTCATCGCCAATGCAGAACTCAACCGCCGCCTGCGCTGCGCCGCCCGGCAGTTGCTGCGCGACGCCGATGCGCTGGAGAACGCCTACCAGCAGATGGCTTCGCCGCAGCATTGAGCCCAACCCGCCCAGTTCCCCTGTCGGAATGAAAAGCCCCGCTTATGCGGGGCTTTCTGGTTTGACACGCTCTGCGCTCAGGCGTGCTGCGCGCCTGCCCGCTTGAGCAACTGCTTGCAGCGCTCCGACAGGTGCACCACCCGTAGGTGCTTGCCGGCCTTGCTGTAGCGCTCGCGCAGGGTCATCAGCGCGGCGATGGCCGAGTAGTCGACAAAGCTCAGGTGCGCGCAGTCCAGGGTCACCTGCTGCGGGTCGCCCGCCGGGTCGAACTGGTTGAGGAAGGGCGTGGTGGAGGCGAAGAACAGCGTGCCGTGGACGCGGTACAGCTTGCTGCCATCGGCCTCGTCATGGATGTCCGCATACAGCTCGCGGGCGTGCTTCCAGGCGAAGTCCAGCGCCGCCAGGATGATGCCGCAGAACACCGCGGTGGCCAGGTCCGTGGCGACGGTAATGGCCGTCACCACGATGATCACCAGCACGTCGCTGAGCGGCACCTTGTTCAGCACCCGCAACGATGCCCAGGCGAAGGTCTGCTGGGACACCACGAACATCACGCCCACCAGCGCCGCCAGCGGGATGCGCTCGATCAGCGGCGAAAGGAACAGCACGAAGAGCAGGATCATCACCCCGGCGACTACGCCGGAAAGCCGACCACGACCGCCGGAGCTGAGGTTGATCACGGTCTGCCCGATCATCGCGCAGCCCCCCATGCCACCGAAGGCACCGGACACCATGTTGGCCGCGCCCAGTGCCACGCACTCGCGGTCCGGGAAACCGCGGGACTCGGTGATCTCGTCGGTCAGGTTCAGCGTCAGCAGGGTTTCCAGGATGCCGACCATGGCCATGAGAAAGGCGTACGGCGCGATGATCCGCAGCGTTTCCAGGTTCCACGGGATCTCCGGCAAGGCGAACTGCGGCAGGCCGCCGGCGATGTGCGCCATGTCACCCAGGGTGCGGGTCGGCAGGCCGAGCAGGTAGACCGCCAGCCCGACGCCGAGGATCGCCACCAGTGCCGGCGGCACCGCGCGGGTCAGCTTCGGCAACAGGTAGACCACCGCCATGGTTACGGCGACCAGCCCCAGCATCACGTAGAGCGGGTTGCCGCTGAGCCAGTGCTCGCCGTCCTTGAAGTGTTCGAGCTGGGCCATGGCGATGACGATGGCCAGCCCGTTGACGAAGCCCAGCATCACCGGGTGCGGCACCATGCGCACCAGCTTGCCCAGGCGCAGCAGACCGAACAGGATCATCACCAACCCACCCAGCAGCACGGTGGCCAGCAGGTACTGCACACCGTGCTGCACCACCAGCGCGACGATCACCACCGCCATCGACCCGGCGGCGCCGGAGACCATGCCGGGGCGGCCGCCGAACAGCGCGGTCAGGGTGCAGAGGATGAAGGCGCCATACAGGCCCATCAGCGGGTTGAGGTGGGCGACCAGGGCGAAGGCGATGCACTCGGGCACCAGCGCGAAGGACGTGGTGAGTCCGGCCAGGACATCGGCACGCAGGCGGGCGGGTTTCATTTTTCTACTCGGAAGCGGGGATCACGAAGGGCCGGCAATGGTACGGAAAACCATCCCCAGCCACCACCCGCTAATCCCGCATGGAAGCGCGTCAGGCCTTGGCAGGCGCCGCTGCGCCGTTCAGGAACAGCTGCTCCAGCACGGTCGCCGAACTGGAGCTGGCCGCACGTCCGCGCCGCTCCGCATCGACCATGCCGTAGATCATCGAGAGGAAGAGTTCGGTGAACACCGCCGCGGTGACGTCGATGCGCAGCACCCCGGATTGCTGGCCGCGGAGGAAGAAGGCATCCAGCGCGTCGCTGTAGGACTGCCAGCGGCCGTCCATGCACGGATCGAGGCTGTCGGGACTGTACTGGAACATCAGGAAGACCAGCACTTCGCGGTGCGTCAGGTGTTCCTGGATCAGCTTGCGCAGTGCCGTCAGCGGCTCGGCAGTTTCCAGCTCGCAATTGCTGACGACCTGGTTGAGCACCCGCTCGCCATACCCCATGAGCATTTCCACCAGGTTGTCGCGCGTGCCGCAGAAGCGGTGCAGCGTCGCCTTGCTCACCCCTGCCGACTCTGCGAGCTCCTTCAGCGTCGCCCGCGGGCGGTCGACGATGGCGGCGGCAAGCGCCTTGAGGAGTCGTTCATCATGGGCAGAGAGTGTCATTGGGGGCCTCTTGTCAGGTGGCGGATCGTCTCATTGTGCAGAAAAAGGCCTTCCTTTTGAAAGGTCATGACACATTTTATACCTCCCGGAAGCAAATGAGACATTATTGACTCATTTTGAATTTGAAAGGATCATACGCACCTTTCCAGATAGACAAACCCGGGTGGAACATGGGCAGGTTGCGTGCAGTAGGGACAATCAGTGCGCTGGTGACAGCGCTGGCACTGGCGGGTTGCGGACAATCCGGCGAGCCACAGGCGGCCGCCGAGATGGCGCGCCCGGTGGACGTGGTGGCGGTCGCGACCGAACCCCTCACCCTGACCTCGGAATTGCCGGGGCGCATCGAGCCGATGCGCGTCGCCGAAGTCCGTGCGCGAGTGGCGGGCATCGTGGTGCAGAAGCGCTTCGAGGAAGGCGCTGACGTGAAGGCCGGCGACCTGCTCTTCCAGATCGATCCAGCGCCGCTCAAGGCCGCCGTGTCGCGTGCCGAAGGCGAACTGGCTCGTGCCCAGGCGGCGCAGCAGGAAGCCCAGGCACGGGTGAAGCGCTACGAGCCGCTGGTGAAGATCGAAGCGGTCAGCCAGCAGGACTTCGACACCGCCACCGCCGACCTGCGCAGCGCCCAGGCGTCGGTGCGCTCGGCCCAGGCGGACCTGGAAACCGCACGATTGAACCTGGGTTATGCCTCGGTCAAGGCGCCGATTTCCGGCCGTATCGGTCGCGCGCTGGTCACCGAAGGCGCGCTGGTCGGCCAGGGCGACGCCACGCTGATGGCGCGCATCCAGCAGCTCGACCCGATCTATGCCGACTTCACCCAGCCCGTGGCCGATGCCCTGCGCCTGCGTGAAGCCCTCAAGAGCGGCAACCTCCCCGCCGGCCAGAGCCAGTCCCTGAGCCTGCGCGTCGAAGGCACCCAGTACGAGCGCCAGGGCGAACTGCTGTTCACCGATATCTCGGTGGACCGTGGCACCGGCCAGGTCTCGCTGCGCGGCAAGTTCGACAACGCCGACGGCCTGCTGCTGCCGGGCATGTACGTGCGCGTCACCGCCCCCCAAGGCACCGACGCCAAGGCCATCCTCGTGCCACAACGCGCCGTGCAACGGGCCACCGACGGCACCGCCCACGTGCTGGTGATCGGCGCCGACAGCCGTGTCGAAACCCGCCAGGTGCAGACCGGCGCCATGCAAGGCTCGCGCTGGCAGATCAGCCAGGGACTGGCCAGCGGTGACCAGGTCATCGTCGGCGGCCTCACCGGCCTGCAGCCCGGTGCCAAGGTCGAAGCCCGTCACGCCCAGGAGCAACAGCAGGCGTCGCGCCAGTAAGAGTCAGTGAACGATCTCGCGAGCTAGAGCAGAGCAAGGCGGAAGTAGGTGAGGAAGCGCAGTTTACGATGAGTAAATGAGCATTCCGAGCGTACTTCCAACGCAGCTATGCCGACGCGCAGCAGATCGTTGACAGGCTCTTAGGCGAGGCCTCCGCGAGGAATTTCTTATGTCACTGTTCTTCATCAAGCGCCCCAACTTCGCGTGGGTGGTGGCGCTGTTCATTTCCCTGGCTGGCCTGCTGGCCATCCCGCTGCTGCCGGTGGCCCAGTACCCCAGCGTGGCGCCGCCGCAGATCACCGTCACCGCCACTTACCCGGGCGCCTCGGCGCAGGTGCTGGTGGATTCGGTCACCAGCGTGATCGAGGAGGAGCTCAACGGCGCCAAGGGCCTGCTCTACTTCGAGTCCACCAGCAACTCCAACGGCATGGCCGAAGTGGTGGTTACCTTCCAGCCCGGCACCAACCCGGAGCTGGCCCAGGTCGACGTGCAGAACCGCCTGAAGAAGGCCGAGGCGCGCATGCCCCAGGCCGTGCTCACGCAAGGGCTGGAGGTCGAGCAGACCAGCGCCGGCTTCCTGCTGATCTACGCGCTCAACTACAAGGAAGGCTCCGCGCGCACCGATACCACGGCCCTGGGCGACTACGCCGCACGCAACATCAACAACGAGCTGCGCCGCGTGGCCGGTGTCGGCAAGCTGCAGTTTTTCTCTTCCGAAGCTGCCATGCGCGTGTGGATCGACCCGCAGAAGCTGGTCGGCTATGGCCTGTCCATCGATGACGTGGGCAACGCCATTCGCGGGCAGAACGTGCAGGTGCCGGCCGGCAGCTTCGGCGCCTCCCCCGGCAGCACCGAGCAGGAGCTGACCGCCACCCTCGCCGTGAAAGGCACCCTGGACGACCCGGCAGAGTTCGGCCGTATCGTCCTGCGCGCCAATCCGGACGGCTCCACCGTCAAGCTGGCCGACGTCGCGCGCCTGGAAGTGGGCAGCGAAAGCTACAACTTCACCGCACGCCTGGACGGCAAGCCCACCGTGGCCGGCGCCATCCAGCTCTCCCCCGGCGCCAACGCCCTGCAGACCGCTGCGCTGGTGAAAGAGCGCCTGGCCGAGCTGTCGGTGAACTTCCCCGACGACGTCGAGTACTCGGTGCCGTACGACACCTCGCGCTTCGTCGACGTGGCCATCGAGAAGGTGATCCACACCCTGATCGAAGCCATGGTGCTGGTGTTCCTGGTGATGTTCCTGTTCCTGCAGAACGT
>CBIGPF010000277.1:0-5045 GCA_966191535.1 uncultured Pseudomonas sp. | reverse complement strand
GCTTCACCTACCCCCCGCGGGTGGGCGGCGTGAACCCCGTGTGGGGCCTGTGCGGGGCCGCCGGCGCCCCGCCGATGTTCTGGTCCTACCTGCTGGTGGGCATCGGGCAGATGCTGGTGTGCCTGATCTTCTGTGAAGTGGTGTCGCAGTTCCCCATCTCCGGCGGCGTCTATCCCTGGGCCCGGCGCCTGGTGGGCAAGCGCTGGGCCTGGATGGTCGGCTGGATCTACTCGGTGTCGCTGTGCGTGACCATCGCCGCCGTGGCCCTGGGCGCAGGCCCGTACATCGCCACGCTGCTCGGCTTCGAGTCCACACCGGTGACCAACACCTTCGTTGCCCTGGCGCTGACGGTGATCGCCACCCTGCTCAACCTCTCCGGCACCAAGCTGCTGGCGCGCGTGGCGATGTTCGGCTTCATCTGCGAACTGCTCGGCGCGCTGGTGATCGGCACCTACCTGCTGATCTTCGAACGCCACCAGCCGTTCTCGGTGCTGTTCAACACCTTCGACATCCGCATCGACGGCAGCTACTGGCCAGCCTTCCTTACCGCCTCGCTGGCCGGCATGTTCCTCTACTACGGCTTCGAGGCCTGCGGTGACGTCGCCGAGGAAACTCCGAACCCCAGCCGGCGGATTCCCAAGGCCATGCGCATGACCATCTGGATCGGCGGCGGCGCGGCCATCTTCGCCGCCCTGGCGCTGATCCTCGCGGTACCGGACATGGCCGCGGTGATCTCCGGCGCGGATAAAGACCCGATGACCACCATCCTCGACAACGCCTTCGGCGTGACCGGCGCGCGCCTGGTGATGGCGGTGATCATCGTTTCGTTCGTCTCCTGCGTGCTCAGCCTGCAGGCTGCCGCCAGCCGACTGCTGTACTCCTACGCCCGCGACGAGATGGTGATGGGCAGCGGTGTGCTCAAGCGCCTGTCGCCCAACACCCACGTGCCGGTGGCCGCGCTGATCGCCTGCGGCGTGATCCCGTCGGTGATCGTCTGCGCCGGCTTCTACCTGCAGAACGCCATCGCCATGGTGGTGAGCTTCGCAGCCATCGGTATCTACCTGTCGTTCCAGATGATCGTCGGCGGCGCCCTGTTCGCCCGGCTGCGTGGCTGGAAGCCGAGCGGCGCCTTCACCCTGGGCAACTGGGGCTGGATCGTGAACATCCTGGCACTGACCTACGGCGTGCTGGCGATCATCAACATGTCCTGGCCGCGCACGCCGGATGCACCCTGGTACCTGAACTACGGGATCATCCTGGTGGGCGGCATCGTGATCGTGCTGGGCCTGGCCTACATGACCCTGTTCCGCCCGTACGACAAGGGCACCGCACCCCACGGGGATGCATGGAAGCTGCATCAGCAGTAAGCGTTCGAAGCGAAACGAAAACGCCCGGCAGGATGCCGGGCGTTTTTCATTGTCTGCCAGCTTGCACGGTTCCGCACGGGGCCGGCCTCCCCTTGTAGGAGGGTCAGGCGAGCTCCTCGGTGGCGGCCCACTGCCGCTCTCCTCCACCCGGCGTCTCCATCCACTGCTTCAACGACCGCGTCGGCAAGTCGAAGTATTCCCGTGTGCGCGCATAACCGTGGCCACCCATGCGGCCGATGGCGTCGAGGCCGAGCTGGTCGATGTAGAGCGTGGCCGGATCAATCAGGTCGTCGCGCACGTGGGCCATCAGCACTTCACCGAGGATGATCTCCCGCGACTGGCCGATGGACAGCGCCATCATCCGCCGGCACTCCAGCGCCACCGGTGCCTCGCCGATGCGCGGGCAGCCGACGCGGGTGCCGGGGATGGCAGTGAGGCCGGCAGCGACCAGTTCGTCGAAGCCCGGCTCGAACGGCACGGCGCAGACGTTCATCGCTTCCACCAGCGCGTCGGAGACGATGTTCACGGTGAACTCCTGGTTCTGCCGGATGTTCAGCGTGGTGTCCTTGGGGCTGAGGTCGCTGTAGTTCTCCACGCCCAGGGCGAGGATCGGTGGATCGGCCGAGAGGGCGTTGAAGAAGCTGAAGGGCGCGGCGTTTGCGCGCCCATCCGCGTCGACGGTGGTGACCAGGGCGATGGGCCGAGGAACCACGCTGCCGATGAGTATCTTGTATTTCTCGCGGGCGGAGAGCTGCTGGAAATCGAAGCTGAGCATGGGGTGATCCTTCACGGGGCCGTTGGTGCGTGCGTATCGAACAGCGGTGCGTCGGCGCTGTACGAATCGGCAAAGGGAATCGCGGAGCGGAACAGCGTGCGCCAGGGCGGGTTGCCGAAGGCACGCTCGGCGTGGTGCTGCATCTGCTTCTGGAACAGCGCGTCGGCGCGGCGTTGCAGGTCGGTGTAATCGACACCGATCACCTGGCCGCCCTGCATCACGCTGCGGCCGTCGATGAAGCTGGCAATGCAGTCGTCGCCGCGGCCGGCGGTGAACAGGTTCTTCAGCGGGTCGAAGAACGGGCCCTGGTGGAAGTCGCCGAGACGGAACACGGTGATGTCCGCGCGGGCGCCGACGGCGAGGCGGCCGAGATCGTCGCGGCCCAGCGCCTGGGCGCCGCCAAGGGTGGCGGCGTTGTACAGGTCGAGCATGCGCGTGTGCTCGCCATCGCCCTCCTTCACCCGCGCGATGTTCAAGCCCTGGCGCAGGTTGTCGAGCATGTCCGCCGGGAAGGTGTCGGTGCCCATGGCGAGGTTGATACCGCGTGCGCGATAACCGCCGAACGAGTCCAGCGCATCGCCTTCGCGGGCGAACACCACCGGGCAATGCACCAGGCTCGCGCCGCTGTCCGCCAGGCGCTGCAGCTCGTGTTCGCCACTGTGCAGGATGCCATGGGGCAGCACGCTGCGCGGGTTGAGCAGACCATAGCGGTCGAGCCACTGCAGCGAGGAGGTGTCGCGCAGGCGGCGCACCAGTTCCACCTCGTACCGCGACTGGCAGCAATGCAGGCGCAGCGGCGCGTTCAGTTCTCGCTGCACGGCTGCGGTGCGCTCCAGCAGCGCGGGCGTACAGGTTTCGATGCGATCCGGCAGCAGCGCACCGCGCACCAGGCCGCCGTGGGCGCCGTCGAAGTCGCGGAAGAAGCGCTCGGCCTCCTTCAGTCCGGCGAGTCCGGCGGCTTCGTCCCAGTGCTGCGCAGGGCTGCCGTCGGCGCGCGCGTAGGTCATGCCGCTCATGTAGCAAGGGCCGAGGTAGGTGCGCAGACCAAGCTCGCCGGAAAGCGCGGCGACCCCGGCGAATTCGTCGTAGTGCTCGGCCCAGCGCCGGTAATACATCGAGGTGATCGGCATGGCAGTGGTGATGCCGTTGCGGATCAGCTGGGTGAAGGCATAGCGGTACTTGAACAGCTCCTCGTCGGGGCTGTAGCACTCGTTCGGCCCGGCGCGCAGATAGTCTTCGGACCAGACGCGGCCCATGTTCCATTCGGCGCCGTTGTCCAGGGTGAGCACCGTGGAATCGAGGTCGCCGAGGGCGTCGAGGTCGATGAAGCCGGGGCCGATCAGTGCGTGGCCATAGTCGATCCACTGGCTGACTTCGCCAGGGAAACCCCGACCGACAAAGACAATGTTCCCGCCCTCGAATACCACGTCGGCGTGGCGCCAGAGCACGTGCTGCGTGCCGTCGAAGCCAACCACGAAGCTGGCTTTCAGGCCGATACGGGGCGTACTCACAGACGCGACTCCACGAGGCGGCCCTGCTCGGCGATCAGCTTGCCGGCCTTGAACACCTGGCGCTGCGCCGGGCGCGCAACCACGGCCTCACCGAGGGTCTCGACCGGCAGCAGGAGGAAGTCCGCTGGCGCGCCGACCTCGATGCGCGCCGGCTCGCGACCCAACGCGCGGGCACCGTTGTCGGTGGCGGCGGCGAAGGCGGCGGCAAGGTCAACGTCCTTGCACAGGTCGAAGCGGAAGGCGAGGAGCATGGCGCGCTCGAGCATGTCGCCGTTGCCCATGGGCGACCAGGCATCACGGATGCCGTCGCTGCCCAGGCACAGGTTCACACCAGCTTCGCGCAGGGCGAGGAACGGCGGCACCGGGGTGTCGGCCGGGGCGGAGCTCATCAGGGAAATACCCAGTTCGGAGAGTCGCTCGGCCAGCGGCTCGACCTGCTCCCAGGGCGCCATGCCCAGGCAGTAGGCGTGGCTGATCATCACCTTGCCCTGCAGGCCGTGGCGCTCGGTGTAGTCGGCGATGCGGGCAATCTGCCAGAGACCCAGCTCGCCCTTGTCATGCAGGTGGATATCCACGCCGCGGCCGAACTCCATGGCCAGGCCGAAGACGATGTCGAGCTGGGCGATGGGATCGTCATCGATGCCACAGGGGTCGAGACCACCGACGTTTTCCACACCCAGCGCCAGCGCCTCGCGCATCAGCTCGGCAGTACCGGGGCGGCGGACCAGGCCGGTCTGTGGGAAGACCACGAACTCCATGTCGATCAGGTCGGCGTAGCGTTCGCGCAGTGCCTGCATGGCGACCACGTGGCGCAAGCCCAGCTCGGGGTCGATATCCACGTGGCAGCGGAAGGTCAGTGAGCCCCGGGCAATGCACTGTTCCAGCAGCGCGCCGGCACGGGCGGCAATAGGTGCCTCGATCTCGCGCAGCACGCGTCGCTCGTTGGCGATGTAGTCCTTGAGCGTGGGGCCTGCGCTGTTGGGGCGCCAGGGTTGGCCCCAGAGGGTCTTGTCCAGGTGGCAATGGCTTTCCACCAGCGGCGGCAGCAGGAGCTGACCAGCGCCGTCGATGTCGCCGGCCTGCGGCGCGGCGTTGCTGGCCGGACGGCGCTCGGCGATGCGACCGTCACGGATGAGGAAATCTTCCGCTGCATTGCCCAGCGGACGGATGTTGCGCAGCCAGTAGCTGTCGGTCATGGGGACCTCGAATCCAGAGAAGAACGTAGGGCGATTAACTGCTTGCAGTTATCCGCCGAGGAACTCGCCGACGCGAGCTCCGGGCTAAACCTTGTAGGAGCGAGCTTGCTCGCGATCGGATTACGGCTTCGCGCCGGCGTCATGCGGTTCGCGAGCAAGGACTAGGCGTCCCCCTCGGTCCTACGAAGAGCAGCCC
>CBIGPF010000276.1:0-5065 GCA_966191535.1 uncultured Pseudomonas sp. | reverse complement strand
TGGGCAGCCGCTTCTCCAACCAGCTGCTGGACGCCACCCAGGCCTGGACCAAGCACGTCACCGACGAAGCGGCGTTGGCCGGCCTGACCGACTCGGCCAAGGCGCAGATGCAGCAGGCCGCCGAGGCCAAGGAGCTGGACGGCTGGCTGATCAGCCTGGAATTCCCCAGCTACTACGCCGTGATGACCTACGCGCAAGACCGCGCCCTGCGCGAAGAGGTCTACGCCGCGTACTGCACCCGCGCCTCTGATCAGGGCCCGAATGCCGGGCAGAACGACAACGGCCCGGTGATGCAGGAAATCCTCGACCTGCGCCAGGAACTGTCGCGCCTGCTGGGCTTTGCGAACTTCGCCGAGCTGTCCCTGGCCACCAAGATGGCCGAGACCCCCGAGCAGGTCCTGCACTTCCTCCGCGACCTAGCCGTGCGCAGCAAGCCCTTCGCCGCCCAGGACCTGGAGCAGCTCAAGGCCTACGCCGCCGAGCAGGGTTGCCCGAACCTCTCCAGCTGGGATGCCAGCTACTTCGGCGAGAAGCTGCGCGAAGCGCGCTACAGCGTGTCCCAGGAAGCCCTGCGCGCCTACTTCCCGGTGGACAAGGTGCTCTCCGGCCTGTTCGCCATCGTGCAGAAGCTCTACGGCATCCAGATCCGCGAGCTGAACGAGTTCGAGCGCTGGCACCCGGACGTTCGCCTGTTCGAGATCGAGGAAAACGGCCAGCACGTCGGCCGCTTCTACTTCGACCTCTACGCCCGCGCCAACAAGCGTGGCGGCGCCTGGATGGACGGCGCCCGCGACCGTCGCCGCACCGCCGCTGGCGAGCTGCAGGCACCGGTGGCCTACCTGGTGTGCAACTTCACCCCGGCGGTCGGCGGCAAGCCGGCACTGCTGACCCACGATGAAGTCACCACCCTGTTCCACGAATTCGGCCACGGCCTGCACCACCTGCTGACCCGCGTCGAACACGCCGGCGCCTCGGGCATCAACGGCGTGGCCTGGGACGCGGTGGAGCTGCCGAGCCAGTTCATGGAGAACTGGTGCTGGGAGCCCGAAGGCCTGGCGCTGATTTCCGGTCACTATGAAACCGGCGCGCCGCTGCCCCAGGACCTGCTGGAGAAGATGCTCGCCGCGAAGAACTTCCAGTCCGGCCTGATGATGGTCCGCCAACTGGAGTTCTCCCTGTTCGACTTCGAGCTGCACGCCACCCACGGTGACGGCCGCAGCGTGCTCGACGTGATCGAGGCGATCCGCGATGAAGTCGCGGTGATGCGCCCGCCGGCGTACAACCGCTTCGCCAACAGCTTCGCGCACATCTTCGCCGGCGGTTACGCAGCCGGTTACTACAGCTACAAGTGGGCCGAAGTACTGTCCGCCGACGCGTTCTCCCGCTTCGAGGAAGAAGGCGTGCTCAACCCGGCGACCGGCGCGGCCTTCCGCGACGCGATCCTGGCCAAGGGCGGCTCCCAGGAGCCGATGGCGCTGTTCGTGGCCTTCCGTGGCCGCGAGCCGTCCATCGACGCCCTGCTGCGCCACTCCGGCCTGTCCGAGGAGGCAGCCTGATGAGCGAAGTGAAGAAGCGCTTCATTGCCGGGGCCGTCTGCCCGGCCTGCAGCGAGCAGGACAAGATCCTCATGTGGGACGTCGACGGCGTACCGCACCGCGAATGCGTGGCCTGCGGCTACTCCGACACCCTGAACGCCCAGGGCCAGTCGGTGCCGAAAGAGCTCTCCACCCGCGTCAACACCAGCGCGCTGGAAAAGCCCAAGGACCCGAAGGTGCAGGGGGTGCAGTTCTTCCCCAATCCGAAGCTGAAGAAGCCGCAGGAATAGCGCCCACATGACGCACAGAGAATGCCTTGGCTTGCCGGGGCATTTCTTTTTGCGGCGCCGGAATACCGAGTATCACCACCAACATCAAGGAATGTCGAAGCAGCCTTGTCCTAGCATGGCCCTCCGCCCGGCTCGTCCGGCCAGCCCATGTCGCCATGGCCGGCTAGTCTGTAGGGCATCGCCGCAAGGAATCCGCCAGATGCCGCCACCGACCCGAAGGAAGCGCCCCCGTGCTTGACCGCTTTGGCATGCTCGAGGTGATGCGCGCCTCGCGCCTGACGCAGTTTCCGATCAGCCCCGTGCTGCGCGAGACCCACGGCTTCAAGGGGCGACTGACCTTCTTCCTGCTGCTGGCCGCCGCCCTGGTGTTCACCTTCGCCGCGCTCGGGCACGACATCCGCGCCAGCGGCACGCATCTGGAACCGGGCTGGTCGGTGCTGGTGCTGGTGACCGCACTGCTGATTGCACTGGGTTTCGAGTTCATCAACGGCTTCCACGACACCGCCAACGCGGTGGCCACGGTGATCTACACCAACGCGCTGCCGCCGCGCATCGCCGTGGCCTGGTCGGGCGTATGGAATTTCCTCGGCGTGCTCTTCTCCAGCGGCGCGGTGGCCTTCGCCATCGTCGCGTTGCTGCCGCTGGACCTGCTGCTCAAGGTGGACAGCAGCGCCGGTCTGGCGATGATCTTCGCCCTGCTGATCGCTTCGATCCTGTGGAACCTCGGCACCTGGTGGCTGGGATTGCCAGTGTCCTCGTCGCACACGCTGATCGGCTCCATCGTCGGCATCGGCCTGGCCCACGGCGCCATGGCCGGGCACATCGGCCTGTCCGGCAACGCCTGGTCGCAGCTGCTGACGGTGGGCTATGCGCTGTTCCTCTCGCCGGTGGTCGGCTTCTTCGCCGCCTTTGTGCTGCTGAGGGTGATGAGCTCGACCATCCGCAACCGCGCGCTGTTCCACGCGCCGGAAGGACGCACACCGCCGCCCCGGTGGATCCGCGCGATCCTCATCCTCACCTGTACCGGTGTGTCCTTCGCCCATGGCTCCAACGACGGGCAGAAAGGCATCGGCCTGATCATGCTCATCCTGATCGCTACCGTTCCCCTGGCATTCGCCGTGGATCGCGCCCACTCCCCGGAGCAGACTCGCCAGTTGCTCACCCTTGCGCAGGCCAGCCAGGAACAGTTGCACCGCGCCGGTGGCAGCCCCGCGGCAGACCCGCGCCAGGCACTGCTGAGCTACCAGGAAGACGAGGTGGAAAGGCCGGAACTGCTGCCCTCGCTGGGCAGCGTGATCGGTGACATCGGCGCGCGCCTGGAGCGCTACGGCCAGTTGGACAAGGTGCCCGCCGAGGAGGTGAAGGCGCTGCGCAACGACCTGTACCTGGCCCTTGAAACCATCCGCCTGCTGGACCGCAGCGACCAGCACGTCGAACTCGAAACCTGGAGCAGCCTGCAGGCGCTGCGTGCCGAGGCCGACCACAGCATCCGCTTTATCCCCGTGTGGGTGAAAGTTGCGGTGGCCCTGGCACTGGGCCTGGGCACACTGGTGGGCTGGCGGCGCATCGTCACCACGGTCGGCGAAGGCATCGGCAAGACCCCGCTGACGTATGCACAGGGCGCCTCGGCGCAACTGGTCGCCATGCTCACCATCGGCGCAGCGGATGGCTTCGGCCTGCCGGTGTCGACGACCCAGGTGCTCTCCTCCGGCGTGGCCGGCACCATGGCGGCCAATGGCAGCGGGCTGCAGTGGCCGACCATCCGCAACATGCTGCTGGCCTGGGTACTGACGCTGCCGGCGGCCATCTGGCTGGCAGCGGGGCTGTACTGGCTGTTCACCCGTTTGCTCTGACGGAAAACGCAGGGCGGATACCACTGGCGCGTTATGCGTCCTACACACCCGGAGACTGTGAATTGTAGGAGCGAGCTTGCTCGCGAACCGCCCAGCGCAGGTGCTACCGGAATGCACTGTTCGCGAGGCCCTACAAACGCTCCTTACCCGGTAACCCAACCGCCGAGCAGGTAATGCTGGCTGTGGAAAACTCAGTGGATTACTGTATTAATATACAGTATCTCTTCAGAGCTTTCCCACATGAGCACGTCCCTTCCACCCCGCGGCCGGGGCACCGCCAGCAATCCGCACAATCGCTTCGCGCCGACCACCTCGGTGCCTGTGGATAACGACTGGTACGACGAAGTGCCCAAGGCGCAGGTGACCGAAATCCGCAGCGAGCGGGCAAAGTCGGTGATTTCGCGCAACCAGTCGCCGGACCTGCCGTTCGACCGTTCGATCAATCCCTATCGCGGCTGCGAGCACGGTTGCATCTACTGCTATGCACGGCCAAGCCACGCCTACTGGGACCTGTCACCGGGGCTGGATTTCGAAACGAAGCTGATCGCCAAGACCAACGCCGCCGAGGTGCTCGAAGAAGAGCTGAGCCGCAAGGGCTACGTCTGTGCGCCGATCAACCTGGGCGCCAATACCGACCCGTACCAGCCCATCGAGCGCCAGCAGCGCCTGACCCGGCAGGTCCTCGAGGTGCTGCTGCGTTACCGCCATCCGGTGACCATCGTCACCAAGGGCTCGCTGATCCTGCGCGATCTCGACCTGCTGGCCGAACTGGCGCAGCACAAGCTGGTGGGCGTGATGATCAGCCTGACCACCCTGGACGACGAGCTCAAGCGCATCCTCGAACCCCGCGCCGCTGCGCCCTCCGCACGCCTGCGGGCAATCCGCGTGCTGCGCGAACACGGCATCCCGGTGGGCGTGTTGTGTTCGCCGATGATCCCGATGATCAACGACCGCGAACTGGAGGCGCTGCTCGAAGCCGCCCACCGCGCTGGCGCGCAGAGCGCCAGCTACATGATGCTGCGCCTGCCGCGCGAAGTCGGCCCACTGTTCGAGGAGTGGCTGGCGGCGCACTACCCGCAGCGCGCCAATCATGTGATGAGCCTGATCCGCCAGCTGCGTGGCGGGGAAATCTACGACAGCCGTTTCGGCCATCGCTTCCGGGGTGAAGGCCCGTTCGCCGATCTGCTCACCAAGCGCTTCGAGGTCGCCATGCGCCGCCTGGGCCTGAACCGACGCGGCAGTTTCGGCCTGGACTGCACGGCGTTCGCCCCGCCGCGCAGCCAGATGAGCCTGTTCTGAATCAGCGGTCGGGAGCTACCAGGTCCGCCATCATCTGGGCGAGCTGCAGCGGCGAGTTGAGCAGCCTCTCGATGACCACCAGCACGTT
>CBIGPF010000275.1:0-5086 GCA_966191535.1 uncultured Pseudomonas sp. | reverse complement strand
GAATCTGCGCGCGCAGCTCGGGGTCGCTGACCTCGACCAGACGCACGTGCTGCAGGTTGAACGAGGTGGGAGCGAGCAGCGCCTGTTGCAGCAGGTCGTCCTTCTCCTCGCGGCTCATCACGTAGGAGGTGTCGAAACCACGGATGGAACGGCGGCTGCGGATGGCGTCTTCGATCAGCATGGAAAATCCTCTGGCTGGCATGGGCGGGAATGGCGCGCATGGTAAGCCGAGAGGCCGGCCCGTTGCAGAGCGGCATATCGATAATGTCTATCCAGGCAATCGATGGAACGGCGCCCGAACGTCCGGGCGCCGTCGCGACGATCAGCTCTCCAGCGCTTCCACCGGTGCGGTGGCAGCCTGGCGCTGCTTGGGCGAGGTGAAGCTCAGGTAGCCGTCCTCGACCTTGCCGAAGCGCAGCAGGGCAAGGTCCAGCGCGTAGTTCTGGTAGAGCTTCCACGGCGTGCGGTCGCCCTGCTTGGGCATGCGGTCGGCGGCTCGCTGGATATACCCGGAGTTGAGGTTGAGGAAGGGCTCTTCCTTGACCTGGCCGGCAGTCTGGCGCGGCGTGCACTGGCGCATGCCGACGCTGTCGAGGTGGTTGATCAGGCGGCAGAAGTACTCGCTGGACAGGTCAGCCTTGAGCGTCCAGCTGGCGTTGGTGTAGCCGACGATGGCAGCGAGGTTGGGCAGGTCGCGCAGCATGATGCCGCGGTAGCCCATGCTCTGGGTGACATCGAACGGCTTGCCGTCGATGGCCAGTTCGGCGCCGCCGAACATCACCAGGTCCAGCCCGGTGGCGGTGACGATCACATCCGCCTCCAGCACCTGCCCGGACTTGAGCAGGATGCCCTTCTCGCAGAAGCGCTCGATATGGTCGGTGACCACCGAGGCGCGGCCCTGGCGCAGCGTCTTGAACAAGTCACCATCGGGCACGCAGCACACGCGCTCGTCCCACGGCTTGTAGCGCGGGCTGAAGTGGCGCATGTCGAAGTCCTTGCCCAGTTGCAGGTTGGCCAGCTTGAGCATGAGCTTGCGCACCGCGCCGGGGAACGCCTTGGAGGCCATGAAGAAAATCATCTGCATGGTCACGTTGCGCGCCCGCGCCTGGCGGTACACCCACTTCTCCGGGAGGAATTTGCGCAGGAAGTTGGAGATCGGGTCCTTCGCCGGCAGGTTGATCACGTAGGACGGCGAGCGCTGCAGCATGGTGACGTGGGCGGCCTTGTCGGTCAGCGAGGGCACCAGCGTGACGGCGGTGGCGCCGCTGCCGATGACCACGATGCGCTTGCCGCTGTAGTCGAAGTTCTCCGGCCACAGCTGCGGGTGGATGACCTGCCCGGCGAAGCTCTCGCGTCCGGCGAAGTCCGGGGTGTAGCCGGCGTCATAGCGGTAGTAGCCGGTGCACATGAAGAGGAACTGCGCGCTCATGCGCACCGGCTCTGCCTCGTCGCCGCGCTGCACGACGAGGTTCCAGCGTGCGCTGGCGCTGTCCCAGTCGGCCTTGAGCACGCGGTGGCGGTAGCGGACCTTGTCTTCGACGCGGTATTCGCGGGCGGTCTCGCGGATGTAGTTGAGGATCGACGGGCCGTCGGCGATGGCCTTGGGGTCGGTCCAGGGCTTGAAGTTGTAGCCCAGCGTGTACATGTCCGAGTCGGAGCGAATGCCCGGATAGCGAAACAGATCCCAGGTGCCGCCCATGGCCTCGCGGCCCTCGAGGATGGCGTAGGACTTGCCGGGACACTGCTTCTGCAGGTGACAGGCGGCGCCGATGCCGGACAGGCCGGCGCCGATGATCAGTACATCCAGATGCTCGGTGGACATGCGCGGGGCTCCTTGCTGCAACGCCCGAGGGGCTGTTGATATTTCGACGCGAGCCGCGTTGCCGCGACAAGTCACGCCAGGCTAGACGCGGGACGCCGGCAATGATGGCCCCTTGCCTAGTCCCGCAACGACGCATGGCGTGATTTGCCGCGCAACCCGAAGGGACGAAGCCAAATTTTGCGCAGTCCGCTCAACTCGGCAGGAAACGGGAACACCAAAACTGTAGTCGGCACTCCACCTGCGCGAAATTTGGTTTCGTCGCGGCCGTGGCGAAGCGTCAACAGTCCCTCACTCTAGGCGGAAATGCCTTTCCCACACCCTACAAGGAGCCCCGCCGGCATCACGCCGACCTTTAGTCGTGCGTGGCGCCGGCGTCTTCAGGCGGTCACAGTTGCGCCTGCACCCAGTCGCGGACCTGGGCGTAGGGGTAGTCCTCCAGCGTCGCGTAGCCCGGCAGCGTGCGCGCCTTCATGCGGGTGAAGGCCGGCACGCTGATGCCGCAGAGGAAGCGCGTCACGCAGTCGGCGCTGGGCTCCAGGCCACGGGCGCTGCGGTACTTCTCCAGGAAAGCGGCGCAGCGGCTGTGCAGTGACTGGCCGTCCAGCAGCGGCAGCGCAGGCGGCTCCGGCAGCCGGGCAACGTGCCCGGCGCAGACCGAACAGTGCCCGCATCGGCGCGGCGCCTGCTGGTCGCCGAAGTACTGGGCCAGGCGCCAGCTGAGGCACTCCGAACTAGCCAGCAGTTCGAGCATGGCGCCGATACGGGCAATTTCGCTGTCCTCGTGCCGCTTGAAGTAGCGGTGCAGCTCCTCGCTCAGGTTACCCACGGAGAAGGAGGCATCGCGCACCGAGTAGACCTCGGTCATCTGCTTGCTCTCCAGCTCCACCCAGCCGCGCTCCTGGAAGTAGTCCAGCGCCTTCACCACCCGCGCGCGCTCGGCACCATGGCGGCTGTAGAGGGTGTCGAAGTCCAGGGTGGCCCAGGTGCGCGCGCGGGCCGAGGTGGCGAGGATGGCGTCGACGAACTGCCGCCGCTCGCCCTGGAAATGGCTGAGCAACTCGGCAGAATCGATATTCAGTTTGTAGCGATATTCGGCGAAATAGGCGAAACGCGGGGCGATGATGCCGCGCAGCTCCAGCTGCACCAGCAATGTTTTCAGCGGTAACTGGCGGATGTTCGACTGGTCCGACAGCGGCACCAGCATGGTTTCCCACTGGCCATTCGGCGCTTGGCGAATCTCTTCCAGCACGGTGCGGATGCCTTCGCGCTCGGGCGTGTCGCCGTAGACGAAGTTCTCCAGCACGTTGAGGCTGTCGCGGTTGGCCAGCACCAGGCATTCCGAACGCTGGCCGTCGCGCCCGGCGCGGCCGATTTCCTGGCTGTAGTTCTCCAGCGACTTGGGCAGGTCGTAGTGCACCACCTGGCGGATGTTGCTCTTGTCGATGCCCATGCCAAAGGCGATGGTGGCAACGATGCAGTTCAGCCGGCCCTCCATGAAACGGCGCTGGATGCCCTCGCGCTCCGGGTGCTCCATCCCGGCGTGGTAGGCGCAGGCGGGAATGCCGCGCTCGGCCAGGTGCGCGGCGACTTCCTCGGCAGTCTTCTGCTGGGTGACGTAGACGATGGCCGGCTGCCCCACGCGTTCGCCCAGCCATTGCACCAGCCGCGCGCGGCGGGCAGCGCTGGCCACCGGCTCCACCTGCAGGTCGAGGTTGGCGCGGTAGAAGCCAGTGGTAACCACGTCGGACTCGGCGATGGCGAACTTGGCGCGCATGTCGGCGATCACCGCCGGCGTCGCCGTGGCGGTGAGCAGCAGCACCTGGGGAATGCGGAACTGCTTCTGGTAGTCCGGCAGCTTCAGGTAGTCGGGGCGGAAATTGTGGCCCCATTCGGAAATGCAGTGCGCCTCGTCCACCACCAGCAGGGAAATCGGCACCTCGCTGATGAAGTTGCGGAAGCGCTCGTTCTTCAGGCGCTCCACCGAGATCATCAGCACCTTCAGCTCGCCGCTGCGTGCGCGAGCCATGGTCTGTGCGGTCTGCTCACGGCTCTGCGCCGAGTCGATGCTCGCAGCGGCGATGCCATGGCGGGAAAGGAAGGCGAGTTGGTCCTGCATCAGCGCCAGCAGCGGCGAGACCACCAGGGTCAGGTGTGGCAACAGCAGCGCCGGCAACTGGTAGCACAGCGACTTGCCCGACCCGGTGGGGAAGATCGCGGCCGCCGAGCGCCCGGCCAGCACCGCACTGACCGCCGCTTCCTGGCCGGGGCGAAACTGGCGGAAGCCAAAGACACGTTCGAGGGTGTCGTGCATGGGGATAACTCCGTTGCCTGTCATGGACGATCCCGTGAGCCTAGGAGCGCCCATTGTAGGACCGAGGGGCGCGCCTAGCCCTTGCTCGCGAACAGCCCAACTCCGATTCGCGAGCAAGCTCGCTCCTACAAAAAGCCGTGCAAATGAAAAAGCCGCCCGGAGGCGGCTCTTTCCAGAACGGGCTCGCTTACAGCTGCGGGCCGGCGTCCTTGATGGCGTCGCTCACGTCGAACTTCTTGAAGTTCTCGATGAACTTGCTGGCCAGGCCCTTGGCAGCTTCGTCGTAGGCAGCCTTGTCTTCCCAGGTGTTGCGCGGGTTGAGCAGGTTGGTCTCGACGCCCGGAACGACCTTCGGTACGTCCAGGTTGATGATATCCAGGTGCTCGGTCTCGGCGCCGATCAGAGCACCGCTCTGGATGGCAGCGATCACGCCACGGGTGGTCGGGATGTTGAAGCGCTTGCCAACGCCGTAGCCACCGCCGGTCCAACCGGTGTTGACCAGGTAGACCTTGGAGCCGAAGGCCTTGATGCGTTTGATCAGCAGTTCGGCGTAGACGCCGGCCGGACGCGGGAAGAACGGTGCGCCGAAGCAGGTGGAGAAGGTCGACTTGATGCCGCCGCCCGAACCCATTTCGGTGGAACCGACCAGCGCGGTGTAGCCGGACAGGAAGTGATAGGCCGCCTGCTCGTTGTTCAGGATCGACACCGGCGGCAGAACGCCGGTCAGGTCGCAGGTCAGGAAGATCACGGCGTTCGGTTCGCCGCCGAGGTTCTGCTCGGAACGCTTCTCGACGTTCTCCAGCGGGTAGGCCGAGCGGGAGTTCTGGGTCAGGCTGTCATCGGCGTAGTTGGGGGTGCGGTTTTCGTCGAGAACGACGTTTTCCAGCACGGCGCCGAACTTGATGGCTTTCCAGATGACCGGCTCGTTCTTCTCGGACAGGTCGATGCACTTG
>CBIGPF010000274.1:0-5093 GCA_966191535.1 uncultured Pseudomonas sp. | reverse complement strand
GATGAACTTTCCTACTATGGGCTTCCCCTTTACTGCCGCTGCCTGGGGGTTTACACAGCCCTGACCTGCCTGCGTGTTCGGTGCCCTAAATGTGGGCGCGGAACCTACCGGAGCGATGCATGACGACAAGAACAATAAGCAGTGACCTGCTGCGCGAAGCCCACCTGGCCCGTGAACGCCTGCAACAGGAAGGCGAAGTCCCCAGCGGCGTGCTCCGCGAGGAAATCGACGCCTCCTGGCGACGCAGCCTCGGCCACGGCCTGGACTGCGCCAGCGGCACCGAGCACGGCCTCGACACGCGGGTCAAACCCGACGTGCTGCTGGCCGGCAATCGCCTGCTGCTCGACGCCGCCACCCCCGAACTCGATTACCTGCAACAGCGCCAGGGCCACGATGGCGTGATCATCCTGGCCAACGCCGACGCCACCATCCTCTCCGTCGAAGGCGCGCGCGAGCGCATGCAGAGCAAGGGCCTGGCCGACATCGTCCAGGGTGCCTGCTGGAGCGAAGCCTCGCGCGGCACCAACGCCCTGGGCACCGCGCTGGTGGAAAAGCGCGCCACGCAGATCGACTGTGGCGAACACTTCCTCGACCGCCTTAGCCGCTTCTCCTGCACCTCGGTGCCTATCGAAGGGCCACAGGGCACGCTGCTCGGCGTGCTCGACATGACCCGCGAAGGGCCGCTCTCCGGCCCGCGCGAAAGCCTCTCGCTGCTCAGCCTCGCGGTGTTCCAGATCGAGGCGCGGCTGTTCGCCGTCAGCCATCCGGGGCAGGTGGTGATCGCCTTCCATTACCGTCGCCAGTACCTGGACTCCGCCTGGCAGGGCCTGCTGGCGCTGGGGCTGGACGGCAAGGTGCTGGCCGTCAGCGGCCAGGCCTGCCAACTGCTCGGTGCCCATCGCGAGAGCTTGGTAGGCCGGCGCAGCGAAGATTTCCTCGGCCTGCGTGGCGACCAGTTGCTCGGCCGCCTCTACCAGGGCGGCGTCGGCAGCCTGCAGACGCCCAAGGGCGAGCTGTTCTACAAGACCCTGCAGGCGCCGCTGCGCAGCCACGCGGTGCCGGTCAGCGCCCGCACCCCGCGCCCGGCCGCCGGTCCCGAACTCGAAGCCCTGGCCGGCAGCCATCCACGCTACGCCCGTGCGCTGCGCATGGCGCGCCAGGGGCTGGTGAACGAACTGCCCGTGTTGCTGCTGGGGGAAACCGGCAGCGGCAAGGAAGTGGTCGCCCGTGCCCTGCACCAGGCCAGCGCGCGCAGTGACAAGCCCTTCGTCGCGGTGAACTGCGCCGCGATTCCCGAAGGCCTGATCGAATCCGAACTGTTCGGCTACCGCGACGGCGCCTTCACCGGCTCGCGCCGTGGCGGCATGGTCGGGCGGTTGCAACAGGCCCACGGCGGCACGCTGTTCCTCGATGAGATCGGCGACATGCCGCTGGCGCTGCAGGCGCGCCTGTTGCGTGTGCTGCAGGAGCGCAAGGTGGCGCCGCTGGGTGCCGGCGAGGAGCAGGACATCGACGTCGCGCTGATCTGCGCCACCCACCGCGACCTCAAGCGGCTGGTGGAGGAAAAGCACTTCCGCGAGGATCTCTACTACCGCGTCAACGGCATCAGCGTGAAGCTGCCGGCGCTGCGCGAGCGGGACGACCTCGCCGAGCTCGCCAGCGGCCTGCTGACCCGCCTGGGCGCGCCCAAGGTGAAGCTCTCCGCCGAGCTGCTCGGGCTGCTGAGCGAGTACCACTGGCCAGGGAACATCCGCCAGCTGGAGATGGTCCTGCGCACCGCGCTGGCCATGCGCGAAGAGGGCGAGGAGGAACTGAGCCTCGATCACCTGCCCGACAGCACCCTGGACGAACTCGCCGCCGGCGAGCGCCCGCAGAGCGGCAGTATCCGCGAGAACGAACTGGAGCTGATTCGCCAGGCGCTGGAGCGCCACCAGGGCAACGTCTCCGCCGCCGCCGACGCGCTGGGCATCAGCCGCGCCACGCTGTACCGCAAGCTCAAGCAACTCAAGGTGGGCTGATGTTCTTCACCCGCCTTATCGAGAGCGACGACCCGCAGGCGCTCAAGGCCTCGCTGCGCTGGTTGTACGGTTTCGTGCGGCCGCACAAGGCGGCCATTGCCGGGCTGCTCGGGTTGTCGTTCTGCGCCTCGATCCTGGTGCTCGCGCAACCCTGGTTGACCAAGACGCTGATCGACGACGGCCTGCTGGCGAAGGATTTCCCGGTGCTGGTGATGGTGGCCGGCGCGATGATCGTCGTCGGCCTGGTCGGCACGGCGCTGTCCGGCCTGAACCGCTACCTGCACACGCGCCTGTCCGGGCGCATCCTGTTTTCCCTGCGCGACGCGCTGTACCGCCACCTGCAGACCCTCTCGCCGAGCTTCTTCGGCCGCCGCCGGATCGGCGACCTGATGTCCCGGCTCGACGGCGACGTCGCCGAGATCCAGCGTTTCGCCGTGGACTCGCTGTTCTCCGCCGTTTCCAGCGTGATCGGCCTGGTCGGCGCGCTGGTGCTGCTGCTCACCCTGTCGTGGAAGCTCTCGCTGCTGGTGGCGCTGCTGATCCCACTGGACGTGCTCTGGCTGCGCTGGATGCGGCGCAAGGTGGAGCGTGAGGCGCGCGGCCTGCGCGAGCGTTCGGCCGACCTCTCGTCGTTTTTCGTCGAGACGTTGCCGGCGATGAAGTTCATCCAGTCCGCTGGCCAGCAGTCCCGCGAATCCGGGCGCCTGGAAGGGTTGGGGCAGGGCTACCTCGGCCAGTTGCTGCGCCTGCAGCTGACCGAGTTCTTCACCCAGGCCGTGCCCGGCACGCTGATGTCACTGTCCCGCGCCTGCGCCTTCCTGGTCGGCGGTTACTGGGTGGTGCAGGGCACCTGGCAGTTGGGCTCGCTGATCGCCTTTTCCACCTATCTGGGCATGGCCATCGGGCCGGTGCAGAGCCTGCTCGGCCTGTACGTCGCGCTGCAGCGCATGACCGTCAGCCTTGGCCGGGTGATGGAACTGCGCGGCGAAGAGGCGACCATCGTTTCGCCCGCTGCGCCTCGGCCGATGCCGTCGGTGGGCGAGCTGCGCCTGGAGAATCTGCACTACGCCTGGCCGGGCCGCGCGCAGCCGGTGCTGCAGGCTGTGCAGGCGGTGATTCCCGCCGGTCTGAAGGTCGCGTTGAGCGGCCCGTCCGGCGTCGGCAAAAGCACCCTGATCGATCTGCTGCAACGCTTCTACGACCCCGACCAGGGCAGCATCCTGCTGGACGGCGTGGACCTGCGCGAACTCGACCTGCACGCCCTGCGCCGGCGCGTGGCAGTGGTCAGCCAGGACATCGTGCTGTTCCGCGGCAGTCTCGCCGACAACCTGGCCTACAGCGCACCCGAATCGAGCCGCGAGGCCATCGAGAAGGCCGCCCGCGCGGCGCAACTCGACAGCCTGATCGCCAGCCTGCCGGAGGGTATCGACAGCCCGCTGGGCGAGCGCGGCCAGCAGCTGTCCGGCGGGCAGAAACAACGCATCGCCATCGCTCGCGCATTGCTGCAGGATCCACTGATCCTGGTGCTGGACGAAGCCACGTCGCAGGTGGACGAGAGCACCGAGCGCGAGGTGATCGCGGCCATCGACCAGCTGTTCGCCGGGCGCACGCGCCTGCTGATCAGCCACCGTACTTCGACCCTGGCGGCCGCCGACCTGCACCTCGAGTTGCAGGATGGGCAGATGCGTGTGCGCGAGGCCCAGCCGGTGCAGCGTCATGAGGCCTGAGTTGCTGATCGGTGTGATCGACAGCGGGCACTCGGAGGAGCAGGCCGCGTCGGTCATCAGCGGCCAGCGCTTTTGTCTCGCCGATGATGGACTGGACCGACTGCCACTGTCGGTTGATCTCCTGGGCCACGGCAGCGTTGTCTGCCAAGCCATCCTTTCCCGGGCGCCCGATGCTCGCCTGTGTGTTGCCCAGGTCTTCGATGAGCGCGGTGTGACCAGCCCGTTGCAAATCGCCGCCGCGCTGCACTGGCTGGGCGAGCAGGGCGTGCGGGTGATCAACCTGAGCCTGGGCGTGCGCCAGGATCGGCCGATCCTGCGCGAGGCCGTGGCGGAACTGATCGAGGCTGGTGTGCTGGTCTGCGCATCCAGCCCGGCGCGAGGTGAGCCGGTGTTTCCGGCGAGCTATGCGGGGGTGATCCGGGTGACGGGTGATGCGCGCTGTAGCGAAGGCGAGTGGTCCTGGCTGGACAGCCCGCAGGCCGACTTCGGGGCGGCGGTGACGGTGGGCGGGCGCTCCGGTGCGAGCCTGGGCTGCGCGGCCTTCAGTGGGCATCTGGCGGCGTTGCTGGTTGAGCGGCCGGAGATGTCGAACGTGCAGCTCATCGGGGTGATGCGTGAGCGGGCGGCGTTTCTGGGAATTGAGCGGAAGGTGGGGTTGTGAACGACCAGCCCATCATGATCCTCGGTGCCGGCCCGGCCGGAGCTGCCGTCGCCCTCGGCCTGCGCCGCCTGGGCCACCCGGTCACCGTGATTAGCGAATGGCGTCGCTTCGCCGCCGTCGAAGGCGTTTCCCAGCGCGTGCTGGAAGGCCTGCGCAATGCCGGCCTGAAGCACGCACTGGACTGCGCAGCGCCGCCGTCGCAACGGCGCGTGCAGTGGAACGGCGTGGAAAGCGCACAGAACATCGAGTGCGTCCTCGACCGCCCGCGCTTCGATGCGGGGCTGCGCGAGGATCTGAAACAGGCCGGCGTCGAGCTGATCGAAGCCCAGGTGCTGGCAGTGGCGGAAGACGGTGCCGGCTGGCGGGTGAAGCTCGAGGGCGGTCGGGACGTGCAGGGTACCTTTCTGGTGGAAGCCCGCGGCCGCCAGGCGCCGCTGAGCCAGAAGGGCAGCAAGGCCCGGCGCGGCCCGGAAACCCTCAGCCTGCTCAACCGCTGGCAGGGCGAGCCCGGTCCGCTGGCGACGGCGGTGGAAAGCCTGCCCGACGGCTGGGCGTGGATGGCGCGGCCATGAACACCGTGGGGGGGCTCAGCGCCTTCCTGGGTGTCGAGGGCGTGCGCGGGGGCATCGATGCGCGGGCGATCGGGCTCATGATGCCCACCGATGATGGGACGCAGGGGACGGACAA
>CBIGPF010000273.1:0-5178 GCA_966191535.1 uncultured Pseudomonas sp. | reverse complement strand
GAGCGACATGGATGTCGCGAGAGCGTTGTCGGGCCAGGGATGGCCCGTCAACGCGTGCCCCTGAAACTGCGGTTCAACGAGGGTATTTTTCGCCCCAAGCGAAAAACCGGATGTCCGGGGCAAGCCTTTTGGTTACTTTTCGGCGTTTGGAAAAGTAACTCGCCCGAGGGGGCGAAACACGAAGTCCGCGCGCACGCCGATGCGACGCAGAAACACCCCAGGCCAACGCAGCAAACCTGCAACACCACAGCAGAAGAAAACGCCGGCCCTGCCGGCGGATCGCGGGCATGGCCCGCTCCTACCGTATGCGCTGCCTCGACTTACCAGCGGGCAGCGAGGAACTCCGCCACCCGCCGGTAATACCCCTCCACCTCCGGCACCAGGTTACCCATGCGCAGGAAATCATGGGTCATCCCGCAGCAGCGCTCCGCCTCCACTTCCACACCCTGTGCCACCAGCGCGTGGGCGTAGGCCAGGCCTTCGTCCAGCAACGGATCGAACTCCGCCGCGAACAGCAGCGCCGGCGCACTGCCCTGCAATGCCAAGCCGGCATTGACCGGCGAACAACGCCAGTCACGTCGCTGCGCAACCTCAGGTACGTACTGCTGATAGAACCAGTCCAGGCTGGCCGTTTCCAGCAGATAGCCCTCGGCGAACAGCTCCTGAGACTCGCTGCGCGCGCTGGCATCCGCCGCCGGATAGAACAGCAACTGCGCGCAGGGCTGCTCCGCGCCCTCGCCTGCCAGCTCGGCGCAGAGCACGGTGGCCAGTGTCGCGCCCGCACTGTCGCCACCCACGGCAAGGCGGCGTGGATTCAGGCCGAGGCTGGCAGCGGACTCCAGCAACCAGCTCCAGGCATCATGCGCATCGAAAGTCGCCGCCGGGAACGGTGCTTCCGGCGCCAACCGGTAGCCCACCGATACCACCGCGCAATCGCAGTGTTTCGCCAGCCAACGGCACAGTCCGTCATGGGAGTCCAGGCTGCCTACCGTGTAGCCGCCGCCGTGGAAATACAGGATCGCCGCGTCGCCAGCAGCGAGCGGCCGGTACAGGCGAGCCGGAAGCGTTCGGCCTTCGCGCGTGGGGATCAGCAGGTCTTCCACCGGCATCGACGGCGCCCCGGCCCTGAGTGATTCCGACGAGGCCTCGAAGTCCTGCCGCGCCTGTTCCAGCGGCAGCTCGTGCAGTGCCGGACGGCCGCTGCGGCGCCCCTCGTCGACCATGTCCAGGAAGGAGGAAATCTCCGGGTGCAGCATGCCGACCTCTTTCATCAATGCGTTCATACCGTGGCTTTCTCCTTGCGCGCGCCGCTTTCCACCTGGGCGCAGCAATGGCCGATCACCCCGTCCAGTTCCGTGCGCAGCTGCGCCATCAGCGATTCGATGCGCGACGGGCGGAACACCCGCCGACTGAACATGCAGCGCAGGGTCAGCTCGCCGTCGTAGACCTGGCCGACGATCTCCAGCCAGTTGTTCATTGGCGTAGTTGCCGCGTAGGTATCGCCGGGCTTTTCCTGCAAGGGCACGAACAGCGCCTTGGCGTCGAAGCTCTGGTCGAACTGACCGAGGTAGTTGAAGGTGACGCGCGGTTCGGCGCGGGCGACGAGCTGGCGGCGCAGCGCGCTGTCCCCCAGATAGCGCAAGGCGCCGTAGCCGATGCCCTTGTCCGGCACCGCCCGCAGTTGCTGGCGGATCGCCGGGATGGCCTGGGCGTAGTCGCCCTGCCCCGGCGTCAGGCGCAGCGGGAACAGGCTGGTGAACCAGCCCAGGGTGCGGCTGTGGTCGACGGCGTCGAGGATGTCCTCGCGGCCGTGGCCTTCCAGGCCGATCAGCACCGACTCGCTGTCGCACCATTGGCAAAGCGTGCGGCCAAGGGCAGTCAGCAACAGGTCGTTGATCTGCGTGCGGTAGGCCTCCGGCGCCACCTTCAGCAGACGCTGGGTCTGCTGTCGGTCGAGGCGCAGGAACAGTTGCTCCAGGTGCGCCATGCGCTCGGCGCCGCGCGGGTTGTCGCGTTGCGGCTCGCCGAGGCCGGCGCTGTCGGTCTGCTCCAGCCAGTACGGCAGGTCGGCCTGCGCCAGTTGGCTGTCGGCGTAGTCGCGCAGGCCTTCGGCCCAGGCGCGGTAGGCGCTGGTGCGCTCGACGCGCGGCGCCGCCTCGCCAGAAAGCTGCGCAACGTAACGCTGCTGCAGCTCTTCCAGCAGGATGCGCCAGGACACGCCATCCACGCCCAGG
Source organism: uncultured Pseudomonas sp. (assembly GCA_966191535.1). Classification (GTDB taxonomy): domain Bacteria; phylum Pseudomonadota; class Gammaproteobacteria; order Pseudomonadales; family Pseudomonadaceae; genus Pseudomonas. The sequence continues at coordinate 2,944 of CBIGPF010000273.1, read as the reverse complement.
TGGTGGATTACCAGCAGCAGGCGCTGGGTTCCATCGGCCATGTCGGTGAGCACACCGCGCAGCAGCCGCCCTTCACTCAGGTCCAGGCTGCGCTGCGCCTGGTTGGCGATCAGCAGCGCCTCCTCGGCATTCGCCGCCTGCCGCTGCCAGAGCAGCGCACCGGTGATCTCGCTGGCCTCGCGATAACGCTGGCGCCACAGGCCGTCAGCCCCACGGGCGAACGACAGGCGCAGGCTGCCGTGCTCAGCCAGCAGGCCCTGCAACGCCGCTTCCAGCACCTCGGCGTCGAGGCGCTGGCGACATTCCAGCAACACCGCCTGGTTGAAGTGGTTCAGCTCCTCCAGCTGCTGCTCGAACATCCATTGCTGGATCGGTACCAGGCCGAAGGATTCGCCATCGTCGGCCACTGCCACGGTCGCATCCCCAGGAACCGTCGACGCCGCCTCGGCCACGCTTTCGGCGCGCTCCAGCAGCCCGGCGATGGTCTGGTACTGCAGCAGGTCGCGCAGGCGGATTTCCACGCCCTCGCCCAGCACCTGACGGGCGCGGGAGACGATCTGCAGGCTGAGGATGGAGTCGCCGCCCAGGTCGAAGAAGTTGTCGCGAATGCCGACGCGCTCCACGTGCAGCACGTCCTGCCAGATGCCCGCCAGGGCACGCTCGCGCTCGTTGCGCGGCGCCTCGTAGGCCTCGCCCTGCCAGGTCGGTTCGGGTAGCGCCTTGCGGTCGATCTTGCCGTTGGGCGACAGCGGGAAGCGCTCCAGCCGGAGAATCTGCGCCGGCACCATGTAGTCCGGCACCTGCTCGCGGAGGAAGCTGCGCAGCGCATCGCCCTCGGCCTCGCCAACCACGTAGCCGACCAACTGCTTGCCGCTGATACCGTCGCGGGCCACGACCAGCGCCTCGCTGACCTGCGGGTGATCCTGCAGGCGCGCCTCGATCTCGCCCAGTTCGATGCGGAAACCGCGGATCTTCACCTGGTGGTCGATGCGCCCGACGTAGTCGATCACGCCATCCGCGCGACCGCGCACCAGATCGCCGCTGCGATACAGACGACCACCTTGCGCGCGGTCGAACGGATCGGCGACAAAGCGCTCGGCGGTGAGCCCGGCGCGCTCGTGGTAACCGCGCGCCAGGCCGTCGCCGCCAATGTACAGCTCGCCGGCCACACCCAGCGGCACCTGGCGCAGCTGCTCGTCGAGGATATACAGCTTGCGCGCGCCGACGCCCTTGCCGATGGGCGCATAGGCGGCATCGCAGGCCGTCGTGCGGTCGGCCTTCCACAGCAGCGGCGTGACCACGGTTTCCGTGGGGCCGTAGCCGTTGATCAGGTGCTCGGCGCGCAACGCGCGCTTGGCCAGTTCGAAGCTGGCGTTGGGCACCGCATCGCCGCCGAAGCAGTAGATGCGCACCGGCGGCGGGTTGCCGTCACGCAGCGCGTGCTCGGCCAGTTGCTGCAGGTAGACCGGCGGGAAGGCCGCCACGCTGACCTGCTTGTCGTGCAGCACGCGATAGGTCTGCTCCGGGGTCCACAGCTCGTCGCCGCGCAGCACCAGGCTGCCGCCATGCACCAGCGTGGTCAGCCAGCGTTCGTGGGCGCCGTCGAAGGCGAAGGACATGAAATGCAGCTCGCGGGTCGCCGCATCCATCCGGTACAGCTCGCCGATGGCCGCGCAATGCATGGCCAGCGGACCATGGCTGACCGCCACGCCCTTGGGCTTGCCGGTGGAGCCGGAGGTGTAGATCAGGTAGGCGAGGTTTTCCGGCTCCAGGGCCACCACCGGCAGGTCGCTGTCTTCGCCCGTCAGATCGAGGCTATCCAGCTCCAGGCAAGTCACGCCCACCGGCAACGGCAGGCCCTCGCGCAGGCGGCTCTCAGTGATCAGCAGCGCGATACCGGCATCGGCCATCTGGAATTCCAGCCGCTCGCGCGGGTACTCGGCGTCCAGCGGAACATAGGCGCCGCCGGCCTTGAGCACCGCCAGCAGCGCCAGGGGAATCCGCACGCTGCGCGGCAAGGCCACGCCGACGCGGACTTCCGGGCCGACGCCGAGCGCCATCAGGCGATGGGCCAGGCAGTTGGAGTCGCGCTCCAGCGCCGCGTAGTCGATTTCCTCGTCACCGCAGATCAGCGCCACCTCATCGCCACGCAGCGACGCCTGGCGCGCGATGGCCAGGTGCACCGGCTCGGCCGGCGGCAGCGACTGGTGTGGGCCACGGCAGGCAGCCAAGGCCGCACGGTCATTGGCGGACAGGCATTGCAGCTCGCCGACACGTTTGCCGGCGCCATGCAGCAGGCTCTCCAGCACCTGTTCCATATTGCCGCGCAGGCGTGCCACGGCAGGAGCGCTGAAGTGCGCACGCAGGTACTGGTACTCGATCTCCAGGCGCTCGCCGACACGCACGGCGAGGTCCATGGGAATGCTCGTCTCGTCCTTCGACTTCAGCTCGCCGAAGCGCGGGCCCCGGGCGCTGCGCAGCACCTCGTCGACCGGGTAGTTCTCGAACACGATGATGCTGTCGAACAGCGCCTGCCCGGCCTGGCCGGCCCAGCGCTGGATGTCGTACAGCGGCGTGTGCTCGAACTCGCGCACGTCCAGGTTGTAGGCCTGCAGCTCGCGCAACCAGTCGCCGAGGTCAGCATGCTCGGCCGGCGCCTGGACGATGGGCAGCGTGTTGATGAACAGGCCCAGCAGGCTGTCGGCACCGGCCAGTTGCGCGGGACGCCCGGCCACGGTGGCACCGAAGGCCACGCGCTGCTGACCGGTGTAGCGCTGCAGCAGGAGAATCCACGCCGCCTGCACCAGGGTGTTGAGCGTTACCCTCTGGCTGCGGGCAAAGGCCTTCAGGCGCTCGGTGGCCGCCGCGTCGTAGCGGCTGTACTCCAGGCCGTGGCCGCTGCCTTCGGCCGGGCGCGCCAGGCTGTCGGCGAGCACCGTGGGCT
>CBIGPF010000272.1:0-5220 GCA_966191535.1 uncultured Pseudomonas sp. | reverse complement strand
GTGCTGCACCTGCTCGCGCTCGCGCTCAAAAGAAAGCTGTTCCAATGCAAGTTCGGCGATCGCCCGCATCATCTTGCCGATCAACTGGCGCCGCGCCCTATCGTTCGTCACGCTCGCGAGGTCGCGCAGAACTCCAAGGAGCGTCACTACGACGAGGGCGGCCGGCCAGACTTGGCACAGCGGCCGGCGGCGCGCAGCGAATTCTCCGGCGTGGCGCAGGACATGCACCACCACGTCGTTCTCGACGGCAAGATGAAACAAGCGAAGCACCGCCGGCGTATTTGATTCCTTTTCACTCTCCGCGAGCCTGAGAGACTGGGAGAGCGCGTGGTCGGCCTCGTGAGGAAGGCGTAGGACAAGATCGGTGATCTGCACTGACGTTGCTGTGTGATGAATGAAGTAGACCAGCGCGCCAAGCGTGAGGAAGCCCAGGACGAGGGTGGTCAGGAGGATGAGGCCAAGATAGCGCCCGTCATAAAATTCCAGTCGGGTTAGCAGGATTCCCGTCGCGCCGAACGAAAAGCTGCCGAGGAGGATGCCGAGCGTATTCTGGTTGGTGCGATCGCGCATGAAGCCGGCAAGCGCCCGCGGGGAGAAGTTGGACGCCGACATAGTCAGCACGACCATTAGGATGGAGAAGGTCACGGTTGCGACCGTAAGCGTGCTCGAGGCCGCAAGTTCAGCACGCCTCTGACGGTTTCGGGTTCCGACGAGGGGAACAGCTTCAGCACAGACTCGGGCAGCCGCTTTCCGATCTGGCCAACGAGGAACACCAGCAGCATCCCACCCGCTGCATAGAGGGCAGGCCCAAACCAGAGGCTCGGCGTTACGCGCCTATAAACTCCGATGGCGGCCGCCGGTATCCGAACGGAGATTGACATCGCTGCCCCTTTGCGTGCAGGAACGTTATCTCCAGCGCGCCGTTCCCCTCCGGCAACGGTTCGCCCTCCCGTGTCAGGTTATGAGCCGTTAGGCTGACCCCACACCGCGGCCAGCTAAATTTCAGGGCCAGGGCGGACCGCCCGCGTGTAGATGGCAGGCTTTCTTTCTTGCAGGTGCGCCTGCGTGCGGTAGCCATCGAACTTGATCTCGCCCCCGCCCGAAGGGCCTCCTGGCGACGCCGGTTCCGGCAAGCACCCGTGCAGAGGTGGCTGCCCCTGCCGCGCGCGGAGTGGGATGCTTTTCAGTCGAATACGATCCGCGGCCGAGCAGGCGCCGGGGCCATAGAATCGAGCGCGAAAAAGGGCACGGCCCAGCTGGCCTGGAAAGCACGGCACGGCCGGCGGAAGTGCTCCGCCGGCCGCACTTGGGTCCTCAGTCGCAGGAAGCCGTTCGCGTCAGCCCTGGTTCTGCTGACCGCTGCTCTGGCCCTGACCAGGCATCAGTTGCTGTTCGATCTCTGCGGCACCAGGACCTGGTCGATGCCATGGATCACGCCGTTATCAGCCTGGATGCCAGGCTCGACCACCATGGCTGCGCGGAGCAGACCCTGCTGTTCGGCCATGGGCTGGCCCTCACCCTGACTCCCGGCCTGGCCGGACTGCTGCTGACCCTGCTGGCCGGAATGCGCCGCCGCTTGCTGCTGGCTCTGCTGCCCGGACTGCTGCCCGGATTGCGTCGCCTGCTGCTGGCCCTGCTGCTGCCCGGACTGCTGCTGACCTTGCTGGCCCGTCGTGCTCACCGTGACCGCCGGCTGCGCAACGGCCGCAACCTGGCGCTGCACGAACACCTCGTCGCCGACGCGCGAGACGGTGAGCCCGGCGGGCACGAGCAGGACCATCGTGCCCGTACCATCGACGGTCAGCTGATCGCCGGATATGGTTTCTACCTTCTGTTGCTTGCCCAGCACGTCCTGCGCGGTCAGTTCCTTACCCTCGATGATGTGGTGCGTCAGGATCTGCTTCAGCTGGTCGCTGCTGACCTGTTGCAGGATCTGGCCGTCCTGCTGGCTCTGCCCGGTCTGCTGGCCCTGCCCGCCCTGCTGCTGGGACTGAGCCGATTGCTGCTGGGCTGTTTGCTGCTGCTGACCCTGGGAGCTCTGCTGCTGGCTCTGGCCCGCCTGCTGTCGGCCTTGAGAATCCTGCTGCATCGTCTGGAAGGCCTCGTCGTTCGGCGCGAACACCGTGTACGGACCGTCCCCTTGCAGCGTCTCGGTCAGGCCGGCCTTGTCGATGGCATCGACCAGCTGTGAAAAGTGCCCGGAGTTCTTGAGCGTTTCGATGATGTCCGCGGCTTGGGCTGAGAGCGGCGCCAGCGCCAGGGTGAGCGCGAACCCGGAGACGCCGATCAAACGATTGTACCTCATTCATTCCTCCTTACTTGCTGGAAGCAGTTGTGACACGGGCCGAACCCGGCCAGTGCCGGTGCGTCACACTATTACCAACGACGTTCCCGCAGGAGTGTTCCCGAATTTTTCAGTTTGATTGGCAGCCATTACACTGTTCTTCGGATGATCTAGCGATGTTGCCATGATGATGTTTCGCGGCGGCGACACTGCTCATCGCCTTCTTGTCGCTGGCGGTTGCCAGGGGACCACGGTCGACCAGCCTCCGGCGACGGACTCGGCCAAACCGCGCATTCTCTCACACGCCGGGCCGGTGATCGTGCGGCGGCCGGGCCAGCCGTTCTGGCAGACCGCGCGTGGTGAAGCACTCCGGCCGGGCAGCCTGGTTGCGACGCGACGCGGTGGACAGCTCACGCTTGCCAGCGCGGACGACGTCATCACGGCCTCGGATCGCAACGCTGGCTTCGGCACGATCCCCGCTCCTCGCACGCCACGGCCGAGAGCAGCCCCTCACGCGAGCTGCAGCAACCGGCGCTGTCGTCCTGATCGCCGGGCCTCTGCCGGAGCCGGTGGCCGAACTTCGGAGAAAAATGGTGGGAACGCTCCGGAGGTGGCAGCGTTCAACGCGCCATCGACGGCCATCTTTTTGCTCCATAAGGGGAGAGCACAATGAACAGGTTGATGATCACCAGCGCCGCGCTGGCGCTGATGCTTGGCGGCGGGACGGCGTTCGGCGCCGCGCAGTGGACCTTCAAGGACTGGGACCGCGACGGCAATCTGGAGCTGACCGAGAGGGAGTTCACCGAAGGCGCGCGGCAGGCCGGGGTCTACTCGGACTGGGATGCCGACGCCAGCGGCGACGTCTCCGAGGACGAGTTCTACGACGGCGTCTTCTCCAGCTGGGACGCGGACGACGACGGCACGATCACCGAGAACGAGTTCGCGAGCGCCGGCCAGGGTTGGTTCGAGGACGACGAGCTCAGCTCGTTCGACGCCTGGGACACCAACGACGACGGCGTGCTCGAACAGGACGAGTTCGACACGGTGGCCAACAACACCGGGGTTTATGGTAGCTGGGATGCCGACGCGGACGCTGCGGTCGGCGAGGACGAGCTCTACATGGGCCTGTACGACACCGCCGATTACGACGACGACGAGGTGGTGACGGAGGAGGATGACGGCTGGTTCGACTGGTTCTAGCCGGCCCAAGCAAGGGTCCGCCGCTCGCACCCGGCGGACCCTTTTCCCCCGAACACACATGTTGAGAAGTACAGTGGTGGAAGGTCGGAAGTAATTCTCGACAGAGATGCCCGTATCGAGAATCGCACAGTCGCGAATTTGTGAGGAACCGTTGCTCCGGCGGTTCGTTTGCGGTGCTGAGCGGCGCGGCAGGGGCGAATGTCTTTGGCAAGCCGCGCATACGACTATCCTCAACTGCACATAGGAGGTACCTAGATATGAGGAAGACTACCCTGACTGCGATGGGACTGGCCCTGGGCATCGCCGGTCCGGCGTTTGCGGCCGAAGAGATCGGGCTCGACGAGTGGCTTGGCTACGAAGCCAATTTCACCCAGGCCGACGCCAACGGCGACGGCATGGTCGATCAGCAGGAGTTCGACCAATGGGCGAACGACGTCTTCGGCGGCGCGCCCGGCGGCGGTGACGACGACGGTCCGCTGTTCGGGCTGCTCGACATCAACGACGACCAGCAGCTGACCCAGGACGAGTTCTTCACCGAGGGGCAGTTCGACGTCCTCGACGACGACGATAGCGCGTATCTCGAGGACGGCGAGTTCCGCGCCGGCCCGCAGGAGCAGGCGGCCGTGCTCGACGCCAACGAGGACGCGCAGGTCTCGCAGGCGGAGTGGACCGAGTACGGCGGGCAGTCGTTCGAGCAGATCGACGCCGACGATAGCGGCACCATCGAAGAGGCCGAGTACAATCAGTGGGCCAGCACCAACTGGGGCGGCGCGCCCGGCGGTGGCGATGACGATGGCCCGCTGTTCGGGCTCCTCGACGTCAACGACGACGTCCAGGTCGACCAGGACGAGTGGTTCAGCGACGACGCGTTCTCGGCCCTTGATGACGACGACAGCGGGGTTCTCGAAGACGACGAGTGGGGCGTCTGACCCCGCACCCCCGCTGAACTGACCAGAGCGCGTGCGCACGGCGAATCGGGCATAGCGGAGCGGCCCTCGAGGTCGTCCGAGCCTCGACCGCCGTGCGCCGGCTTCGCAGCAGGAGTCGCATGAGAAAGAGCGCGAAGCTCGGCCTTGCCATCGCGACCGGGGCACTGCTCCTGGTGCCGGCGACGGCCCGCTGGTCTTCCAGCGAGGCCGGGCTATTCGATCCCGAGAACTGGACCAAGGCAGGGCTCAAGGAGGTCTTCGGTCGGGCGCTGCAGCGCCGCCTGACGATCGACGGCGACCTCGATATCGACTTCGGCTCGACGCTTAGGATCATTGCGAACGAGGTCGCGGTCGAGAACGTCGACTGGGCCAGCGCGCCGTACTTGCTGAGGATCGATCGGCTGACCTTCGCCATCGACCTGGTGCAGCTGGCCGCGGGCGACATCGTGATCGAGGAGGTCCATCTCGAGGACCCCGAGGTGTTCGTCGAGCGCAACGAGCAGGGCGCGATCAACTGGCGGACCGTCCTCGCCGGCGAGGTCGTCGAGGAGCCGCCGGCCACCGCAGAAGAGTCCGGGGATAATGCGGGCCGCGGCGGCGGCATCCCCGCGATCGAGGATCTGCTGATCCAGGGCGCCAGGATCCGCTACATCGATCGGCTGGAGGACTTGGCAGTGCAAGCTCGGCTCGACCGGCTCGCCGGGACCACCGGCACCGGCGAGAAGCCGGCGCAGCTCGCCGGTACGGGCGCGATCGCCGGCGCTGCACTGGCGATCGATCTGGAGGCGGGCTCGCACGACGCCGAAC
>CBIGPF010000271.1:0-5295 GCA_966191535.1 uncultured Pseudomonas sp. | reverse complement strand
ACAAGCATGAGCGACAGCGCATTTTCCCGGCGGATTGTGCACAACCTGCTGGATACCGATTTCTACAAGCTGAGCATGATGCAGGCGGTGCTGCACAACTACCCCAACGCCGAGGTGGAGTGGGAGTTCCGCTGCCGCAACGAGGAAGATCTGCGGGCCTACCTGGACCCTCTGCGGGAGCAGGTCGAGCGCCTGGCCGAGCTGTCTTTCTCGCCGCAGGATCTGGCATTCCTTGAGCGCATCCCGTTCTTCAAGCCCGACTTCATCCGCTTTCTTGGCCTGTTCCGCTTCAATCCCTGCTATGTGCAGTTGGGGGTGGAGAACGACGAGCTGTTCCTGCGCCTCAAGGGCCCATGGCTGCATGTGATCCTCTTCGAGGTGCCGCTGCTGGCGACCATCAGCGAAGTGCGCAATCGGCACCGCCATCCGGGTACCACGCTGACGATGGTCCGCGAACGCCTGCAGGAGAAGTTCGACTGGCTGCGCAAGGAGGCTAGCGCCGAAGAGCTGGCCGGCTTCAAGATGGCCGACTTCGGCACCCGCCGGCGCTTCTCCTACCCGGTGCAGGAAGCGGTGGTGCGGGACCTGCGCGATGGCTTCCCCGGACACTTCGTTGGTACCAGCAACGTGCACCTGGCGCGGGAACTGGGTGTGAAGCCGTTGGGCACCATGGCCCACGAATGGCTGATGGCGCACCAACAGCTCGGCCCTCGTTTGATCGACAGCCAGGCGGCCGCTTTGGATGCCTGGGTTCGCGAGTACCGCGGGCAGCTGGGTATCGCGCTGACCGACTGCATCACCATGGATGCCTTCCTGACGGATTTCGACCTGTACTTCGCCAAGCTCTTCGACGGTCTGCGCCACGATTCGGGCGACCCGCTGGAGTGGGCGGAAAAGGCGATCCGGCACTACGAGCGCCTGGGAATCGATCCGCTGACCAAGACCCTGGTGTTCTCCGACGGCCTCAACCTGCCGCGTGCGCTGGAAATCTACCGGGCGCTGCGCGAGCGCATCGACATCAGCTTCGGCATCGGCACGCATTTCACCTGCGATGTGCCAGGGGTACAGCCGATGAACATCGTACTGAAGATGACCGCCTGCAATGGCCACCCGGTGGCGAAGATCTCCGACGCGCCGGGCAAGACCCAGTGCAAGGACGAGAATTTCCTGCACTACCTCAAGCACGTCTTCAAAGTACCGGGGTAGTCGATTGCGCAGCGCCGCACGACGCGCCACTCTTGCTGAAGCAGCCAACGCGACAGGCCCTCTGGCGCGACAGGTCCACTGAAGGGGAACAACGGATGTCAGCCACGAACGAACTCATCATCGGTGCGGGTCCCGACGGGCAGCCGGTCGGCCAGTCCTGGAGGCTCGCCAACCGCCACGGTCTGATCGCCGGCGCTACCGGTACTGGCAAGACGGTGACGCTGCAGCACCTCGCCGAGTCCTTCAGCGATGCCGGCGTCGCGGTGTTCGCCGCCGATATCAAGGGTGACCTGTGTGGCATCGCTGCCGCCGGCAATCCCCAGGGCAAGGTGGCTGAGCGCATCGCCAGCATGCCCTGGCTGAACCACAAGCCCCAGGCCTACCCGGTGAGCATCTGGGATGTGGCCGGCAAGACCGGTCACCCGCTGCGTACCACGCTGTCGGAAATGGGCCCGCTGCTGCTGTCCAACCTGCTGGAACTGACCGAGAGCCAACAGGCCGCCCTGTTCGCCGCGTTCAAGGTGGCGGACCGTGAAGGTCTGCTGCTGCTCGACCTGAAGGACCTCAAGGCGCTGCTCAATCACTTCAAGGAGCACCCGGACGTCCTCGGCGAGGATCGTGCGCTGTTTACCGCCGCCTCGTCCCAGGCATTGCTGCGGCGCCTGGCGCTGCTGGAGCAGCAGGGTGCCGAGGATTTCTTCGGCGAGCCAGCGTTGCAACTGGAAGACCTGCTGCGTCCCGAAGCCGACGGACGTGGGCGCATCCATCTGCTCGACGCCAGCAAGCTGGTGCATGACGCGCCCAAGGTGTACGCCACTTTCCTGCTCTGGTTGCTGGCCGAGTTGTTCGAACAGTTGCCTGAGCGCGGCGATGCGGACAAACCCATCCTCGCGCTGTTCTTCGACGAGGCGCACCTGCTGTTCAACGGCACGCCCAAGGCGCTGCAGGACCGGTTGGAGCAGGTGGTGCGTCTGATCCGTTCCAAGGGCGTGGGCGTCTACTTCGTCACCCAGTCGCCCGGAGACCTGCCGGACGACGTCCTGGCGCAACTGGGCCTGCGCATCCAGCATGGCCTGCGGGCGTTCACCGCCAAGGAGCAGAAGTCCCTGCGCGCAGTCGCCGATGGCTTCCGTCCCAACCCGGCGTTCGACACCCTGAAGGTGCTCACCGAACTGGGCATCGGCGAAGCGCTGGTCGGTACGCTGGAAGAGAAGGGCACGCCGGCGATGGTCCAGCGCGTGGCCGTGGCGCCACCGCAATCGCGCATCGGCCCGCTGACTGATGCCGAGCGCGCTGACGTCATCCGCCGCTCACCACTCGCGGGACGCTATGACCAGCCTATCGACCGCGAGTCCGCCTACGAGAAACTCACCGGTCGCGCCGACGACAAGATGGCGCCGACCCAGGAAAAGGAAGAGAAGGGTAGCGGCACCGATTTTGGCGGTATTGCCGGCGAGATCCTGGGCTCCCTGGCCAGTCAGGTCAGCAAGACCGTAGTGCGCCAGGCGGCTAACCAGATCGGTCGACAGCTGGTGCGCGGCCTGATGGGCGCGTTGCTGGGCGGTAGCAAGCGCAGATAGCTGTAGGCGCGAGCCATGCCTGTAATCGCGAGCATGGCTCGAACCTACAGGCGTACCCATGGAAAAGGCGCCCGAAGGCGCCTTTTTTGTGTTCGCCAGAATCAGATACGGAAGCTGTCCACCAGCTGACGCAGGCGGCCGGCCTGGTTTTCCAGATCGGCGCAAGCGCGCAGGGTGGCTTGCAGGTTTTCCACGCCTTCCTGGTTGAGGGTGTTGATCTCGGTGATGTCCATGTTCAGCGAGTCGACCACGGCAGTCTGCTCCTCGGTGGCGGTCGCGACCGACTGGTTCATCGAGTCGATCTCGCCGATGCGGTGGGTGACGCTGGCCAGGCGCTCGCCGGCGCGGTTGGCGATCTCCACGCTCTCCAGGCTGTAGCGCTGGCTCTCGGTCATGGTGTCCACGGCTTCGCGGGCGCCGATCTGCAGCTCTTCGATCATCTTCTGGATCTGCTGGGCAGACTCCTGGGCGCGGTGCGCCAGGTTGCGCACCTCGTCCGCCACCACGGCGAAGCCGCGACCAGCTTCACCGGCTCGGGCGGCCTCGATGGCGGCGTTGAGCGCCAGCAGGTTGGTCTGCTCGGAGATGCCCTTGATCACCTCCAGAATCTGCCCGATGTTCACCGTGCGGCTGTTCAGCGCTTCGATGTTGGCGCAGGCGGAGCTGATCTTGTCGGACAGCAGGTTCATCGCGCTGATTGTCTGCTCGACCACCTGGCGGCCGTCCCCGGCCTGGTGCGAGGCATCGGTGGCGTGGTGCGAGGCATCGGCGGCGTTACGCGCGATCTCTTGAGCGGCGGCGCCCAACTGGTTGATCGCCGCGGCGACACTGTTGGTGCGGTTGGACTGCTCGTCGGAGTTGCTCATCGAGGAGTTGGAGGCATTTACCACCAGTTGCGAGACGTCATGCAGCTGGCGCGCGGTGGAGGCCACTTCGCGGATCGACTCGTGAATACGCTCGACGAAGCGGTTGAAGGCATTGCCCAGCACGCCAAACTCGTCGTTGCTGGCGACCTTCAGGCGCTTGGTCAGGTCGCCTTCACCCTGGGCGATGTCTTCCATCGCGCGGCCCATGGTGGTCAGCGGTTGCATCAGCACGCGGATCAGCATGCCCAGCAGGAGCAGGATGGCGACGATGGCGATGGCGGCGGCGACGATGGCCGAGGCGCGGAACTTGCTCAGCATGGAGTAGGCCGCGTCCTTGTCGATGGACAGGCCGATGTACCAGTTGACCGACGGCAGGCCTTTCACCTGGGTGAAGCTGAGGATGCGTTCGTGGCCGTTGAGTACGGCTTCGCTGAAGCCGCTGCCGATCTTCGGCGTGTTCTGCGGGTAGATATCGGCCAGGGTCTTCATGATCTGGTTCTTGTCCGGGTGGACGAGGATCTTGCCGTCGCCGCTGACCAGGAAGGCGTAGCCCATGCCGCTGAAGTCGAGTGCGTTGATGATCTGCACCAGGGTCTGCAGGCCGAGGTCGCCGCCGACCACGCCGAGTGTCTTGCCGCCGGCGCGTGCCGGGGTGGCGACAGTCATGATCAGTTGCTGGGTGGCCGCGTCGATGTAGGGCTCGGTCAGCGTGGTGCCGCCAGCGGCCAGCGCGTCCTTGTACCAGGGGCGGGTACGCGGGTCATAGCCATCGGGCATGGCGCTGTTCGGGCGCATGGTGAAGGTGCCGTCTTCCTGGCCCAGGTAGGTGAAGTTGAAGGTCTTGCGCAGGGTGTCCTGCTCCAGCAGCCCGGTCAGATGCTCGGGGGCGCTGTCGCGGGCGAGGGTCTGGGCGGTGCTTTCGATCAACAGCAACCGGCCGCTCAGCCAGTTCTGGATGTTGCTGGCGGTGACGTCGCCCATTTCCCGCAGATAGCTCTCCAGATCCTCGCGGATCGCGTTGCGCTGCAGGTAGTCGTTGTAGAGGGTGAAGAGGGCGAATGCCGAGAAAACAACAAGAGAAGCGGCCAGGAGGATCTTATGGCTGAATTTCAGGCTCTTGATCATGCTGCGTCGAGTCCGGAAGTAGTGGGATGCCTGAGCGGCGTGGGTCCGGGCGACAGATCCGGTGTCGCCACAGAGCGTCCGTCCCGTGGTGTGAAACGGACGGCGCCAGCGCGGCGGGTAGCCGTGCAGGCTTGGCCGGAACTCCCCTGTCCCGGCTGAGACGACAGGCCCGGTTTGTTGGTTGCTATCAAAGGCCTTCACCCTTGATTTCGGCGCTCCCGGAGGAAGCTTGAAAGAGTCGGACGAACGGTAGGAATGGCGCTGGGGCGGGTGTTTCAGCGGTGATACAGGTGGCTGGCAGTTGGCCACTCGAGCTGTACGGCAAGCATCCGGCGGACAAGAAAAAGGCGCCCGAGGGCGCCTTTTTCACTGCTGCCGCGATCAGATGCGGAAACTGTCCACCAGGTGACGCAGGCGGCCGGCCTGGTTCTCCAGGTCGGCGCAGGCACGCAGGGTGGCCTGGAGGTTTTCCACGCCTTCCTGGTTGAGGGTGTTGATCTCGGTGATGTCCATGTTCA
>CBIGPF010000270.1:0-5310 GCA_966191535.1 uncultured Pseudomonas sp. | reverse complement strand
CCGTCCATCGGCCTGCACCAGCGCGACAACGAGCGCCTGCTGGGCACCCTCACCCACCTGCGCAACCTGGGCAACACGGTGATCGTGGTCGAGCATGACGAGGACGCCATCCGCCTCGCCGATTACGTCGTCGACATCGGCCCCGGTGCCGGCGTGCACGGCGGGCAGATCGTCGCCGAGGGCACGCCGCAACAGGTCATGGACCATCCGGACTCGGTCACCGGCGCCTACCTGTCCGGCCGCACCAAGATCGTCGTGCCCGCCGAGCGCACCCCGCGCAACAAGAAGCAGCTGCTCAAGCTCAAGGGCGCACGCGGCAACAACTTGCAGAACGTCAACCTGGAGATCCCGGTTGGCCTGTTCACCTGCATCACCGGCGTGTCCGGCTCGGGCAAGTCGACGCTGATCAACAACACCCTGTTCCCGATCACCGCCACTGCGCTGAACGGCGCCACCACCCTGGAAGTTGCGCCCTACGACTCGTTCGACGGCCTGCAGCACCTGGACAAGGTGGTGGACATCGACCAGAGCCCGATCGGCCGCACCCCGCGCTCCAACCCGGCGACCTACACCGGGCTGTTCACGCCGATCCGCGAGCTGTTCGCCGGCGTGCCGGAAGCCCGCTCGCGCGGCTACGGCCCGGGGCGCTTCTCGTTCAACGTCAAGGGCGGTCGCTGCGAGGCCTGCCAGGGCGATGGCGTGATCAAGGTGGAGATGCACTTCCTGCCGGACATCTACGTCCCCTGCGACGTCTGCAAGGGCAAGCGCTACAACCGCGAGACCCTGGAAGTCCGCTACAAGGGCAAGAGCATCACCGAGGTGCTGGACATGACCATCGAGGACGCCCGCGCGTTCTTCGACGCCGTGCCGGCCATCGCCCGCAAGCTGCAGACACTGATGGACGTCGGCCTGTCGTACATCAAGCTCGGCCAGAGCGCGACCACGCTGTCCGGTGGCGAGGCGCAGCGGGTGAAGCTGTCCCGCGAGCTGTCCAAGCGCGATACCGGCAAGACCCTGTACATCCTCGACGAGCCGACCACCGGCCTGCACTTCGCGGATATCCAGCAACTGCTCGACGTGCTGCACCGCCTGCGCGACCACGGCAACACCGTGGTGGTCATCGAGCACAACCTGGATGTGATCAAGACCGCCGACTGGCTGGTCGACCTCGGCCCCGAGGGCGGCTCCAAGGGCGGCCAGATTATTGCCACCGGCACACCGGAACAGGTTGCGGAACTGGCGGTGTCGCACACCGGGCACTTCCTCAAGCCGCTGCTGGAGCGTGATCGAGCCTGATCCGCACCGGCATGAAAAAAGCCCCTGCTGCCAATCGGCGCAGGGGCTTTTTATTGGGGCTCTTCGTAGGATCGAGGGCGACGCTCAGTTCTTGCTCGCGAACTGCCCCAACATCCGAGTCGCCGGGCAACTCTGTTCGCGAGCAAGCTCGCTCCTACGAAAAGCAAAAGCCCCCAGAGTCGGGGGCTTTTGTGTGAGCGATCCGGCCGATCAGATCTGCGACTGCAGGTAGTTCTCCAGGCCCATCTTCTGGATCAGGCCCAGCTGCTGCTCCAGCCAATACGCGTGGTCTTCCTCGGTATCGGTCAGCTGCACGCGCAGGATGTCGCGGGTGACGAAGTCCTTGTGCTTCTCGCACAGGGCGATGCCCTTGGCCAGGGCTGCGCGTACGTGACGCTCCAGCTTGAGGTCGGCTTCCAGCATCTCCGGCACGGTCTTGCCCGGGTGGATATCGTCCGGGCGCATGCGCGGAGTGCCTTCGAGCAGCAGGATGCGACGCAGCAGGGCGTCGGCGTGCTGGGTTTCCTCTTCCATTTCGTGGTTGAGGCGCTCGTAGAGCTTGGTGAAGCCCCAGTCCTCGTACATGCGCGAATGGATGAAGTACTGGTCGCGAGCGGCCAGCTCACCGGTCAGCAGCGTGTTGAGATAATCGATAACCTCGGCATGGCCTTGCATCAGCCTTCTCCCTGGGGACGTGACAGCGAATTAAACGGCGCTATGGTCGCGACTGGCCATGACCGGGGTCAAGTCCGCAATGCCCCACAAACGCAACCGCCCTCCGAGGAGGGCGGCTGGTGGAACGGCTTCAGCTTAGTCCAGCTTCAGGCCCAGCGCCTTGGCGACGCCTTCACCGTAGGCCGGATCGATGTTGAAGAACAGCGCCAGCTGACGACGCTGGATAACCTCCGGAACACCCGCCATGTCACCGGCGATGTTCTCGTACAGGCGCTGCCGCTGGGCTTCGTCGAACAGGCGGAACAGCGCTGCCGGCTGGCTGTAGTAATCATCGTCGACGCGGTGGTTCCAGTGATCTGCGCTGCCTTCCAGGGTCAGCGGCGGTTCGGAGTAGTCCGGCTGCTCCTGCCACTGGTTGAAGCTGTTCGGCTCGTAGGTGACGGTCATGTCGCCGTTGTTGCCATCCACGCGCATGGCGCCGTCGCGGTGATAGATGCGCGGGTTGTTGCGCGCAGCGTTCACCGGGATCTGGTGGTGGTTCACGCCCAGGCGGTAGCGGTGCGCATCGCCGTAGGAGAACAGGCGGCCCTGGAGCATCCTGTCCGGCGAGAAGCCGATACCGGGGACGATGTTCGCCGGGCTGAACGCGGACTGCTCGACCTCGGCGAAGTAGTTCGCCGGGTTGCGGTTCAGTTCGAAGTAACCCACCTCGATCAGCGGATAGTCGCCGTGCGGCCAGACCTTGGTGAGGTCGAACGGGTTATAGCGGTAGGTTGCCGCGTCTTTCTCCGGCATGACCTGAACGTACATCTTCCAGCGCGGGAAGTCGCCGCGCTCGATGGCGTCGTACAGATCTCGCTGCGAGCTTTCACGATCGGCACCGACCAGCTTGGCGGCTTCCTCGTTGCTCAGGTTCTCGATGCCTTGCTGGGTCTTGAAGTGGAACTTGACCCAGAAACGCTCGTTGCTGGCGCTGATGAAGCTGAAGGTGTGGCTGCCGAAGCCGTGGACGTGACGGTAGCTGCGCGGCAGGCCACGGTCGCTGAAGTCGATGGTCAGCTGATGCAGGGCCTCGGGCAGGTGCGAGAAGAAATCCCACTTCATCGTGGCGTTGCGCAGGTTGGTGCGCGGATCGCGCTTCACCACGTGGTTCAGGTCGGGGAATTTCAGCGGGTCGCGGAAGTAGAAGACCGGGGTGTTGTTGCCGACCAGATCCCAGTTGCCTTCCTCGGTGTAGAACTTCATGGCGAAACCGCGGATATCACGCTCTGCATCGGCTGCGCCACGCTCGCCGGCCACAGTAGAGAAGCGCAGGAACAGCGGAGTCTGCTTGCCAACCTGGGAGAACAGCTTGGCGCGACTGTAGCGCGTGATGTCGTGGGTGACGGTGAAGGTGCCGCACGCGGCGGAGCCCTTGGCATGCATGCGGCGCTCAGGGATCACTTCGCGGTCGAAGTGTGCCAGTTTCTCCAGGAACCAGACGTCCTGCAGCAGCATCGGGCCCCGCGGGCCGGCGGTCTGTACGTTCTGGTTGTCAGCGACCGGCGCTCCGGCAGCGGTCGTCAGGCGGGTGTTGTCACTCATCGTTACTCTCCTCAACGGCGGGGTGTGCAAAGGCCGGCGAATCACGAAGGCTGTGAGCGCGGCCCGACATCCCAATCGGACAATTAGGCGCCTCCACCGGCGATCTGGCTGTTGATCCAGCTCAGCAAGCAGTAGAAGTCGACGTCGTTAAGGATCGGTGACAAGGGCATGGATCAGCCAATTTATTGATTTGAGCTGATCGATAGAGAAAAACTTTTCGATAGGCGATAAAAAACCGGGCACAAGGCCCGGTTTCTTATAAGGCGTGAACCTTACTCTGCAGCTTCTACTGCTTGGCCGCCAACAGCGCGGTCAATCAGTTCGACGTATGCCATGGGGGCATTGTCGCCGGCGCGGAAGCCGCACTTCAGGATGCGCAGGTAGCCGCCCGGACGGTTGGCGTAGCGCTTGCCCAGTTCGTTGAACAGCTTGCCTACGGCTTCTTTCGAACGGGTACGGTCGAAAGCGAGACGACGGTTGGCAACGCTATCCACTTTAGCCAGGGTGATCAGCGGCTCGGCAACGCGACGCAGTTCCTTGGCCTTGGGCAGGGTGGTTTTGATCAGTTCGTGTTCGAAGAGCGACACAGCCATGTTCTGGAACATAGCCTTGCGGTGCGCGCTGGTGCGGCTCAGGTGACGACCACTTTTACGATGGCGCATGGTTCAATTCCTTTCCAAACTTTACGTTCGGTAGCTACGACGATCAGGCAGTAGCCTTGTCGTCTTTCTTGAGACTTGCCGGCGGCCAGTTGTCGAGGCGCATACCGAGGGACAGACCGCGAGAGGCCAGAACGTCCTTGATTTCGGTCAGGGACTTCTTGCCCAGGTTCGGCGTTTTGAGCAGCTCTACTTCGGTGCGCTGAATCAGGTCACCGATGTAGTAGATGTTCTCTGCCTTCAGGCAGTTGGCCGAACGGACGGTCAGCTCAAGGTCATCGACCGGACGCAGCAGGATCGGATCGATCTCGTCTTCCTGCTCTTCAACAACAGGCTCGCTGTCGCCTTTGAGGTCCACGAACGCTGCCAGCTGCTGTTGCAGGATGGTAGCGGCGCGACGGATAGCCTCTTCAGGGTCCAGGGTGCCGTTGGTTTCCAGATCGAGGACCAGCTTGTCCAGGTTGGTACGCTGTTCGACACGGGCGTTCTCGACCACGTAGGCAACACGACGTACGGGGCTGAACGAGGCATCGAGCTGAAGACGGCCAATGCTACGGCTTTCGTCTTCATCGCTCGAGCGGGCATCAGCCGGCTCGTAGCCACGGCCACGAGCGACTTTCAGCTTCATGTTCAGCGCGCCGTTATCGGCCAGGTGGGCGATAACATGGTCACCGTTGACGATCTCGACATCATGATCCAGCTGAATATCGGCAGCGGTCACCACACCCGAGCCCTTTTTCGCCAGGGTCAGCGTCACTTCGTCACGACCGTGCAGCTTGATAGCCAGGCCTTTCAGGTTGAGCAGGATCTCGATGACGTCTTCCTGTACACCTTCGATGGCGGAGTACTCGTGGAGTACGCCGTCGATCTCGGCCTCGACTACTGCGCAGCCGGGCATGGAGGACAACAGGATGCGACGCAGCGCGTTGCCCAGGGTATGGCCGAAACCACGCTCGAGGGGCTCGAGGGTGATCTTGGCGCGGGTTTGGCTGACCACCTGCACATCAATGTGGCGGGGGGTCAGGAACTCATTTACCGAACTCTGCATGGATGCACCTATTTTCTAGCCCTTACTTGGAGTAGAGCTCGACAATCA
>CBIGPF010000269.1:0-5325 GCA_966191535.1 uncultured Pseudomonas sp. | reverse complement strand
AGCCGCAGACGCTCAACTAGTCCGACTTCATCCAGCAGGTGAAGGACGGCAAGGTCGAGCGCGTAACCGTCGACGGCTATGTCATCACCGGCAAGCGCCAGGATGGTGACACCTTCAAGACCATCCGCCCGGCGATCCAGGACAACGGCCTGATCGGCGACCTGGTCAACAACAACGTCGTTGTCGAAGGCAAGCAGCCCGAGCAGCAGAGCATCTGGACCCAGCTCCTCGTAGCGAGCTTCCCGATCCTGGTGATCATCGCGGTCTTCATGTTCTTCATGCGCCAGATGCAGGGCGGCGGCGGCGGTCGCGGCGGCCCGATGAGTTTCGGCAAGAGCAAGGCCCGACTGCTGTCGGAAGACCAGGTGAAGACCACCTTCGCCGACGTCGCCGGCTGCGACGAGGCCAAGGAAGAAGTCAGCGAGCTGGTGGAGTTCCTCCGTGATCCGGGCAAGTTCCAGCGCCTGGGCGGCCGTATCCCGCGTGGCGTGCTGATGGTCGGCCCGCCCGGTACCGGTAAGACCCTGCTTGCCAAGGCGATCGCCGGCGAAGCCAAGGTACCGTTCTTCACCATTTCCGGTTCGGACTTCGTGGAAATGTTCGTCGGCGTGGGCGCCTCGCGCGTTCGCGACATGTTCGACCAGGCCAAGAAGCACGCACCCTGCATCATCTTCATTGACGAGATCGACGCTGTAGGGCGCCATCGTGGTGGTTCCGGCCTGGGCGGCGGGCATGACGAACGCGAGCAGACACTCAACCAGTTGCTCGTCGAGATGGACGGCTTTGAAGCGAACGATGGCGTCATCGTCATCGCCGCGACCAACCGCGCAGACGTCCTCGATTCGGCTCTGCTGCGTCCGGGGCGTTTCGACCGCCAGGTCGAAGTGGGTTTGCCGGACGTCCGCGGTCGCGAGCAGATTCTCAAGGTGCACATGCGCAAGGTGCCGGTGGGTGACGATGTTGATCCGGCGATCATTGCCCGCGGTACGCCCGGGTTCTCCGGTGCCGATCTCGCCAACCTGGTCAATGAGGCCTCGCTGTTCGCCGCTCGTTCCAACAAACGCATTGTGGATATGCGGGAATTCGAGCTGGCCAAGGATAAAATCATTATGGGCGCCGAACGACGCTCCATGGCGATGAGTGAAGAAGAGAAGCTGATGACGGCCTACCACGAGTCCGGCCATGCCATCCTGGGTTGTCTCTTCCCCTCCGACCCTATCCACAAGGTCACCATCATTCCTCGCGGGCGGGCTCTCGGTGTGACGATTTCCCTTCCGGAAGCCGATCGCCTGTCCTACAAGCGGGACTGGATGCATAACCGCCTGATGATGATTTTCGGCGGTCGTATCGCCGAGGAACTGATCTTTGGTTATGACAAGGTTTCCAACGGCGCCTCCAGCGATATCACCAGTGCCACGCGTCTTGCCAGGACCATGGTGACGCAGTGGGGCATGTCGGATCGTCTGGGCTTCCTCTCCTATGCCGATGATAGCGACAGCGCTTATCCTGGAATGGGCCGCAAGGAGTTCTCGGAAGAAACTGCGCGGATCATCGATGAGGAGGTTCGTAATCTTATCGACGGCAACTACGCCAAGGCGAAGCTGGCACTGCACGATAACCGCGACAAGATGGAAGTCATGGCCAACGCCCTGATGAAATACGAGACGCTGGATGCCGACCAGGTTGGCGACATCATGGCGGGGCGCGAACCGCGTGAGCCGCGTGATTGGCAGGGCGGTAACTCCGGCTCCTCGGGTTCGGCCGCTGCGCCTCGCGATGAAAGCGGTCGCCAGGAAAACCCGATTGGCGGGCCCGCCGGCGAACACTGAGAGTACTGAATGAGTTCGTTGTACCACCCGACCCGGTTGCCTTGCGGCAACCGGGTTCTTGATTTAAGTCGCCCGCATGTCATGGGCATCCTCAATGTCACCCCCGACTCTTTCTCCGATGGCGGGCGCTTCAATCGGCACGATGCTGCATTGCGCCATGCTGCGGAGATGGTCGCGGCCGGCGCCACGCTGATCGATATCGGCGGTGAGTCGACGCGTCCGGGCGCTCGTGTGGTCTCGCCGACCGAAGAGCTGGAGCGCGTCGCTCCGGTGGTCGAGGCCATTGCCCGAGAGTTGGGTGTGGTGATCTCCGTGGATACGTCCACCCCGGCGGTGATGCGCGAGACCGCGCGCCTCGGCGCCGGACTGATCAACGATGTGCGTTCCCTTCAGCGAGACGGCGCCCTGGACGCTGCCGTCGACACCGGTCTGCCGGTGTGTCTGATGCACATGCGCGGCGAACCGGGGACTATGCAGGACGATCCGCGTTACCCGGATATCCTTCAGGAAGTTCGCAGCTTTCTCGAGGAGCGCATTGCGGTATGCGAAGCTGCAGGTATCCCCAAGGAACGGGTCGTGATCGACCCCGGCTTCGGTTTTGCCAAGACGCAGGGCCACAACCTGAACCTGTTCCGTCAGATGGAGCGGTTGATGGACATGGGGTGCCCGCTGCTGGTCGGTGTCTCGCGCAAAAGCATGGTCGGGCGCGCGCTCGGCCGTGAAGTGGGTGAGCGCCTCTATGGCAGTCTGGCGCTGGCCGCCCTGGCGGTAGCCAAGGGAGCCAGTATCATCCGCGTCCACGATGTCGCCGAGACAGTGGATGTCGTTCGAATGATTCACGCAGTGGAACGTGCAACGGAAGAGGGGATGCCCGCATGAGCAGGAAGTATTTTGGTACCGATGGAATCCGCGGGCGCGTCGGCACTCCGCCGATCACGCCGGACTTCGTGCTCAAGCTGGGCTGGGCTGTGGGCATGGCCTTCCGCCAGCAGGGCAAGTGCCGCGTGCTGGTAGGCAAGGACACCCGGATTTCCGGCTATATGTTCGAATCCGCGCTGGAGGCAGGCTTGTCTGCCGCGGGAGCCGACGTGATGCTGCTCGGCCCGATGCCGACGCCAGGCATTGCCTACCTGACCCGTACCTTTCATGCCGAGGCCGGCATTGTCATCAGTGCCTCGCACAATCCGCACGACGACAATGGCATCAAGTTCTTTTCCGGCCAGGGCACCAAGCTGCCGGACGACGTAGAGCTGATCATCGAGGAGCTCCTTGATGCGCCGATGACCGTGGTCGAATCGGCTCGTCTGGGCAAGGTGTCGCGGATCAACGATGCTGCTGGCCGCTACATCGAGTTCTGCAAGAGCAGTGTGCCGTCGAACACCAGTTTCGCCGGCCTGCGTATTGCCTTGGATTGCGCCCATGGTGCGACCTACAAGATCGCTCCCAACGTATTTCGTGAGCTGGGCGCCGAGGTGTTCGTCATCGGCGCCGAGCCCAATGGCCTGAATATCAACGACAAGTGCGGCTCCACCCACATGGGGGCGCTCCAGGAGGCCGTGCTGGCCAATCACGCGGATATCGGCATCGCCTTCGATGGAGATGGCGACCGGGTGATGATGGTCGATCACACCGGCACGATCGTCGATGGCGACGAGATTCTCTATCTCATTGCGCGCGACATGCTGGATCGCGGCAAGCTGCATGGCGGCGTGGTCGGGACCCTGATGAGCAACCTGGGCCTCGAGCTGGCGTTGCAGGAACTGCACATCCCGTTTGCTCGTGCCAAGGTGGGTGATCGCTATGTGATGTCCGAGCTGCAGTCGCGCAAGTGGCAGCTGGGCGGCGAGAACTCCGGCCATGTCGTCTGCTACCAGCACACCACGACCGGCGATGCGATCATCGCCGCGCTGCAGGTGCTGATGGCGCTCAAGACTCGCGGCCAGAACCTGGCTGAGGCGCGCATGGGGGTTCGCAAATGCCCGCAGGTGCTGATCAACGTGCGCTTTGCCGGTGGTGGCGTCGATCCGCTGGAGCATCCGGCGGTGAAGGAAGCCTGCGCCAAGGTGACCGAGGAGATGGCCGGCCGCGGCCGTGTTCTGCTGCGCAAATCCGGTACGGAGCCTCTGGTGCGGGTAATGGTTGAGGGCGACGAGGAAGCTCGCGTTCGCGCCTATGCCGAGCAACTGGCAAAAGTCGTTACAGAGGTATGTGCTTGATTTCTCTTGTCAGTTCCAAAAGCGTCGAGTAATATCTGCGCCCACTTTGCTCAGCGAGGTACAGCATGCGTCGACCCTTGGTGGCCGGTAATTGGAAAATGCACGGTACCCGCTCCAGTGTAACGGAGCTGATCAAAGGCCTGCGTCAACTGGCTCTTCCCACGGGTGTCGATGTGGCGGTTTTCCCGCCCTGTCTGTACATCAATCAGG
Source organism: uncultured Pseudomonas sp. (assembly GCA_966191535.1). Lineage (GTDB taxonomy): Bacteria > Pseudomonadota > Gammaproteobacteria > Pseudomonadales > Pseudomonadaceae > Pseudomonas. Next base: position 1,070 of record CBIGPF010000269.1, on the reverse strand, counting down.
TCGTTCAAGGTCTGAATGGAAAGACGGTTGCCGTCGGTGCGCAGAATTGCGCGGTTGAGCCGATGCAGGGCGCTCTCACGGGCGAAGTCGCAGCCAGCCAGTTGGCGGATGCGAACTGCTCCCTGGTGCTGGTCGGTCACTCCGAGCGTCGCCTGATCCTGGGTGAAAGCGATGGTGTGATCAGTCGCAAGTTTGCGGCGGTTCAGTCGTGTGGCCTGGTTCCGATCCTGTGCGTGGGTGAAACCCGCGAGCAGCGTGAGGCGGGCAAGACTCTTGAGGTTGTCGGGCGCCAGTTGGGCTCGGTGATTGAAGATCTGGGTGTCGGGGCTTTCTCCCGCGCCGTTGTGGCTTACGAGCCGGTGTGGGCGATTGGGACGGGGCTGACCGCTTCTCCCGAGCAAGCCCAGGAAGTACATGCGGCGATTCGTGCGCAGATCTCGGCGGAAAACGCAGAGGTGGCCCGCGGCCTTCGTCTCCTGTACGGCGGCAGTGTCAAGGCCGCCAACGCTGTCGAGCTTTTCGGCATGCCGGATATCGATGGGGGGCTCATTGGTGGAGCTTCCCTGAATGCAGATGAGTTCGGTGCGATCTGTCGCGCCGCAGGAAACTGAAGATGCTGGAAACAGTTGTAATCGTGATTCACCTGCTGATGGCGCTGGGTCTGGTTGTGCTGGTCCTGCTTCAGCAAGGCAAGGGTGCCGACGCCGGTGCGTCGTTTGGTGCTGGGGCGTCGGGTACTGTTTTTGGTAGTCAGGGTTCTGCTACCTTCCTGAGCCGCTTCACTGCTGTGCTGGCTGCAGTTTTTTTTATAACTAGCTTGGGTTTAGCGTATTTTGCTAAAGAAAAAGCTGATATAATTCGTCACGCTGGGCTTCCTGATCCGGCAGTGATGGAACAGAAGCAGGAACAAGCTCCGGTAGCGAATGATGTACCGGGCGCGCAAGGGCAGCCTCAAGCCCCTGCAGGCGGTAACGGCGACGTTCCGGCTGCTCCTGATCAGAAGTAAGCAGGCAAAAGTTTTTGCCGAGGTGGTGGAATTGGTAGACACGCTACCTTGAGGTGGTAGTGGC
>CBIGPF010000268.1:0-5359 GCA_966191535.1 uncultured Pseudomonas sp. | reverse complement strand
GCGGGCCATGCCCGCGACCGGCCTGACGCCAGGTGCGATGCGGTTCGCGGGCATGGCCCGCTCCTACACAACGCAATACGAAATACCCCAATCCCATCATCGCGCGGCTACGCCACGCCGGCGCGCTTATCTGGAGTTACTGCGATGAGTCTCAACATCTTCTGGTTCCTGCCGACCCACGGCGATGGCCACTACCTGGGTACCGCTGAAGGCGCCCGCGCCGTGGACCACGGTTATCTGCAACAGGTCGCACAGGCCGCCGACCGTCTTGGTTTCGGTGGTGTGCTGATCCCCACCGGCCGCTCCTGCGAGGACTCCTGGCTGGTCGCTGCCTCGCTGATCCCGGTGACCCAGCGCCTGAAGTTCCTGGTCGCCCTGCGCCCGGGCATCATTTCCCCGACCGTGGCCGCCCGCCAGGCCGCAACCCTCGACCGGCTCTCCGGTGGGCGCGCGCTGTTCAACCTGGTGACTGGCGGTGACCCGGACGAGCTGGCCGGTGACGGCCTGCACCTGAGCCACGCCGAGCGCTACGAAGCCTCGGTCGAGTTCACCCGCATCTGGCGCCGTGTGCTGGAAGGCGAGACCGTCGACTACGACGGCAAGCACCTCCAGGTGAAGGGCGCCAAGCTGCTCTATCCGCCGATCCAGCAGCCGCGTCCGCCACTGTATTTCGGTGGCTCTTCCGATGCCGCCCAGGACCTCGCCGCCGAGCAGGTCGAGCTGTACCTGACCTGGGGCGAGCCGCCGGCCGCCGTCGCCGAGAAGATCGCCCAGGTGCGCGAGAAGGCCGCCAAACAGGGCCGCAGCGTGCGCTTCGGGATCCGCCTGCACGTGATCGTCCGCGAGACCAACGAGGAGGCCTGGCAGGCCGCCGACCGCCTGATCTCTCACCTGGACAACGACACCATCGCCCGCGCCCAGGCCTCGCTGGCGCGCTTCGATTCCGTCGGCCAGCAACGCATGGCTGCCCTGCACGGCGGCAACAAGGACAACCTGGAAGTCAGCCCCAACCTGTGGGCCGGCGTCGGCCTGGTACGTGGCGGCGCGGGCACCGCGCTGGTGGGCGACGGCCCGACCGTGGCGGCCCGCGTGAAGGAGTATGCGGACCTCGGCATCGACACCTTCATCTTCTCCGGCTACCCGCACCTGGAAGAGTCCTACCGGGTTGCCGAACTGCTCTTCCCGCACCTGGAACTGGCCCAGGCCCAGCCGCCGCAGGCGCGTGGCTACGTCAGCCCGTTCGGCGAGATGGTCGCCAACGACATCCTGCCCAAGGCTACCTCGGCCAGCTGAGGGCCGGACCAGCGGGGCGGCGTTTCGGCGCCGTCCAACGGGTGAACGTGACGTGCAGGCGCGGGGCCAGGCCGCGAAGCGTCGGAGGTGGCGGGCCTGGCCCCCGCCCACCGGGGAACGGAAAGTGAGCAACAAGAACGTCAATACAATCGCCCAGCGCCTCGCGCCCTGGGCCCTGCCGGTGGGCCTGGTGCTCATCTGGCAGCTGGCGGTGGAATTCGGCTGGCTATCCAGCCGCATCCTGCCCGCGCCCAGCGCCGTGGCGGAAGCCGGCTACCACCTGGTGGTCAGCGGCGAGCTCTGGCAACACCTGGCGATCAGCACCTGGCGCGCCGCCGTCGGCTTCGTCATCGGCGGCAGCATCGGCCTGGTGCTGGGCCTGATCACCGGCCTGTCGCAGTGGGGCGAGCGCTTCCTCGACAGCTCGGTGCAGATGATCCGCAACGTGCCGCATCTGGCGCTGATCCCGCTGGTGATCCTGTGGTTCGGCATCGACGAGTCGGCGAAGATCTTCCTGGTCGCCCTTGGCACGCTGTTCCCGATCTACCTCAACACCTACCACGGTATCCGCAACATCGATCCGGGCCTGCTGGAAATGTCTCGCAGCTACGGGCTGTCCGGCTTTGCGCTGTTCCGCCAGGTGATCCTGCCGGGTGCGCTGCCCTCGATCCTGGTGGGCGTGCGCTTCGCCCTGGGCTTCATGTGGCTGACCCTGATCGTCGCCGAGACCATCTCCGCCAACTCCGGCATCGGCTACCTGGCGATGAACGCCCGGGAGTTCCTGCAGACCGACGTGGTGGTGCTGGCGATCCTGCTCTACGCCGTGCTCGGCAAGCTCGCCGACCTTGCCGCCCGCGGCCTGGAACGCGTCTGGCTGCGCTGGCACCCGGCCTATCAGGTCAAGGGAGGTGCGGCATGAACGCAGTCAATCAACTGCCGCAGCAACTCAAGAAAGGCATCCCGCTGGCACTGGAAAACGTGCGCAAGCGCTTCGGCGAACGCGAAGTGCTCAAGGGCATCGACCTGCGGATTCCGGCTGGCCAGTTCGTCGCCATCGTCGGTCGCAGCGGTTGCGGCAAGAGCACCCTGCTGCGCCTGCTGGCCGGTCTCGATGACGCCAGCGACGGCCAACTGCTGGCTGGCTCCGCGCCGCTGGAAAGCGCCCGCGAAGAAACCCGCCTGATGTTCCAGGACTCGCGCCTGCTGCCCTGGAAACGGGTGATCGACAACGTCGGCCTGGGCCTCAAGGGCGACTGGCGTCCGAAGGCGCTGGATGCGCTGGCGGCGGTGGGCCTGTCCGACCGCGCCAACGAGTGGCCGGCGGGCTTGTCCGGTGGCCAGAAGCAGCGCGTGGCCCTGGCCCGTGCGCTGATCCACCAGCCGCGCCTGCTGCTGCTCGACGAGCCGCTGGGCGCGCTGGATGCCCTGACTCGCATCGAGATGCAGCAACTGATCGAGAACCTCTGGCAGCAGCATGGCTTCACCGTGCTGCTGGTCACCCACGATGTCAGCGAGGCCGTGGCCATCGCCGACCGGGTGATCCTCATCGAGGAAGGCGAGATCGGCCTGGACCTCAACGTCGAGCTGCACCGCCCGCGTGCCCGTGGCTCGGCGAGGTTGGCCGCGCTGGAAGCCGAAGTGCTCGAGCGCGTGCTGTCGCTGCCGGCCCAGCCGCCCGAGCCGGAACCTGTATCCCCATTGCCCACGCAATTGCGCTGGGCGCTCTGAACCCACAGTGAATACCCCATTCTCCCAAGGAGCTACGCCATGACCATCAAAGCCATCAACGTCCGCAACCAGTTCAAAGGCACCATCAAGGAAATCGTCGAAGGCGATGTGCTGTCGGAAATCGACGTGCAGACCGCCGCCGGCATCGTCACCTCGGTGATCACCACCCGTTCCGTGAAGGAGCTGGAGCTGGCCATCGGCAGCGAAGTGATCGCCTTCGTGAAGTCCACCGAGGTCTCCATCGCCAAGCTCTGAGTGCGGCGCTGGGCGAGAGCGGGCAGTCCGGCGACGGGCTGCCCGTTTTCTTTTGCGTCAGGAACGTTGCGGGTGCGCCTTTCAGGCGCCATCGCGGGCATGGCCCGCCCCTGTAGGAGCGGGCCATGCCCGCGAACAGCCTCGCGCCGAAGCCCATCGTTCGCGCAGTCCGTCCACCTTTCCGATGTTGGCAAACGACTAGAGCAATTGCTCTACTTCCCCTAGACTCCCGCTCAAACCAACAAGAGAAAGGAGTCCCGCATGTCCCTGAGTCCCTCTGCCTTCGCGTTGCTCGGCCTGGTCGCCTGGACCGTGCTGCTGGTCCTGCTGCTGGTCAACCAGCGCGGCCTGCTGGTGATGTCTGGCCGCATGAGAGTCAACGTCTTCGCCGCTGATGGCAGCAACACCCCCGGCACCTTCGGTCAGCGCCTGGTGCGCGCCCACGCCAACTGCGTGGAGAACGTCCCACTGTTTTGCGCCGTGCTGCTCTACGCCATGGTCACCCAGCAGGTGGTGATCACCGACCCGCTGGCGCCGACCCTGCTGGTCGTGCGTATCGTCCAGTCGGTGGTGCACCTGGTCAGCACCTCGGCGCTGGCGGTGTGGGTGCGCTTTGCCGCGTTCTTCGTCCAGCTGATCATCCTGATCTGGTGGCTGCTGCGCCTCTCGACCGTGATCTGACTCCCAGCGACGCCACGTTGTCGGCGGCCGACCGGAACAGTTGCACCACGCAACTGTTCCTATGGGTCGATACCGCCATGACATAGCATGGCGGACCGCACACGCGTCGAGGCACTCATGCACGTTTCATCCGGCCGCTGGCAGTTCGGCCTGTTCCTGGCCCTGGTCACCGCCGTCCTCTGGGGCATCCTGCCCATCAAGCTCAAGGAAGTCCTGAAGGTCATGGACCCGATCACCGTCACCTGGTTTCGCCTGGTGGTGTCCGGTGGTCTGCTGCTCATCTACCTGGGCTTCACCCGCCAGTTGCCGCGCTTCTCGCCCCTGGGCACGCGAGGCAAGGGGTTGGTGCTGGTCGCTATCCTCGGCCTGACCGGCAATTACGTCTGCTACCTGGTCGGTCTGCGCATGCTCACGCCGGGGACCACGCAACTGGTCATCCAGATCGCGCCGATCCTCCTGCTGCTGGGCAGCCTGTTCGTCTTCAAGGAGAGCTTCAGCATCGGCCAGGCGCTCGGTCTCGCGGTGCTGATCTTCGGTTTCGGGCTGTTCTTCAACCAGCGCCTGGCCGAGTTGTTCGGTTCGCTCGGCGAGTACACCACCGGCGTGCTCATCGTGGTCTTCGCCGCCTTCGTCTGGACCTTCTACGGCCTGGCGCAGAAGCAGCTGCTGACCCAGTGGACGTCGGTGCAGGTGATGATGGTGATCTACCTGGGCTGCGGTGCGCTGCTCACGCCCTGGGCGCATCCGCTGGAAGCGCTGGACCTGTCTCCGCTGCAGGGTTGGCTGCTGCTGGCCTGTTGCCTGAACACCCTGGTGGCCTACGGCGCCTTCGCCGAGGCACTGGCGCACTGGGAGGCCTCGCGAGTCAGCGCGACCCTGGCGATCACGCCGCTGGTGACCTTCGCCTCGGTGGCACTGGCTGCCTCGCTGTGGCCGGAATTCGTGCGCCCCGAAGACCTCAACGGCCTGGCCTATGTCGGTGCGTTGCTGGTGGTCAGCGGCTCGGCGCTCACCGCCCTGGCGCCGTCGTTGCTGCGCAGCTACCGGGCGCGCAGGGCGCGTATCGCCAACGTCTGAGTTCCCCGAAGGCCGCCGCGAGGCGGCCTTTTGCTATCCATCGCTCTCGTTCGACTTCAATTTCGCAAATGATATGTATTATCATTTGTGCAATTCGATAGTTGCCGAAGGCCAAGCGCCTCGGTTCTGGGGGCGACGTGGTAGTGGGCAAGCATGGGGCAGGGCGGCGACGCCGGGAGGCGTGCGTCGATGGATGAGCGTTTCTCCCGTTCGGTGTCCCAGGCCTATCGCTCCTTCCACGGCGAGTTGCTGCGCTTCCTGCGCAAGCAACTGGGCAGCTCGGCGGACGCCGCCGACCTAGCCCAGGACGCCTTCGCCCAGTGGC
>CBIGPF010000267.1:0-5520 GCA_966191535.1 uncultured Pseudomonas sp. | reverse complement strand
CGCCCTTCTGGTCGTGGGGGGGGGTGTGGGGCCCTTGCTATGGCGCTGGGCGTTCCCTCTCCCCCCGCCCTCTCCCGCAAGCGGGAGAGGGGGCTGTTTGGAGCGTCGGGCTGCACTGGCCACTCCGGCTCTGGCTCAGCGCATACACCCAGCGCCGCAGCGCCTGCAGCCGCATCAGTCCCATACCAGCAACTCCGCCGGAGTCGGGTTCCAGCCGTTGCAGGGGTTGTTGAGCTGCGGGCAGTTGGAGATCAGGACGATGACGTCCATGTGCGCGAGCAACTCGACATACTTGCCGGCGCCAGAGATGCCGTCCTCGAAGGTCAGGCTGCCGTCGGCGGTGACCGGCACGTTCATGAAGAAGTTGATGTTGTGGCTGATGTCGGCCTTGGTCAGGCGACCGTCGTGCAGGCTGGCGCGCAGGAAGTTGTCGCGGCAGCTGTGCATGTAGCGCTTGTCCAGGGCGTAGCGCACGGTGTTGCTTTCCTGGGCGCAGGCGCCGCCGAGGGTGTCGTGGCGGCCGCAGGTGTCGGCCGTGATGGTCAGCATCGGGTTGCCGAGGTTGGACCAGAGCACGCTGCCGGCGCTGAGGTAGACCTGCCCCTGCTTGCGCAGGGTGCGCTGCACGTCGTAGCGCTCGCGCGGGTTGACGGCACTGAAGAACAGCGTGTCCACCGCCTGGTTGCCTTCCAGGTCGAGGATGCGCAGGGTCTGTCCGGCCTTCAGCTCGGTGAGGCTGGGTTCGCCGGCCGGAATCTGGGTGCGCGAGACGCAGGCTTCGGGGTGTTTGTCGCTGGGGACGATGGGCATGCTCGCGCTCCTTACAGGTACTGGCGTTCGGTGTTGTGGAAACCGCGGCCGTTCTCCGGGCGGGACGTGCGGCAGAGCACGCTGATGCCGTCGGCGGCGACCTGCTGCCAGGTCAGCCCGATGGGCTTGGGCGCGTACTGCGGGGTCGGGTCCAGCGGGTGCTGCAGGGCGGTGAGCACGACGAGGGTGTCCATCGGCGCGTAGAGCTCGACGTAGTCGCCGGCTTTCGAGTTGCCCTGGGCGAAGCGGAAGCAGCCGTCGGCGTCGACGTCCACGCGGCTGAACAGGTTCAGGCTCATGAGCAGGTCCTGCAGGCGCATGTCCCACTTGCCCATTTCCACCAGCAGGTTGTCCACGCCGTTGCGGTGGAAGCCATTGCGCAGTTCCTGGTAGCGGCCCGCGCCATATTTCTCCTGCACTTCGGCGGCGTTCAGCACGCCGCCGAAGCTGTCGTGCCAGCCGCAGCTGTCGGCGGTGATGGCGGCCAGCACGCGGCCCATGTCCGAGTACAGGCAGTGGCCGACGGTTAGGCGAGCGGTGTGCTGGCACTTGAGGCTGTCGGGCAGGTTCAGCCGCTCGCTTTTCTCGGCAGCATTGAACAGCAGCATGCTGGCGTTGCCGTCGCCTTCCAGGTCGGTCAGGCGCAGCAGTTGGCCGCGCTTGAGGACGAAGGAGGTGTGGCCGCCGCCGGGGACGGTTTCTTCATAGAGGGTGGTGCGCAGTTCGTTCATGGCTGCGGGCTCCTTAGTAGGCCGGCGTGATCACGGGCTCGGCGGCCGGTTCCAGGCGCGCGGCGAGCGTTGCCGGCAGGGCGGCGCGAGCGGCCCTGCGGTCGGCGTTGAGCGGGATGTCGTAGGTGATGCGGGCGCCATAGGAGGTGGGCGCCTGCGGGTCGTGGCGGACCTTGTCGAAGACCAGCAGGCGGGTGCCCAGGCTGAAGCCCTCGGCGAGGTCGTGGGTGACCATGAACACGGTGAGCCGGGTTTCCTGCCACAGCTCCAGCAGCAGGGCGTGCATGTCCTTGCGGATGCCCGGGTCCAGTGCGCCGAAGGGTTCGTCGAGTAGCAGCACGCGCGGCTTCATCACCAGCGCCTGGGCAATGGCCAGGCGTTGCTGCATGCCGCCGGAGAGGGCGCTTGGATACTGCTGCAGTGCATGGCCTAGGCCGACCCGCTGGAGCAATTCGGCCGCCTGCTCGCGCGCCTCGCGCTTGGCTGCGCCGAACAGCCGGCCGAGCAGCGGCGAGCGCGGCAGTTCCAGGCCGAGGGCGACGTTGTCGAGCACGGACAGGTGCGGGAACACCGAGTAGCGCTGGAACACCACGCCACGGCTCGGATCGGGTTCTGCGGCCAGCGGCTGGCCTTCGAGCAGCAGCTCACCGCGGCTGGGGCGCTCCTGGCCGAGCAGCAGGCGCAGGAAGGTGGACTTGCCGCAGCCGGAAGCGCCGACCAGGGTGCAGAACTCGCCTTCCTTCACCTCGAGATTCAGGCGTTCGAGCACCACGTTGCCGTCGTACTCCTGCCAGACGTTTTTCACCTGGATGAACGGAACGGCAGCTACTGCGCGCGGCGATTGCTGCGTTGCGCGGTGCTCGCAATCCTCAACGACGACGTGTCCACTCCGGTTGCGGTGCTCGGTGCGCCTTGCACTCGCAGCGCTCGTGACGCTGCTGGTCTGTTTATCGCTCATGCCTTGCCTCCTTCGTACCAGGGGAAGGCGTGCCTGGTGAGCGCGCGCAGCGCCCAGTCCATCAGCCAGGCCAGTGCGGTGATCCACACCACGTAGGGCAGGATCACGTCCATGGCCAGGTAGCGGCGCACCAGGAAGATGCGGTAGCCCAGGCCGTCGGTGGAGGCGATGGCTTCGGCGGCGATGAGGAACAGCCAGGCCGAGCCGAGCATCAGGCGCAGGGAGATCAGCAGACGCGGCATCAGCTGCGGCAGCACCATGCGAAGGATCAGCGTCCAGGTGCTGGCGCCCAGGGTCTGCGCCTTGATCAGCAGTTCGCGGGGGATTTCCCGGGCGCGCTGTTCGATGTCGCGGGCGATGCAGGGGGCGACGCCGATGACGATCAGCACCACCTTGGACAGCTCGCCGAGGCCGAAGACGATGAACAGCACCGGCAGGATCGCCAGCGGCGGAATCATCGACAGTACGGTGAGCAGCGGCGACAGCGGCGCGCCGAACAGCGGCACGCTGCCGGCGGCGATGCCCAGCACCAGGCCGAGCAGGGCGGCGATGGACAGACCCATGCCCAGGCGTTGCAGGCTGGCGCCGGTGTCCTGCCAGAACAGCACTTCACCGGTGCGCTTGTCTTCGCTGAAGGCCAGGCGGTTCACCGCGTCGGCCATCTGCGCGGCGCTGGGCAGCAGCTTGTCGTTGGGGTTCTCCGCCAGCCGCGAGGTGGAGCCTGCGAAGTAGGCGAACAGCAGCAGGGCGAAGGGCAGCAGCACGAGGAACAGGCGGCCGCTGCGGTCAGGGGTTCGGTTGATCAGGCGCATGGGTCGTACCTGTGGATTTCCGTTTGAAGCGCCCTCTCCCTAACCCTCTCCCTGAAGAGAGAGGGGACCGTTCTGTGCAGGTTGAAACCATGGCGTCAGCCGGCACGGACAGCTCCCTCTCCCTTCAGGGAGAGGGCGGGGGAGAGGGGCTTCAGGAGAGAAACGAGAGGCCATTTGAAGGCGCCTCAGAGCTTGCCGTCGGCTGCCATCTGCACGTAGGTCGGGTCGAAGCGCAGCTTGAGGTTCTGCGCATCGCCGGTGGTGAGGCCGCCGGCGAAGCTCATGCCGACCGCTTCGGCGCTTTTCGCGCCTTCGCCGAGCAGGCCGTGGCTGAAGGAGAAGGCTGCGACCTTGTCCATGGTCGCCGGCAGTTTCGGGCTGGTGGCGAAGGCCAGCGCCTCTTGGGGCGTGGCAAACAGCCTGGTGGTGGCGAGCTGGCTCTGGTAACCGGGGAGGTCAGTGCCCGAGGCCTTGGCCATGTGCTCCAGCGCGGCGCGGGTCTCGGCGCTTTCGCCCTGCATCAGCGCCACGGTTTCGAACCAGGCGCCGGTCAGGGCCTTGCCCAGCGCTGGGTTGTCCTTCAGGACCGCGCTGTTGACCACCATCATGTCCATGATCTCGCCGGGGATCTGGCTGGAGTTGAACACCTCGGTGGTGCCCGGCTTGGCGCGGGCCTCGGCGAGCATCGGGTTCCAGGTGGTCACGGCCTGCACGTCGTCGGTGTTGAAGGCGGCGGCGATGTCGGCGTCGGAGGTGTTCACCGTCTTCACGTCCTTCTCGCTGAGGCGGGCATTTTCCAGCGCGCGGGCGAGCAGGTAGTGGGAGACGGACAGCTCCACCAGGTTGACGTTCATGCCCTTGAGGTCAGCCAGGGTCTTGCCGTCGCCTTTGATGACGATGCCGTCGTTGCCGTTGGAGAAGTCGCTGACGATCAGCGCGGTGGAGTCGACGCCACCGGCGGCGGGGATGGTCAGGGCGTCCATGTTGGTCATGGTGCAGCCGTCGAACTGGCCGGCGGTGTACTGGTTGATCGACTCGATGTAATCGTTGAGCTGGGTGACCTTGATCTCGATGCCGTACTTCTTCGCCCACTTGTCGACGATGCCGTGGCTGGCCGCGTACTCCCAGGGCATCCAGCCGGCGTAGATGGTCCAGCAGAGGTTGAAGCTGTTCTTCGCGGCGGCGGAGGCTGAGAGGCTGAAGGCGGTGAGGCCGGCGGCGAACAGGGCGGTCAGAAGGGGCTTGCGCATGGAGCATCTCCAGTCGATTGTCGGGCAGGCAGGAGTCGGGCGGCACGTGTCGCTCTCGTCTCCCGGGCTTTTGTCCCGCCGTGTAACCTCGCTGGAGGTCGATGACTCTCGGACCAGTCACTCGCTGCGCGAGCCGGAACCCTAGTCATCCATTGTCAGATTGTGGTGCCGCTGTCCGAATGCTTCGGATCGTTCCTGCACGCCGGGAACAAAGCGAGCGGCGTGCCAAGTCGGCGAAAGTGCCGGGGCAGAAGGGCTGCGTCGGGGCACGGCGGATATTCCGCTGCACGCCGGGGCGTTCGGTCGCCCTCAAATGAAGCGCGGCGCCGCATCCTGGTGCGCGGGCCAGTCGAAAGGCAGGAGCGTGTGGCGCGTGTCGGACGGCAGACTGCAGCGACCTTCACCTTGAGGATTCCATCGCCATGTCCGAGTTGCTGAGCTTCGCCAAGGGCGCGCTGACCATGTTCTGGGTCGCTGCCGTGCTCAACCTGATCTACCCCTTTGGCGAGCTGCATCGCCCCTTGTTGTGGCTCTCCTCGATCCTGCTGGTGGTGCACGTGGGCGAGGTGCTGTTGCTGGCGCGTCGTCGCTCCTGGCTGGAGCAGGTCCAGGTGTTGCTGTTCGGCGTGCTGCACCTGCAGAGCCGCAAGGTTCGCCGCCTGGGAACTGTAAACGGCTGATTTACTCAAGCTTTACCTTGGCGCGTGGCACCGCTTTCTGACCCGGGTGTCTGATCCTGTGAGACCGGAAGAATGTACGCCCCGCATCCTGCGGGCGGCCGGCTCGCTTGATGGAGGCGCCATGCGTCGTATCTTCGCTGCTGTTTTGATGATCCTTCCGTTGACCGGTTGCGTGGTCTACGAGCATGACCACGGTGGCTGGCATGACCGGCCGCATTACTACCGCCCGGCGCCGCCGCCCGCGTACTACGGTGGCCCCTACCAGGGCTGGCACCGTTG
>CBIGPF010000266.1:0-5526 GCA_966191535.1 uncultured Pseudomonas sp. | reverse complement strand
TCGATCGTCAGCACCGGGTGGTGCCAGACGCCGCGGTGGTAATTGACGCCCTGCTTGCCGTTGGACAGGAAAGCGCGGGCGAGACCCGATACAGGTACATCGCCAACTGGCGCGACCACGATCAGAAATTGGTTGCCGAGCAGCGGAATGAACGCCTGGCTGCCCTGCGGGTGACGTTCCAGCATGCGGATGCGCAAGGGCATCTCCAGGGACTCGGCGCTGAAGATGCTGATGATCGCCTTGTCATCGGGCTGCGCCGTTTCGACGGTGGCGAGCTTGTGATAACGGCGGGTGGAGCCGTTGTTGATCATGAAGAAGTCACTGCCTTCGGTTTCGATGACATCACCGAACGGTGCGAAGGCTTCCTTGGTCAACGGCTCGATCTTCAGGGTACGCATGGCTGGTCTTCTTATTTCGTTGTTCGCATGAACCCCTTCGTCGGGAAGGGGAGTGAGGGTCCGCTCGCTCAGAGTGTCTGCAGGCGGAACATCGCGATCTTGTTGATTTCCGCCAGGGCGGTCTGGAATTCCTGCTCCGGCGTGTTGTGGATGCGCTCTTCGAACGCGGCCAGGATCTGGTGGCGGTTGCTGCCCTTCACTGCCTTGATGAAGGGGAAGCCGAACTTGGCTTTGTAGGCGTCGTTGAGTTCGGTGAAGCGGGCGAACTCCTCGGCGGTGCAGTCCTGGATGCCGGCGCCAGCCTGTTCGGCAGTGCTGGAGGCAGTCAGTTCGCCACGGATCGCGGCCTTGCCGGCGAGATCCGGGTGGGCGTTGATCAGTGCCAGCTGCGCTTCATGGCTGGCCGACAGGAGGATGTCGGCCATGCGCTGATGCAGCAGTTCGATGTCGTTCAGGCTGTCGTCGACGCCCAGCTCGTAGGCTTTCTCGGCGACCCACGGGGAGTGCTCGTAGATGTCGGCGAAGGCGCTAACGAATGCCGTGCGGTCGAGGCTGGCCGGGGTCAAGGTCTGGAAGCGGCTCATGCCTTGTTCTCCTGGGCTTTGAACGGGTGGTTCTCGTGCCAGTGTTTGGCGATGTCGACGCGGCGGGTGATCCACACCTTCTCGTGACCTTTAACGTACTGGATGAAACGCTCCAGCGAGGCCATACGCGCCGGACGGCCGAGCAGGCGGCAGTGCATGCCGATGGAGAGCATCTTTGGCGCGCCTTCGGCACCTTCGGCGTAGAGCACGTCGAAAGCGTCTTTCAGGTACTCGAAGAAGTCGTCGCCCTTGTTGAAGCCCTGCACCTGGGTGAAGCGCATGTCGTTGGTGTCCAGGGTGTAGGGGATCACCAGGTGCGGCTTCTCGGCGGTGCTCGCCGGATCCCAGTAGGGCAGGTCGTCGTCGTAGGTGTCGGAGTCGTAGAGGAAGTTGCCGTCTTCGCGAACGATGCGGCGGGTGTTCGGGCCCAGGCGACCGGTATACCAGCCCTGCGGGCGCTGGCCGGTCAGCTCGGTGAGGATGCGCACGGCTTCGAACATGTGCTCGCGCTCCTGCTCCGGGTCCATGTACTGGTAGTCGATCCAGCGGTAGCCGTGGCTGCAGATCTCGTGGCCGTCGGCAACCATCTGGCGGATCGCCTCGGGGTGGCGCTGGGCGGCCATGGCCACGGCGAACACGGTCAGCGGCAGGTCGTACTTGCGGAACAGTTTGAGCAGGCGCCATACGCCGGCACGGCTGCCGTATTCGTACAGCGATTCCATGCACATGTTGCGCTCGCCCTTGAGCGGTTGAGCGGCCACCATCTCGGAGAGGAAGGCTTCGGATTCGGCGTCGCCGTGAAGGATGTTGCGTTCGCCGCCTTCCTCATAGTTGAGGACGAAGGACAGGGCGATGCGCGCATCGTTCGGCCAGTGCGGATGGGGGATGTTGTTGCCGTAACCGATCAGGTCGCGTGGGTAGTCAGCGCTCACTGCAGTGTTCCTTCTTGTGGTTGGCGGTCGGCGCCGGGTCGGTGGACTGTGCGCTGCCGTTGATGGGTGCATTGTATACAAAATGTGGAGTGGTCTGTAAATACAATCTGCGCAACGGTCGTTTCATTCCGTCCGTCGCCGGTCAATCAGGCCCGGATGCCTGGTGTGCCCTGTTCTGGCGCGCCCCGGCGCACGTTATCGGGCAGTCTGGTACCCAGGTGCCGAGTGGTGGGGCAGGGGCTTTTTGCAGGATTGAATTACTTTTTTGTATACAATCAACTGCGCCGCTGGGTATATTCCCTCAACCAAACGCACCTGCGGAGACCCTGTAATGGCGCTCCGCCCATTCGTATCAACAAGACAGAGGAGGAAGGTGTCGGCCGGCTTTGCCGCAGGACACCGATAAGCCCATGGGACGCCTGACCACTCACGTACTGGATTCCACCCACGGTTGCCCCGGCCACGGCATCAAGATCGAGCTGTACCGCGTCGAAGGCCAGCAACTGGAGCTGATCACCACCCGCGTGACCAACGACGATGGCCGCTGCGACGGGCCGCTGCTGCAGGGCGATGACTTCCGCGCTGGTGTCTACCAACTGCTGTTCAATGCGGGCGACTACTACCGCGCCCGTGGCGTCGAACTGCCCCAGCCGGCGTTCCTCGACCAGGTCGTGCTGCGTTTCGGGATCGCTTCGGAAAGCGACCACTACCATGTACCGCTGCTGATTTCCCCCTACAGCTACTCCACCTATCGCGGCAGCTAGTCCCCGCCCATAGGTCTTCCCAGACTCTTCGTGGAGTCTTCCTCAGCCCGCCCACACTGCGGGCTTTTTTTTGCCTGCCGTTTGTGTTGGTCGCCATGGTCGCCGGTGAAGAGATCCTGGTCGGGTTGTGCTGGATCGGCGGCGGGAGAGGCTCACGCGGTGAACCGGGCCTGCTTGTCGGATGGCCATTGCTGGACCTGGTGAATGAGATCGGGAGCGCGATGGGGGCCGTCTGATGAACGCCAGGCCGGCACTGCTGCGCAGTACTTGCCGGTGACGCTGCCGGTGCTCGATCACCCGGGGCCGGATGGCCCCGGCAGGCACTGCTCGCCAGCCCATATGGCCGCTGGAAAACAGAAGGCCCCGGCAATCGCCGGGGCCTTCTGCATCACGAGGAGAGTGACTCAGAGGAAGATGAACTTGGCCACGAAGATGGCGCACAGCGCGTACAGGCTGATGGTCACGTCCTTGTGGCGGCCGGTGAAGACCTTCATCGCCACGTAGGTCACGAAGCCCAGGGCGATACCGTCGGCGACCGAGAAGGTCAGCGGCATCATGATCACGGTGACGATGGCCGGGATGGTCTCGGTGTGCTCGTTCCAGTCGATGTGAGCCATGCCGCCCATCATCAGCATGGCGACGTAGATCAGGGCGCCGGCGGTGGCGTAGGCGGGGATCATGCCGGCCAGCGGGGCGAAGAACATCGCTGCGACGAACAGCACGCCCACCACCACGGCGGTCAGGCCGGTGCGGCCGCCGGCGGCGACGCCTGCGGCGCTTTCCACGTAGCTGGTCACCGGCGGTACGCCGAGCACCGCGCCGAAGGCACTGGAGGTGCTGTCAGCCTTCATCGCCTTGGACAGGTTCTCGATGCGGCCGTCTTCACGGACCAGATGTGCCCGCTGGGCAACACCCATCAGGGTGCCGGCGGTGTCGAACATGTGTACGAAGAGGAAGGCCAGGATCACGCTGATCATGGTGACGTTGAACGCACCGGAAATATCCATGGCCAGGAAGGTCGGCGCCAGGCTCGGCGGCATGGAGAACACGCCGCCGAACTTGACGATACCCAGGGCGATACCGGCCACGGTGACAGTGAGGATGCTGATCAGGATGCCGCCGAACACGCGGCGGTATTCCAACACCGCGATCATCAGGAAGCAGATGGCGGCGAGCAGTGGGCCGGGGCTGGTCAGGTCGCCCAGGTGGACCAGGGTGGCAGGGCTGGCGACCACGATGCCGGCAGTCTTCAGGCCGATCAGCCCGAGGAACAGGCCGACGCCGGCGCCCATGGCGAAGCGCAGGCTGACCGGAATGCTGTTGAGCAGCCATTCGCGGATGCGCGAGAAGGTCAGGATCATGAAGGCGATGCCGGAGATGAACACCGCGCCCAGCGCGATCTCCCAGCTGTAGTTCATGGTCTTGACCACGGTGTAGGTGAAGAACGCGTTGAGGCCCATGCCTGGCGCCAGGCCCACCGGCCAGTTGGCGTACAGGCCCATCAGGAAGCAGCCGAGCGCCGCGGCAAGACAGGTCGCGACGAAGGCGGCGCCGTGGTCGATGCCGGCGTCGGCCATGATGTTGGGGTTGACGAAGATGATGTACGCCATGGTGATGAAGGTCGTGAGACCCGCGGCGAGCTCGGTCTTCACGGTGGTGCCATGCTGGCTGAGCTTGAACAGGCGTTCGAGCAGGCCGGTAGCAGGCGGGCTGGTTGCAAAGGCTTGTTGTTCTTGTTTGGTGCTTTCCACAGCGGTACTCCTCAACGCTCTTGTTGTTGGTCCCTTGCCGTCGGCTGGTTCACCTGCGTCCCTTGCGCTAACGGAAAGAGTTGTGAGGGTGTGAATGTTGACCTTTGGGTCAGGAAGTCACGCCGCGATTATGCAGTTGTGTACAAAAAGTTCAAATAATGTTTAGTGTCTTGCTGAAAGATTTTTACAAGCAAAGCGTCGGAATGGTCGCACGCTGATCTTCCCCAAGCTCCTACGCCGCGCGGCCTTGGGGTTGATGACGAGTCGCTCGTGACGGCTGCACGATAGTGGCCACTTTGTGTACACTGTGCCCCATGCCTGGCCCGCGGCCAGCTTCACTTAAGCCCCCACGGATTTCGCGCCGGTTCAACCCGGCTGAGCAGGGTTCGACTCCGATGACCGACCAGTTGCAACAGATCAGGAAGCAGCCGCGCAATGGCAAGAGCCGCAGCGGCACTCAGGACGAGATCGTCTACGCGCACATCTTCGACGCCATCCTCGAGCAGCGCCTGGCGCCCGGTACCAAGCTGAGCGAAGAAGCCCTCGGTGAAATCTTCGGCGTCAGCCGCACCATCATCCGCCGCGCACTGTCGCGCCTGGCCCATGAGCAGGTCGTCCTGCTGCGCCCCAACCGTGGCGCCGTGGTGGCCAGCCCGAGCATCGACGAAGCCCGGCAGATCCTCTTCGCCCGCCGCACCGTCGAGCGCGCAATCACCGAGCTGGCCGTGGACAACGCCAGCAGCGATACCCTCGCCGAACTGCGCGACATGGTGAAGCAGGAACAATCCAGCTTTGCCCGTGGCGACCGCGGCGCCGGCATCCGCCTCTCCGGTGAGTTCCACCTGAAGCTTGCCGAGATGGCAAAGAATGCGCCGCTGGTGGTCTTCCAGCGCAGCCTGGTGTCGCAGACCTCGCTGATCATCGCCCAGTACGAAAGCGGCGGTCGTTCGCACTGCTCGTTCGACGAGCACAACGAGATCCTCGACGCCATCGAAAAGGGCGACAAGGAAAAGGCCGTTACCCTGATGATGCACCACATGGCGCACATCGACGACACGCTGAACCTGGACGTGGACGGCGCGTCCGGCGACCTGCAC
>CBIGPF010000265.1:0-5609 GCA_966191535.1 uncultured Pseudomonas sp. | reverse complement strand
ATCCTGGTGCTGCTGGTCAGCGTGTCGTCGAAGAGTCCGCTGGACTTCTCGCTGCTGCCCACGGTGATCCTGGTCACCACGCTGCTGCGCCTGACCCTGAACGTCGCTTCCACCCGTGTGGTGCTGCTCGACGGCCACACCGGCACCGGTGCGGCAGGCAAGGTGATCGAAGCCTTCGGCCACGTGGTGATCGGCGGCAACTTCATCGTCGGCCTGATCGTCTTCGTGATCCTGATGATCATCAACTTCATGGTCATCACCAAGGGCGGCGAGCGCATCTCCGAGGTGACCGCACGCTTCACCCTGGACGCCCTGCCCGGCAAGCAGATGGCTATCGACGCCGACCTCAACGCCGGCCTGATCGACCAGAACGAAGCCAAGCGCCGCCGCTCGGAAGTGGCCAAGGAAGCCGACTTCTACGGGGCGATGGACGGCGCCTCGAAGTTCGTCCGTGGCGATGCCATCGCCGGCATCCTGATCCTGCTGATCAACCTGTTCGGCGGCCTGGCCATCGGTGTGTTCCTCTACGACCTGCCGGCGGCCCAGGCCTTCCAGCGCTATGCCCTGCTGACCATCGGCGACGGCCTGGTGGCGCAGATTCCGGCGCTGCTGCTGTCCACGGCAGCTGCAATCATCGTCACGCGGGTCAACGAGTCGGCGGAAATCACCAGCCTGGTGCGCAAGCAGATGCTGGCCTCGCCATCGCTGCTCTACACCGTCGCCGGCATCCTCGTGGTGCTCGGCCTGGTGCCGGGCATGCCGCACATCGCCTTCTTCGCCTTCGCCGCACTGGTGGCCTTCATCGCCTGGCGCCTGTCGCTGGCCGGCCCACCCATCGAAGCGCAGACACTGGAGCAGACCGAAGCACTGAGCCAGGCCATGGACCAGGAGCGTGCGCAGCAACTGGGCTGGGAAGACATCCCACTGGTGGAGCGGCTATCGATCTCGCTGGGCTACAAGCTGGTCAGCCTGGTCAACGAGGCTAGCGGCGCGCCACTGCCGCAACGGATTCGCGGTGTGCGCCAGACGCTCTCGGAGAACCTCGGCTTCCTCCTGCCGGAAGTGCAGATCCGCGACAGCCTGCGCCTGAAGGCCTCGCAGTACGCCATCCACATCAACGGCGAGCGCATCGATGGCGCGGAAATCCATGCCGACCGCCTGATGGCGATCCCTTCGCCGGAGCTCTACGGCGAGATCGACGGCATTCTCGGCGTCGATCCGGCGTACCGCATGCAGGTGGTGTGGATCCTCCCGGCGGACAAGTCCCGCGCGCTGAACCTGGGCTACCAGGTGATCGACTGCGCCAGCGTGGTCGCCACGCACCTGAACAAGGTGGTGCGCGAACACCTGCCAGACATCTTCAAGCACGACGACGTCGAGCACCTGATGCAGCGCCTGACCCTGCAGGCACCCAAGCTCGCCGAATCGCTGAAGGCGCAGCTGACCTACTCGCAGCAGCACCGCGTGTTCCGCCAGTTGCTGCAGGAGGAAGTGGCGCTCAAGGACATCGTCACCATCGCCAGCGCCCTGCTCGAAGGCAGCGAGACCACCAAGGACCCGGTGCTGCTGGCGTCCGACGTGCGCTATGCGCTGCGCCGCAGCATCGTCTCGTCGATTGCCGGCGACCGCCCGGAGCTGACCGTGTTCGTGCTGGAGAACGCTCTGGAAAACACCCTGCTAGGCGCCCTGAGCATCGCCCAGCAGGCCGGCCCGGTGAGCCTGGACAACATCCCGGTGGAACCCAGCCTGCTCAACCAGCTGCAGCACAGCATGCCGGTGGTGAAGGAGAAGCTGCGCAAGGAAGGCCACCCGCCGATCCTCACCGTGATGCCGCAGCTGCGCCCGCTGCTGGCCCGTTACGCACGGGTGTTCAGCCCGGGGCTGCACGTGCTGTCGCAGAACGAGATTCCGGAGCGGGTCGGGGTGCAGATATTGGGGACGTTGGGGTAGGGAGTTCCAGGGAACCCGGAGCTGGGTGTTGCCCTCTCCCTAACCCTGGCTGCGCGCCCCGCTCCGAAGGGAGAGGGGACTGATCGGCATGGGTAGGAAGATTAGCGCTCGCCGGTTAACGCTGTGGTTGCAGTGCACACCGAACGACTCCCTCTCCCTTCAGGGAGAGGGCTGGGGAGAGGGTGCATCAGACTGCACCCAAGCCAACCCCATCACGACAACCGCGCCCGCCCCAACAAACTCCGGTTGAAACTCACCGACATCGAGGTCACCAGTTCGGTGAACGCCGCGCTCGGCCGGTCCAGCTTGAAGCCCTGTTCGAAGCGCGCGTTCTTGGCGTCCTTCTTCGACCACTGGCAGATCGCGGTGATATCCACCGAGCGGGTGTGATCCTCGCGCACCGGGATCTCCAGGCGCATGTCGTAGCAGCTGCCCGGCGCCAGCGGCTCCTCCGTCACCAGCCGCAGGCCGCCCATCGAGACGTCCAGGACCACCCCCATGAGGTCGCCGCTCAGGCGGTTGGTCACGTTGATCTGGCCAATGTGGCGGAAGGTCAAACGACGGTGCTTGCGCATGGCGGCCTCTTGTGGGGAACGGGCTCTGGGACGGGCGCTTCAGGGAGCGAAACGCGCGCGCATCCTAGCAGCGCCAGCACCTCAAACGAACTCAAAAGCTATCAACTGGCCAGTATTTGGCGCGAATCGCCACGCCTTCCATCGCCCGGCGCGGCGCTGCACCCCTGCAGCGGATACTCTGCACTCTGCGCTGCACGATTGCGCGCAGTGCTGCATTCTTGCATACACCCTTGCGCGCTACCCCACGGCACACGGGCGTTTCAGGCTGGCATGCAACATGCCTTGGTCTCCTTGAGTGCCGCTCGCTTGCGGCCGGGCGAGCGCATCGCCCTGTTGGGAACTTGCCTTGGAGATCTGCCTTGGAGGGAGAAATGGACCCGCTAAAACTGCTGCTGGACAGGGGCCTGCTGCTGTCTGACAGCCTGACGTCCCAGGGACGCTTCATCGAGGTCTCCGCCGAGCAGACCGACCAGCTCGGCTACGCCCCCGGTTCGCTGGACGGCCAGGGCGCCGAACTGGTCTATACCGCCGACTCGCTGAACGCGCTGATGCAGCTGTTCGCCAGCCCGCCGGCGGATGAGCGCGTCCAGGACCTGGAGCTGACCCTGATCCGTCACAACGGCGGCCTGCTGCCGGTACTCGCCAGCGGCGTGCTGCAGTGGCGCGACGGCGAGCCCGCGCGCCTGCACCTGGTGAAAATGCCGCTGGGGCCGATCAGTCGACGCCTGGGTGAGCTGCAGAGCGCCAACGAGGTGATGAGCCAGATGCTCTTCAGCGCGCGGGTGGCCTACTGGTGCATCGAGTTCGCCGAGTCGGTGGACGTGCGCGAAACGCCCGACGAGATCGTCCGCCAGGTGTTCGAGAACCGCTCCTACTGGCGCATGTGCAACCGCGCCATGGCCAACATCTACGAGATGCCCGCCGACGTCGATTTCAGCGAGCAGCCGGTGCGCCTGTACTGGCCACGCAGCCCGGCCAACGAAGAGTTCGTGCGGCGCCTGATCGAAGCGGAATTCCACGTCGACGGCGCACTGTCGGTGGACCGCCGCCACGACGGCTCGCCGGCCTACGTGGAGAACGACGTGCGCGCCAGCATCCATAACGGCCGCTTGCTGCGCATGTGGGGCAGCCTGCGCGACGTCAGCCAGGAACTGCGCATGCAGCACGACGCCGAGCAGCGTATCGAGGCGCTGCGCCGGGTCTTCGACGCGGTGCCCGACGCCGTGCTGGTGATCGACGAGCAGGCCCAGCCGCAATGGCGCAACGCGGCCTTCGAGCAGACCTTCGGCATCACCCGTGCCGCCGGCCTGGCCTCCACGCTGAACCGCATGCCGCTGCCCGAGCGCACCTGGCAGGTACTCGACCTGCCCGACCAGTTCGGCAACTACCAGTCCTTCAACAGCCACTGCTCGCGCATCCTCATCCGCGAGGGCGTGGCCTGGCGCGTCTTCGTGCTGCGCTTGGCGAACAACGCGACGGAGCTCCATCCATGAGCAAAGAAGCATGAGCGAAGAAGGCTTCTTCGCGCCGCTGCGCATGGGCATGCGCTCCTCGGTCAGCGCATCGGGCGAGATGCTCTCCGCGTTGCTGGAGACGCCGGCGCTGCACGCCCTGCTCGACAGTTTCAGCGAGGCGGTGATCGTCTGCGACGGCGACTCGCGGGTGCGCTTCATCAACCTCGCGGCGGAACGGGTCAACCGCGTCACCCGCCTCGATGTGCTGGGCCTGAGCGACGTGGACTTCTTCCAGCGCTCGGCGCTGCAATTCGACGACTTCCAGCAGGCCCTGCGCCGCGGCGGCAAGAGCGCGCTGACCCGCTCGCGCGACGGCCGGGTGTTTCTCACCCGCGCCCAGGCGGTGCCGACGACGGCCTACGAGAAGCCCTACAACCTGCTGATCCAGCGCGAATACGAGCCGGGCACGGCGGGCAGCCTGCGCAGCCCGTCCGGGCGCGCCTCGACTACCGACCTGCAGGGCCTGGGCGACCCGCAGGACAATGCGCTGCACATGTCCCCACTGCTCTCCTCCATCGCCGACATGGGCGTGCGCGCGTTCCGCCGCCGCGCCCGCCTGCTGCTGCTCGGCGAACCCGGCGTGGGCAAGACCGCCATCGCCCGGCACATCCACCGCGCCGCCGGCTGGGGCGACCGGCCCTTCATCGACGTGAACTGCGCGAGCATCCCGGAAACCCTGTTCGAGTCGGAGATGTTCGGCTACGAGCGCGGCGCCTTCACCGGCGCGCTGCAGTCGGGCAAGCGTGGCTACATCGAGAGCGCCTCGGGCGGTACGCTGTTCCTCGACGAGATCGGCGAGATCCCGCTGCAGGTGCAGGCCAAGCTGCTCAAGTTCCTCGAGGACGGCACCATCCAGCCGGTGGGTTCGCCGCTGTCGAAGCAGGTCCAGGTGCAGGTGATCGCCGCGACCAACAAGGATTTGCGCGCCCAGGTGGCCGCCGGCGAGTTCCGCGCCGATCTCTACTATCGCCTGGCCGTGCTGCCAGTGGAAATCCCGCCGCTGCGCGCCCACCGTGACGACCTGCCCGTGCTGATGGACATCCTCCTGGCGCGCATCAACCGCGACCGCCAGCCGCCGCTGCGCTTGTCCTCGAACTGCCGCGAGCGTCTGCTGGCCTATGACTTCCCCGGCAACATCCGCGAGCTGGTGAACATCTTCGAGCGCCTCGCCGTGCTCGCCGACGACGTGGCGGAAGAGCTGCACCTGCCGCCCGAACTGCTCGGTGCACCACCCGCCGGCAGCCCGGTCGCGCTCGACGAACCGGCGGCGGCCATCGACGACCAGCCACTCAAGGCCCAGGTGCAGCGCTACGAGCGCCAGGTGATCCTGCGGGCCGTGCGCCTGTGCGGCAGCAAGCGCAAGGCGGCGGTCCACCTGGGTATCGACGTCGGCACCTTGATTCGCAAGTTGCAGCGCGACGATTGAGAGTCCTCCGCTCCCCAACCCCACGCCGGGTTTTCCCGTATCTGTAGGAGCGCGCGTGGTAGGGAACAAAACCACCGGGGGGGGGGTTGGCGGGGCCGCGGGCGCCGACAAAAAAAACCCCCCCCCCCGCAACGGGGGCGGCCC
>CBIGPF010000264.1:0-5671 GCA_966191535.1 uncultured Pseudomonas sp. | reverse complement strand
CGCGGAACAGGTCGATGCCGAACTGGAACAGCAGGCCGCTGGCACGCCCGGCGGCATCACTCTTCCATTGCGAAGCGACGGCATAGTCGCGCACTTCGCGGGCGCGCACGCCCAGGCGACCGAGGAAGAAGCCCTGGCGGTTGCCGGCGCGCACTTCCTGGATCGCTTCGAGGGTTTCGGTCAGTGCCTGGGTAAAGCGCGAGGTGCTGTCGTTCTCCAGCTTCTTCAGGTGCTTCACGCGCTTGCCCAGCTGCACCGTGGCGAAGATCACCAATGGGTTGAACAACAGGATCAGCAGCGCCAGTTTCCAGTGCATCCAGATCAGGATGCCGGCGGTGCCGCAGAGCGTCAGCAGCGCGACCAGGAAGCGGCTCAGGGTGTCGCCGACGAACTTGTCGAGGGTGTCGAGATCGGTCACCAGGTGCGCACTGACCGAGCCGCCACCGAGGGTTTCGTACTCGCCCAGGGCGATGCGCTTCAGGCGCTCGATCAGGCGCAGGCGAATGCGGTACACCACGTCCTTGGACAGCCGCGCGAACAGCTTGGCCTGCAGAACGTTGAACACCAGCGCGCAGCTGCGCAGTACCAGGGTCACCAGCAGCATCAGGCCGATGTAGCCGACCGGCTTGTGCCAGCCATCGGGCAGCCTGTGGTTCATCACCTGCAGGGCGGCGTCGCCCTTGCCCAGCAGCACTTCGTCGACCAGCAGCGGCAGCAGCAGCGGGATCGGCACGCTGCAGGCGGTGGCCAGCACAGCGACCAGGTTGGCGAGGAGCAGGGCCTTGCGGTGACGGAAAGCAAGCCGGCGAATCTCCGCCCAGCTCAGGCGGTCAGCAGACAACTCAGGCATGCCGCCCGCGCTCCAGCCAGCGTTCCAGCAGCGGGGCGAGTTCGCCCAGCGGCTGGTAGCCGTTGGTCAGCAGGGCCAGTTGGCCATCGCGCTCGGCCAGCAGCGTGGGGAAGCCGGCGATGCCCAGGTCGCGGGCCCAGGAAAAGTCGGCCAGGGTTGCCACGTGGTTGTCCTGGCTGTCGAAGGCTTCGGCAAACTCGATGCGCGGCAAGCCCACGTGCTCGGCCAGCTCGGTGAGCACGCTGGCCTGGGTCACGTCGCGACCCTCGGCGTAGAAGGCGCGCTGGATCTCGCCGACCAGCGCCCAGGCGCAGTCCTCGTCCAGGCGGCGTGCGGTGACCACTGCACGGCAGGCCGGCTCGGTGTCGTAGACGAAACCTTCGGGCAACGCGTCCTCGAAGCGGAATGGCTGGGCGGTGGCGTCATGCACCGCATGCCAGTGTTCGAGGATGTAACGCTTGGTGGTCGGCTCCAGCGCAGCGCCCTGCCCCGTGCGCAGCCCGCCCATCACCAGCGCCAGCGGCACACCTGCGGCGCGCGCCTGCTCCACCAGCTTCCCGGCCACCGGGGCGAACCCCCAGCACCAGGAGCACATCGGGTCCATCACGTAGAGCAGGCGGCTGGTCATGGATCAGTTCTCCGCGCGGGGATCACGGCCAATGGGGTGCGGCTGGTTGCGCTGACGCGCCAGCTCGATCTGCTTCTGCCGCTCGCGGGCGCTGGCGCGGGTCTTCTCCGACAGCGAGTCCCAGCAATACGGGCAACTGATACCCGGCGCGTAATGCTCGGAGGCACGGTCCTCGACCGAGATGGGGTTGCGGCAGGCATGGCACTGATCGTAGTCGCCTTCGGTCAGGTCATGGCGCACGGTCACCCGGTTGTCGAACACGAAGCAGTCGCCGCGCCAGAGGGTCTCGGCTTCGGGCACTTGCTCCAGGTACTTGAGGATGCCTCCCTTGAGGTGGAACACCTCTTCGAAGCCTTCACTGAGCATGTAGCTCGAAGCCTTCTCGCAGCGGATGCCGCCGGTGCAGAACATCGCGACCTTCTTGTGCTTGGCCGGATCGTAGTGCTCGCGGATGTAGTCGGGGAATTCGCGGAACGACTTGGTCTTCGGGTCGATGGCCCCCTCGAAAGTGCCGATGGCCACTTCGTAGTCGTTGCGGGTGTCGATCAGCAGCACTTCCGGGTCGGAGATCAGCGCGTTCCAGTCCTGGGGTTCGACGTAGGTGCCGACCTTGGCGTTCGGGTCCACGCCCGGCACGCCGAGGGTGACGATTTCCTTCTTCAGCTTGACCTTGGTGCGGTAGAAGGGCTGCTCGTCGCAGTAGGACTCCTTGTGGTCCACATCGGCCAGGCGCGCATCGGTGCGCAGCCAGGCGAGCAGGCCGTCGATGCCGGTGCGGGTGCCGGAGACGGTGCCGTTGATGCCTTCCTCGGCGAGCAGCAGGGTGCCCTTCACGCCATTGTCCAGCAGGGTCTGCAGCAGGGGTTCGCGCAGGGCGACGTAGTCGGGCAGGGAGACGAACTTGTACAACGCCGCGACGACGATTCTTTCGGTGGTCATGCATCACTCCAGTGGTCGCCCGCGTAAAGGGCGGACCGGGCTTCTTTGGAAACAAAAGTTGATCGACAGCTGAAAATGACAGCGCCGGCCAAAGGCCGGCGCTGGGAGTCGCATTCTACACGGAGCGGGGCCAGCCCCGCACGCGCTTGGTCAGCTCGCCGATCAATGCTGATCGTGCTTGCTGCCACCGCGGCAGGTCGGCGAATCCGGTGCTTGCCCCTGCTGCGCCCACTCCTCGGGGGTGTAGGTGTGCAGGGCCAGGGCATGGATCTGGCCCATCAGCTCGCCGAGCGTGCCGTAGACCTTCTGATGCCGCTTCACCGCGTTCAGCCCGGTGAAGGCCGGGCTGACGATCACCGCCTTGTAGTGCGTTTCCTGTCCGCGGCTGTGCATATGACTCTCGTCGAGCACCTCGAGGTGTTGCGGTTCGAGGGCGCCCAGGGCGGATTGGAGTCGGTCACGCATGCTCATGTCGGGTCTCGCTGGCAATCAGTACGGTTCAGTCAGGTCGGAATCAGGATGATCAGGGCTTCTTGGCCGGTGCGGCCGGGGCCTTCACGCCCAGTTCCTTGTCCATGTCGGCCATCAGCTTGTTCACCGGGTCCACCGCGGTCTGCAGTTTGGCCTGGGTCAGCTGGGCGGATTCGGCGGTCAGGCGCGGCATCTTCTCCAGAACCTTGCGGCCCAGGGGAGAGGCGTAGAAATCGTTCAGTTGCTTGAGCTCGGACTCGCTGAAGTTGCTGGTGTAGAGCTTGACCAGATCAGGCTTGATCTTCTCCCAACCCACGGCGCGGTCCAGTTCGGCGTTGGCCTTGGCCTGGTAGCGGTCGAGCACGGCCTTCTTGCTGTCCGGCGCCTTGGCCTGGGCGAAGCGCTGGGCGAGCATCTGCTGGACTTGCGCGTAGACCGGTACGGTCAGTTTGTCGGCATGGACCTGCTTGAGAAATTTCTCCGCCTCGGCGTTGGCATCAGCCAGTGCCACGGAACTGAAGCCAACCAGAAGTGCTGCGGTGCAGAGGGAACGAAGAACAGTCATGGGGCGGTCCTGTGAGTCTGAAGGGTGTCCGGGTGGGACCCGCCATTCTGCGCCTAAGTTCGGAATGTGCTCAAGAGAATGCCAAATGGCCTGGAAGTGACCGGCTTCTCTTGTAGGACAGTCCGTGAAACGGCATGCTGCGGCGCGTTGCCACATGGATGTGACCGATGAACACCCTCACCCACCCGCCGACGCCTGTCGCTGCACCGCCCCTGTGCGATGCGCGCGGCCGCCTGAACGCCGCGGCAGTGGGCTGGTCGTCACGACCGCAGACACTCTGCCAGCTCTCCGGCAACGCCGGCCGGCGCAAGCGCTGGAACCACTGGTGCATCAACGCGCCGGGCTGGATGCTCTCCATCACCATCGCCGACCTCGACTACCTGGGCTACGGCGCGGTGTATTTCCTCGACCTGGAAACCGGACGTTCGGTGCATCGCACCCAGTTCAGCCCCTTCGGCCTGGGCTGCCACCTGCCGGATACCCCGAACCAGAGCCACCGCTTCGAACACGGCCAGCTGCGCCTGGGCTTCGACGAGCAGCCCGGCCAGCTGCGCATCACTGCCTGCGCGCCGAACCTGGGCGGCCAGCCGCTGAATCTGTCCCTGGAGGTGCAGCGCCCGGCGCACCTGGAATCGGTCAACCTGGTGGTGCCGATGACGGGCAAGTGCTTCCACGCCTGCAGCCGGCAGATGGGCCTGCCGATCAACGGCAGCCTGACGCTCGGCCACAAGACCTACCGCTGCACCGAGGGCCGGAGCTTCGCTGCGCTGGACTTCGGCCGGGGCGTCTGGCCCTTCAACACCCACTGGACCCGCGCCGCCTTCGCCGCGCCCGGCGGCATCGCCGGCAACTTCGGCAGCGGCTGGACGGAGAGCAGCCACCTGAGCGAAAACGCCCTGTGGTTCGGTGGCGAGTTGCAGCCCCTGAGCGGCCCCGTGGATATCCGCCAGGTGCCGCATGACCCGCTGTCGCCCTGGAAACTGCGTGGCGCCGACGAGCGCGTCGATCTCACCTTCACGCCAAGCAAGCTGCACCGCGCCTGCCCTCGCCTGGGCCCGCTGTTCGCCGAAACCAGCCAGTGGTTCGGCCGCTTCGACGGCTCCTTGCGCAGCGCCGAGGGCGATCAGGTGCCGGTCAAGGCCGCGCTGGGCTGGGTCGGTGCGACACACGCTCGCTGGTGACCCGTCGCCGGGGAAATGAAACACCACTGAAACCGCTCTATCACGGCCATTGAGCCAGAGTGGAACCCGGAAGCCCCGCAGCGGCCTAAACTGGCCGAGACCCTTTCCGGAGAAAGCACCATGAGCCGCACCGAAACCGACAGCCTCGGTCCCATCGAAGTCCCTGAGGATGCCTACTGGGGCGCGCAGACCCAGCGCTCGCTGCAGAACTTCGCCATCGGCGGACAGCGCATGCCGCTGGCCGTGGTCCACGCCCTGGCCCTGATCAAGAAGGCCGCCGCGCGGGTCAACGCGCAACTGGGCGAGCTGCCCGAGAACATCACCAGCCTGATCGAGGAAGCTGCCGACGAAGTGCTGGCAGGCGAGCATGACGACCAGTTCCCCCTCGTCGTCTGGCAGACCGGCAGCGGTACCCAGAGCAACATGAACGTCAACGAGGTCATCGCCGGGCGCGCCAACGAGATTGCCGGCAACGGTCGCGGCGGCAAGAAGCCGGTGCACCCCAACGACCACGTGAACCGCGCACAGAGCTCAAACGACAGCTTCCCCACCGCCATGCACATCGCCGCCGCCCAAGCGGTGCAGAACGACCTGCTGCCGGCCATTGCCGAGCTCAGCGGCGGCCTCGCCCAGCAGGCCGCGCGCCACGCCAACCTGGTGAAGACCGGGCGTACCCACCTGATGGACGCCACGCCCGTCACCTTCGGCCAGGAGCTCTCCGCCTTCGTCGCCCAGCTGGACTACGCCGAGCGCGCCCTGCGCGCGGCGCTGCCGGCGGTCTACGAGCTGGCCCAGGGCGGCACCGCAGTCGGCACCGGGCTGAACGCGCCGAAAGAGTTCGCCGATGCCATCGCCGCCGAGCTGGCGGACCTCTCCGGCCTGCCCTTCGTCTCTGCGCCGAACAAGTTCGCCGCCCTTGCCGGCCACGAACCGCTGGTGACCCTGGCCGGCGCCATGAAGACCCTCGCGGTGGCGCTGATGAAGATCGCCAACGACCTGCGCCTGCTCGGCTCCGGCCCGCGCGCGGGCTTCGCCGA
>CBIGPF010000263.1:0-5733 GCA_966191535.1 uncultured Pseudomonas sp. | reverse complement strand
CGTTGAGGAAGCTGTTGCGCGGGTCGTAGTAGTCCTGGTCGTTGCCGTGGAAGCGGCTTTCCAGTCGCTGGATCAGCATCGAGCCCATGGGCATATCGTCCATCTCGGCACTTTCAGCGGGCAAGGCCAGGCCCAGGGTTGCCGCGCAGGCCACCGTTGCTATGCGTTTCATCGCGGTTCCTCAGAGGCTGGCGCTGGCGGGAGCCGGCTCGACGATGACCTTGCGCATCATGCCGGCAGCCATGTGGTAGATCAGGTGGCAGTGGAAGGCCCACTCGCCCAGGGCGTCGGCGGGCACGTCGACGTCCAGGGTGCTGCCCGGCGCCACGCTGACCACGTGCTTGAGCGGGTTGAAGCGGCCGTTGCCCTTGTCCAGTTGCATCCACATGCCGTGCAGGTGCATGGGGTGGGTCATCATGGTGTCGTTGACAAAGCGGATGCGCACCCGCTCGCCATAGGTCAGGCGGATCGGCTCGGCCTCGGAGTACTTCTTGCCGTCGATGGACCAGAAGTAGCGCTCCATGTTGCCGGTCAGACGGAACTCGATGGTGCGGTCCGGCGCGCGGTAGTCGGCATAGGGGCGCATGGCCTTGAGGTCCGCATAGACCAGCAGGCGATTGCCCGGCTCGGCCGGCTGTGGCGTCAGCCCGCTGCCCGGCGCGTAATCGGACTTCGGCGCAGCCATGGCCGAGTGATCCATGCCCGCCATCTGCGAATGGTCCATGCCGGCCATGCTGGCGTGTTCCATTCCAGCCACGTCCTCGGCGCCAGCGCCCTGCCCAGCCATCGCCATGCCGCTGTGATCCATGCCCCCGTGGCTCATGCCCATGTCGGCCAAGGTCAGCAGTGGCCGCTCGCGCAGTGCAGGCACCTGGGCCTGCAACCCGGCGCGCGGTGTCAGGGTGGCGCGGGCGTAACCGCTGCGGTCCATGGCTTCGGCGAAGAAGGTATAGGCGCGGTCTTCCTGCGGCTGGACGATCACATCGTAGGTCTCGGCCACGGCAATGCGCAGCTCGTCCACCGTCACGGGCTGCACGTCGTTGCCATCGGCCTGCACCACGGTCATCTTCAGGCCGGGGATGCGCAGGTCGAAGTAGCTCATGCCCGAGCCATTGATGATGCGCAGGCGCAGCCGCTCGCCGGGTTTGAACAGGCCGCTCCAGTTCTGCTCGCTGTCCTGGCCGTTGACCAGGAAGCGGAAGCCGGCGATGTCGGCAATGTCCGTCGGCGTCATGCGCATGCCGCCCCAGTCCAGGCGATCACGCAGGGTCGCCATGAAGCCATTGGCGCTGGAGTCGACGATGAAGTCACCCAGGGTGCGCTGATTGCGGTTGTAGTAATCGCTCTGCTTCTTCAGGTTGGCGAACACGGTTTCCGGCCGGGTGTCGTGCCAGTCGGCGAGCAGCAGGGTGTACTCGCGGTCGTAGCGGTACGGCTCGCGCGCCTTCGGTTCGATCACCAGCGGGCCGTAGAGCCCCTCGATCTCCTGGAAATCACTGTGGGCGTGGTACCAGTAGGTGCCGGACTGCTTCACGGTGAAGCGGTAGGTGAAGGTCTCGCCGGGCTTGATACCGGGGAAGCTGATGCCCGGCACGCCGTCCTGGGTGTAGGGCAGGATCAGCCCGTGCCAGTGCAGCGAGGTGTCGCGGTCGAGGGTGTTGGTGACGCGCAGCTCGACGTCCTCGCCCTCCTTGAAGCGCAGCTCCGGCGCGGGCGTTCGGCCATTTACCGTGAGCGCCTTGCGGGCGCCATCGGACAGCGTCAGCTCACCCTCTCCAATCGTCAGGTCGTACACGCCCGCCTGCACCGCCAACGGTGCCAGCAACAGCGCCCCCAGTGCCCATTCCCTTGCGCGGATCATCGCGGCGCGCTCAGGGCTTGACGGTCAGTTTGCCGACCATGCCGGCCTGATAGTGCCCCGGGATATTGCAGGCGAACTCCAGGCTGGTGGCCTTGCTGAAGGTCCACGTCAGCTCGGCGGTCTTGCCCGGCTCGACCAGCACACTGTTGGGGTCGTCGTGCTTCATCATCTGGCCCATCGGCTTGTCGCCATGGCCCATCTTGCTGTGATCCATCTGGCTCATGTCGTGCTGCATGCCGGTGGGCGTGAGCATTCCGGCGTCCATCATCTGCTGCATTTCCTTCTGGTGGCCGGCATGCATGGCGGCGCTGCCCAGGTTGAATTCATGCAGCAGGGTGCCGGTGTTGCGGATAACGAAACGCACGGTCTCGCCCGGCTTCACGTCGATGCTTTCCGGCTCGAAGAACATCTCACCCAGCTTGATCTCGACGGTGCGGGTGGCCTGGGCGGCCTTGGCCGGCTTGCCGAAGTTGTAGGCATGCCCGGCATCGGCCAGGACGGGCAGGCTGATGGCAACGGCGAGACCAAGGACGGAAGCTTGAAGCAGATGACGCAGGGACATGGCGACTCTCCTGTAGGGGACTGTGGCCATGGTCGCTGCCGGCGGCTGAGGACTAGCTGTCGGGAAGATTACAACTCTGTCAGCTTGGCGCCGGCCCACCCCGCGCGGGGTATAAGGAAGGCGAAAAAAAGCCCGCCGAAGGCGGGCAAGGGGCAGCACGATGAATCGGACTCAGCAGGCCTGGCGCACCGTGGTGGCCTGTTCCTGCATACGCTGGAAGGTGATGTCCCCGCCCCCGTCAGCCCAGGCTGGCGTGGCGGGGAAGAACAGCACGGCAAACAGCGTGGAGATGATCAGGTGCATGGCGAGCTCCTCGATGGCGCTGGAAAATGAACACGCCGCCAGTCTGCAACGCCGACACTGTCAGTTCGCTGACCGCCCCATTACCCTGATGACAGCTGCGCCCTGAGCGCCACAAGGGATACCCGGATGAAACTCCTCATCGTCGAAGACGAACCGCGCATCGGCCAGTACCTGCAGCAGGGCCTGAGCGAGGCCGGCTTCGCCGTCGACCTGACCGCCGACGGCGACGAAGGCCTGCAACTGGCGCTGGCCGGCGAGCACGACCTGCTGATCCTCGATGTGATGCTGCCCGGCCGCGATGGCTGGCAGATCCTCCAGGCGTTGCGCCAGGCCGGCAGCGCCGTGCCGGTGCTGTTCCTCACCGCCCGCGATGCCGTGGAAGACCGCGTGCGCGGCCTGGAACTGGGCGCCGACGACTACCTGGTGAAGCCCTTCGCCTTCGTCGAACTGCTGGCCCGCGTTCGTACGCTGCTGCGTCGTGGCGGCCAGCAGTTGCAGGAAACCACCCTGCAACTGGCGGACCTCGAGCTGGACCTGCTGCGCCGCCGTGTGCAGCGCGCCGGCAAGCGCATCGACCTGACCGCCAAGGAGTTCGCCCTGCTGGAACTGCTGCTGCGTCGCAGCGGCGAGGTGCTGCCCAAGTCGCTGATCGCCTCACAGGTGTGGGACATGAATTTCGACAGCGACACCAACGTCATCGAAGTCGCCATCCGCCGCCTGCGTGCCAAGGTCGACGACGATTTCCCGCAGCGCCTGATCCACACCGTGCGCGGCATGGGCTACGTGCTGGAAGAGCGCGAAGCATGAGCGCACGCCTGTCCCTCGGCCTGCGCCTGAGCCTGCTGTTCGCCGCCTGCACTGCCGCCGTGTCGCTGCTGGCCGGAATCATCTTCAGCCGCGCCAGCGAGGCGCATTTCATCGAACTGGACCACCAGTTGATGGCCGGCAAGCTGGCGATCTTCCGCGACGTGCTGGGCGGCGTTGGCGGCCCGCAGCAGCTTGCACCACACACCGCCGAACTGCGCCGGGAGCTGCGTCGCCACCCCGACCTCGGCCTGCGCCTGCAGGGCGCGGACGGTGCCATCTGGTTCGAACAGCGCCCGGCGATGAACATGGCCAACGGCGAGGAGCCCTCGTTCCGCGAACTGCAGGCTCCGCTGGACGCCCGGCAGCGCGACGGCGCGCAGCTGACGCTGATCCTCGACATCACCCACCACCAGCACTTCCTGCAGCGCATGCAACGGCTGATCTGGATGACCATGGGCCTCTCCGCCCTGGCCACCGCCCTGCTCGGCGCCTGGGCCGCCCGCGCCAGCCTGCGCCCGCTGCGACGTATGAGCGAGGTGGCAGCGAAGGTCAGCGCGCACTCGCTGACCACCCGCCTGGATGCCGGGCAGATGCCGCAGGAATTGCGCGGCCTGGCCGGCGAGCTGAACGCGATGCTGGCGCGCCTGGAAGAAGCCTTCCAGCGCCTGTCGGCCTTCTCCGCCGACATCGCCCACGAGCTGCGTACGCCGCTCACCGGGCTGCTGACCCAGACCCAGGTGGTGCTGTCGCGCTCGCGCAGCCTGGAGGACTACCGCGAGGCGCTGCATGGCAACCTGGAGGAACTGGAGCGGCTTACCACGATGGTCAACGACATGCTGTTCCTGGCCAAGGCCGACCACGGTCTGCTTGCCCCTAGCAGCCAGCCGCTGGATCTGGCTGGCGAGGTAGACGCGCTGCTGGAGTTCTACGGGCCGCTGGCCGAGGAAAAAGCCATCGCCCTGGAGCGCGACGGCGAGCTGTCGGTGCAGGGCGACCGTGCCCTGCTGCGCCGGGTGCTGGCCAACCTGCTGGACAACGCGCTGCGCTTCACCCCGGATGGCGGGCAGATTCGCGTGCGCCTGGAGCCCGGCCGCCTGAGCGTTGAGAACCCCGGCCGGGAGATTTCCGCCGAGCGCCTGCCGCGCCTGTTCGACCGTTTCTACCGTGCCGACCCGGCCCGCCGCGAAGGCCAAGGCGAACATGCCGGGCTGGGGTTGGCGATCTGCCGCTCCATCGTCCGCGCCCACGGCGGGGAGATTCGTTGCGAGTCAGCCGAGGGGTGGACACGGTTCGTTATTGAGTTTCCGCAGTAACGCTTTTCGTAGGAGCGAGGGGGACGCCCAGTTCTTGCTCGCGAACGGACTCGCCGACAGCTCCGGCGTTGGGTGGTTCGCGAGCAAGCTCGCTCCTACAGGTCAGACCACTGCCGGTGTCACCCTGTAGGAGCGGGCCCTGCCCGCGATCCGCCGGCAGGGCCGGCGTTGGATCCATGCACCAGCGTCACCGGGAGCATCGGATTGCGCCGCAACGGATTTTGCGGACAAAGCCCGCCCCTGCAAGGTGCTCGCGATACGGCAGAAAAAAGGCCCCAATCGGGGCCTTTTTCATCTGCGCAACGAACCGCTCACTGCCGCATGCCGCGCCCGCTCACCAGCAGGCGCACGCAGAAGATGTACAGCAGCACGGTCGCCACCAGCATGAAGATCACCGCCGTGCCGATGCGGATGTCGGACACGCCGAGGATGCCGTAGCGGAAAGCATTGACCATGGGCAGGATCGGGTTGGCCAGCGACACGGTCTGCCAGAACGGCGGCAGCAGCGTGATCGAGTAGAACACCCCGCCCAGATAGGTCAGTGGTGTCAGCACGAAGGTCGGGATGATCGAAATGTCGTCGAAGTTGCGCGCGAACACCGCGTTGACGAAACCGCCCATGGAGAAGATCGCCGCGGTCAGCACCACCACCAGCACGGTGATACCGATGTGGTGGATCTGCAGGTCGGTGAAGAACAGCGACAGGAAGGTGACGATCACGCCCACCGCCAGGCCGCGCAGCACGCCGCCGCAGACGAAGCCAAGGAGGATGGTGTGCGGCGACACCGGCGAGACCAGCAGCTCCTCGATGTTGCGCTGGAACTTGCTGCCGAAGAAGCTCGACACCACGTTGCCGTAGGAGTTGGTGATCACCGACATCATGATCAG
>CBIGPF010000262.1:0-5767 GCA_966191535.1 uncultured Pseudomonas sp. | reverse complement strand
CATCCCTCGACCGATGCCCTTCGCACGCAAGCGCGACGGGCAACGGGTTCGGCTATGCTCGCGCGAGCGATCCCACACGCGCACAGGGCGGTTCATGTTCAAGACCATTGAGTCCGAGATACTCAAGCAAAGCGTCCCGGCCGGGATCAAGGCCGAATTCCTCCAGCACGACTTCGAGCGGCTCCACGGCTTCAGCCTGCTGGTTTATGCGGTGAGCGCCGCCATGTGGCTGCTCTTCGACCTCATCGTCAGCTTCCAGGCCGGCCAGGGCTTCACCTATGTCTCGGTGCTCTTCCTTGGCGTGTTCTTCGTCATTACCGTGATCGCCAGCTTCGTGCGCAAGGCGGTGTACTTCCATTGGCTCAACCTGGCCTTCGTCATCACCTTCAGCCTCGGCGCGCGCCTGGTGATCGATGGCTTGCCGGAGCCCCTGCGTCCCGCCTGGCTGGTGATTGCCGCCGCCACCGTGCTCTATAGCGCCACCGCGATGCCGCTGAACAACCTCGCCTTCTATTCGGTGCTGGCGGTGACCTGGATCGTCCTCAACCCGCTGCTGGGCGATGTGCCGGCCCTGGACGCGCGGCGCAGCATGCTGGTCTGCTACCCACTCTTCATCAGCGCGCTGTCGGCCTACGTCTTCAACCACCTGAGCAAGGCCAAGCTGTACAACTACGCCATGGCCCGCCTGCTGCTGGACCAGGCTTACCTCGACGTGCTCACCGGCATCCCCAACCGCCGCTCCTTCATGACCCGCGTCGGCCAGCGCCTGCCCGAGGACGGCGAGCAGCGCTACCTGGTCATGATCGACATCGACCACTTCAAGCGGGTCAACGACACCTACGGACATGACATCGGCGACGAAGTGCTGACCCGCGTCGCTCGCGCCATCAAGCAGGAAATGCAGGACTTCGAATTCGCCCGACTGGGGGGCGAGGAGTTCGGCCTGTACCTGTGGGGCATCAGCGTGGAAGACGCGCAATCGCGGGTGGAGCAATTGCGCAAGGTCACCGCCGAGTTGCCCGGTACGCCCAACGTCACCATCAGCATGGGTCTGGCCCATCTCACTGCCGACGGCACCTTGAGCCAGGCGCTGGTCAAGGCCGACCAGGCGCTGTACGACGCCAAGCACAATGGCCGCAACCGGGTGACCTATTCACCCTGAACCACACCCGGAAACGAAAAAGGCCCGCTGATGCGGGCCTTTGCGTGCTGGTGTCCCGGAGAGGGGTCGAACCTCCAACCTTCCCCTTAGGAGGGGGACGCTCTATCCAATTGAGCTACCGGGACAATCGGGTCGGCATGTTAACCACCGACAAGCGATTTGTCATGCCGCCGCCACCAGCGCGGTCCATAATTTCGCCGTCAGCCGGAGAAACGACATGACCACAGACGACGGCGCCCTGCCCGATTCCCCGTTCGCTACCTTCGATGTGCGTGTCGCCTCGGCCGAGGACGCGACTGCCCTCGCTCCGCTGCTGCAGCAACTGGGTGCGCGCGATCCGTTGCCCGACACTGCGCTGCTCGCGCTCGCCCTGAGCAACCAGCAACCGTCACGGGTGACGCTGATCGCGGAACGCGACAGCGTGTTGCTCGGTACCTGCACCCTGCACCTGATCGAGCACATTGCCCACGGCTTTGCCCGCTCGGCGATCCTCGAGGACATGGTGGTGGACGGCCGCGCACGCGGACAGGGCATCGGCCAGGCCCTGATCGGCCGGGCCGTGGAATGGGCGCGTGACTGGAAGTGCTACAAGCTGGCGCTCTCCAGCCACCAGGACCGGGAAATGGCGCACCGTTTCTATGCCGCGATGGGCTTTGCGCCCCACGGCGTCAGCCTGTCGCTGGCGCTGGACTGACCTCAGCTGGCCTGGGCGCCCGGCGGGGCAAGCAGTTCCAGCAGGCGGCCGACCGTGACATCCAGGGACACCGAGTTGTCCAGCACCACCAGCGGCCCGGGCAGGCCATCGGCGAAGTGCGCATTGCGCGCCAGGCGCGCCTCGATCTCAGCCAGCGTCTCCCGCCCGCGCTTGAGCAGGCGCTGGCGAAGCACATCCGCGTCGACCTTCAGCAGCACCGCGATCAGTTGCGGGTAACGGCGGCGCGCCTCGGGCAGGTACTTGCGTGAACCGTTGACCAGCACATCGTGGCCGGTGGCGAGCCAGTCATCGATCTCGCGAGGAATGCCGTAATGCAGACCATTGGCCTGCCAGCTCATGGCGAAGGCCCCCGAACGCTCCAGGCGGGCGAATTCGTCGACGCTCACCGAATGGGCCTCTTCCCCTCGCGCCTCGGCGGAGCGGGTGATGACGCGCCGGACGACCCGGCAATCCATCGCGGCCAGAGGCGAGCTGGCGGCCTGCAACACGCTGTCCTTGCCGGAACCCGACGGGCCCATCAGGTATATCAGTCTGCCTGGGGTCATAAGACTCTCGGTACGCCGGCGGCTCGACGCTACTTCATTTCTGATCCGCGGGGCGGATAATACTCCGCCCCTTGTGCGATATCAGTGAAAACACGATATCGATGCCCGGGGAGCCGGTCCTCTCTGACTCGCCGTCCTTCGCTGTGCCATCATGGCAACCCGCGACGAAGTGCCCTCAACCAGCTGCCCAACGGCAGGCAGGCGCACAGCACATATCGACTACGCTGACGGGTATGGGCACATCGCCAGCTTTCCCCTCTAACTCCCATCTAAAGAAGGGTCTGCCTAGGCGGTCTCATTTCGGACGATTGGTGCTGGCATTTAGCCTTCACCCGAGACACAATATGCCGAAGGTTTGACGTCAAGTTATTGGATTATTTTTCAAAAGCTTTGACGACGCGCTGAACGGCCACTGGAAATCGCTGTCAAAGGGCCTGAAACAACGCTGACCCATGGCATCGGCCTCCCTGACTTACAGGTTTAAAGTATGCGCCCATTGAAACAGGCAACCCCCTCCTACTCCAGCCGTACCGCTGACAAGTTCGTTGTACGTCTGCCCGAAGGCATGCGTGAGCGTATCGCCGACGTCGCTCGTAGCCACCACCGCAGCATGAACTCCGAGATCATCGCGCGTCTCGAACAGAGTCTGCTGCAGGAAGGTGCCCTGCAGGACAACCTGGGCATCCGCCTGGACAGCCCGGAGCTCAGCCTGCACGAGCGCGAATTGCTGCAGCGCTTCCGCCAGTTGACCCATCGTCAGCAGAACGCGCTGATCGCCCTGATCGCACACGATGCCGAGATGGCACAGAACGACGCCTGAGTCGTTTGCAACACCCCGAAACAGCCGGCCTCGAGCCGGCTTTTTCATGCCTGTGATTCCTGCGTCGAAGGCACAAAAAAGCCGCCTCGCGGGCGGCCTTTTCGACGGAGCTGGCATTACATCAGGAACAGCGTGGCCAGCCCGAGGAAGATGAAGAAGCCGCCGCTGTCGGTCATCGCGGTGATCATCACACTGGAGCCCATGGCCGGGTCGCGCCCCAGTCGCAGCAGGGTCATCGGGATCAGCACACCCATCATTGCGGCCAGCAGCAGGTTCAGCGTCATGGCGCCGGTCATCACGGCGCCCAGTTCCCAGTTGCCGTACAGGTAAAAAGCGACCAGGCCGATCACCCCACCCCAGACCAGGCCGTTCACCAACGCCACGCCCAGCTCCTTGCGCAGCAGGCGATTCGCGCTGCTGGTCTGGATCTGGTCCAGGGCCATGGCGCGGACGATCATGGTGATGGTCTGGTTGCCGGAGTTGCCGCCGATGCCGGCCACGATGGGCATCAGTGCGGCAAGCGCCACCAGCTTCTCGATGGAGCCTTCGAACAGGCCGATTACCCGCGAGGCGATAAAGGCGGTGACCAGGTTGGTCGCCAGCCAGGCCCAGCGGTTACCGACCGATTTCCAGACCGAGGCGAAGATATCTTCCTCTTCGCGCAGACCGGCCATGTTCAGGACTTCGCTTTCGCTTTCCTCACGGATCAGGTCGACCATCTCGTCGATGGTCAGACGGCCGATCAGCTTGCCGTTCTTGTCCACCACGGGGGCGGAAATCAGGTCGTAGCGCTCGAACGCCTGGGCGGCATCGTAGCCATCCTCGTCGGGGCTGAAGGTCACCGGGTCGGTGGCCATGACTTCCGCCACGTCCTTGTCCGGATCGTTCACCAGCAGGCGCTTGATCGGCAGCACGCCCTTGAGCACGCCGTCGTAATCGACGACGAAGAGCTTGTCGGTATGGCCGGGCAGCTCCTTCAGGCGACGCAGGTAGCGAAGCACCACCTCCAGGCTGACATCATCGCGGATGGTGACCATCTCGAAGTCCATCAACGCGCCGACCTGGTCTTCCTCGTAGGACAGTGCCGAGCGCACGCGCTCGCGCTGCTGCGCATCGAGGGTTTCCATGAGCTCGTGAACCACATCGCGCGGCAATTCCGGCGCAAGGTCGGCGAGTTCGTCGGCGTCCATGTCCTTGGCCGCAGCGAGGATCTCGTGATCGTCCATGTCGGCGATCAGGGTTTCCCGCACGGAGTCGGATACTTCGAGGAGGATGTCGCCGTCGCGCTCGGCCTTCACCAACTGCCAGACCGTCAGGCGGTCGTCCAGCGGAAGGGATTCGAGGATGTGGGCGATGTCGGCCGGGTGCAGCTCTTCCAGCTTCCGCTGGAGCTCAGCCAGATTCTGGCGGTGCACGAGGTTTTCGACGAGGTCTTGATGCTGGCCTTCCTGACGGTGCGTCAGGTCTTCCATCAGCTTGTGCTTGTGCAGCAGGTCGACCACCTGGTTGAGGCGGTCCTGCAGACTTTCCTGCGGCTTCTTGGCTTCTACTTCGGTCATAGCACGCTCCACCCCCAGTGGCAGAACGGGCCAGAGGGGATCAATACATCAGGTCGTGTGTACGCAATCGGGGTTCTGAGTAACTACTGGGTAAGTCCATGGTGGTGTCCCATGCGCCCATCGAGGGCAGATGCGGGAAATGATAACACTCCGGGGTGTAATAGGCGTTACAAAATGGCGGCCAGAACAATCGCTTGCGGACGAAAGTTCACTGCCGATTCACTGCCCGGTTCGACGCCCGAAAGCTCCCACAGGACACCCGGCCCCGACTGACAAACTCCACGCCTAGGCTGCTGGCAGGCCCGCAATGATGGAGAAAACGATGCGCCTGCCGGCCCTGCTCCATTCACTCCTGATTTCACTTGTACCGACCAGCGAAGCCGCCTCGGTGTTCCGCTGTACTGCCACCGACGGCAGCGTACTGTTCAGTCAGTATGGCTGCCCCGTGGAACGTCAGCAGGAAATCCAGGAGGCGCACAATCCGACGCCGGGGAGCGGCGACCCGATACCGATGGCAACGCCAAAGGAATCGACACCACAACGGCCACTGGCGCGCAGCAAAGGCCAAGACAAGGAAGCCGAGCGGGATTCTGTCGTGGTCGTCGGTGAACAGCAGAACGGCTGCGGCAATCGTGTCACCGGCAGCGAGCGGCGCAAGGCGATCATCGAGGGCCGGATCAGGACGGGCATGACCCGAAGCGATGTGGAAAGCGCCTTTGGAAGGCCCGATCGGACAAGCCAGCATAACGAGACGCTGCGCTACCACTACGCCGCAGACAAGAAGCGCGGCGCGCGCACCGTCACCTTCGACGAGGACGGCTGCGTAATGGGCAAGGTGAAACGCTGAATGCGCTGCCCATGCTTTTCTGCGAACAAAGAAAAAGGGCCTGCATTTCTGCAGGCCCTTTCGTATATGGCGCACTCAGGAGGATTCGAACCTCCGACCGCTCGGTTCGTAGCCGAGTA
>CBIGPF010000261.1:0-5848 GCA_966191535.1 uncultured Pseudomonas sp. | reverse complement strand
CGAAGTTCTGCAGCAGCTGCAGGCCATGGGTATGGCTCTTCTCCGGGTGGAACTGCACGGCGAAGCGCGAGCCGTCAGCCAGTGCGGCGGCGAAATCGACGCCGTAATGGCCGCGACCGACCACCTGGCGCGGGTTACCGGCCTGGATGTAATAGCTGTGCACGAAGTAGAAGCGCGCGAGGTCCGGGATGTCGTGCCACAGCGGGTGATCCACGCTCTGCGCCACTTCGTTCCAGCCCATGTGCGGCACCTTCAGGTGCTCGCCGTCCTCGTGCAGGTCCTTGCCGAAGAAACGCACCTTGCCGGGGAACAGGCCGATGCAGTCGACGCCGTCGTTCTCTTCGCTGTGCTCCAGCAGCGCCTGCATGCCGACGCAGATGCCGAGGAACGGGCGGTCCTGGCTGACCTCGCGCACCAGGCTGTCGAAGCCCAGGCGCTTGATCTCGGCCATGCAATCGCGGATCGCGCCGACGCCCGGGAACACCACGCGGTCCGCCTCACGGATCACGTTGGCGTCGCTGGTCACCAGCACACGGCCGGCGCCCACGCGCTCACGCGCCTTGGCCACCGAGTGCAGGTTACCCATGCCGTAGTCGATGACGGCTACCGTCTGCATTACAGGCACCCTTTGGTGGACGGCATCTGGCCGGCCATGCGCTCGTCCAGCTCGATGGCCATGCGCAGCGCGCGGCCGAAGGCCTTGAACACTGTCTCGATCTGGTGGTGGGTGTTGTGCCCACGCAGGTTGTCGATGTGCAGGGTGACGTTGGCGTGGTTGACGAAGCCCTGGAAGAACTCCATGAACAGGTCGACATCGAAGCCACCGACGCTGGCGCGGGTGAACGGTACGTGCATCTGCAGGCCGGGACGGCCGGAGAAGTCGATGACCACGCGCGACAGCGCTTCGTCCAGCGGCACGTAGGCGTGGCCGTAGCGGCGAATGCCTTTCTTGTCGCCGATGGCCTTGGCGAAGGCCTGGCCGAGGGTGATGCCGATGTCTTCGACGGTATGGTGGTCGTCGATATGCAGGTCGCCCTTGCACTCGATGTCCAGGTCGATCAGGCCGTGGCGGGCGATCTGGTCCATCATGTGCTCGAGGAAGGGAACCCCGGTATCGAAGCGGGCCTTGCCCGTTCCATCCAGGTCGATGGAAACCT
Organism: uncultured Pseudomonas sp.; assembly: GCA_966191535.1. Lineage (GTDB taxonomy): Bacteria > Pseudomonadota > Gammaproteobacteria > Pseudomonadales > Pseudomonadaceae > Pseudomonas. Next base: position 4,691 of record CBIGPF010000261.1, on the reverse strand, counting down.
TGATCTGGGTTTCCAGGGTGTCGCGCGCGACGGATGCCTTGCGTTCGGCCATCACCAGCTCCACAGCTAACACTGCACGTAATTATAAGAAGGGGCGGCATTATAGGCGCGCCGGGCGCTGCGCGGCTATGGGCGGTGGTCGGCGCTGGCCGATAGTCCTACACTGCGCGGCTCGCCTTTCGAGGATTGCCCATGCCCGTCGTCGCCCAGCACCTGACCCAGCCCAGCGACCAGGACCGCCAGGACCTGCTGAAGATCTACGCCGACGCGCCACAGTGGCTGCTGGCGCCCTTCGCCGACGCCCATGAGCTGGTCACCCGCGGGCTCGCCGAGGGCCGGCTGTTCACCGGACGCTTCAACGACCGCCTGCTGGGCGCCGCCTGGATCGAGCGTGACAGCGACACCTGGCGACTTTCCCGACTGTGCGTGCGCCAGGTCACCCGCCACCGCGGCGTCGCCCGGCGGCTGCTGGAAGAGGCGCAGCGCCTGGCCGTCCTGCAGGGTGCCGCGCTGCGCCTGAACGCACCGGATGGCCAGCCCGACGCCAAGCGTTTTGCCGAGCACCTGGGCCTGACGCTGGAGCCCGCCTGAACCCCGAGCGCACAAGGAGACGTGCCATGCCATTCGATTCCACCGAACGCGACGCCCTGCTCGCCCTGAGAGGAGTCGGCCCCACCGTGCTGCAACGCCTGGAACAGATGGACCTGGACAGCTTCGCCCGGCTGCGTGAAGCCAGCGCCGAGGAAATCCTCCAGCACGGCGCCGCGCTGACCGGCAGCAGTTGCTGGAAGAACAGCCCGCAGGCCCGCGCAGCGATCGACGCCGTTCTGCGGCGCTCGCAGCAGGGCTGAGCGCGCGAGGGAACCGCACGGCGAGTCCCCGTTCAAACCCCGCAATACCCGAACCCGCCTTTCCGGGCTGGGGCGCTCCCGTGTCATTGGTATACTTTCCCGCTACTCCACTCGCCGCCTGAACAAGGACCCGTCCATGAAAGCGTTCGGCAAAATCATCGGCATCATTGCCCTGGTCCTGCTGCTGCTCATCGTCGCCGCCGGCTTCGTGCTGACCCATTTCTTCGATCCGAACGACTACAAGGACGAGATCCGCCAGCTCGCCCGGGACAAGGCCAACCTCGAACTGAACCTCAAGGGCGATATCGGCTGGAGCCTGTTCCCCTGGCTGGGCCTGGAGCTGCACGACACCAGCGTCGCCAGCCTGCAAGCCCCGGACAAACCCTTCGCCGATGCGCAATTGCTGGCGATGTCCGTTCGCGTGCTGCCCCTGCTGCGCAAGCAGGTGCAGATGAGCGACATCCGCGTCGAAGGACTGACCCTCACCCTGAACAAGGACAAGAACGGCGTCGGCAACTGGGAGAGCATCGGCAAGCCCGTCCAGCCTGCCACGCCCGCCAACGGCACGACGCCGGCCGCCCAATCGGCACCGAGCGAACCGGCCAAGCCCGCCGCCAGCGAAGGCCACCAGGCGATGAAGCTGGACATCGACAGCCTGAGCGTGAAGAACGCCCGCATCGACTACGCCGACGCCCAGAGCGGCAAGAACTACAGTGTCGAAGGCATCGAGCTGAGCACCGGCGCCATCCGCGAAGGCAGCAACATCCCGGTGAAGCTCAGCGCCTACCTGGGCACCAACCAGCCGGTGATCCGCGCGCGCACCGAACTGACCGGCAACCTGCGCTTCGACCGCGCACTCAAGCGCTACCAGCTCGAAGACGCCAAGCTGTCCGGTGAGGTCTCCGGCGATCCGTTCCAGGGCAAGACCGCCAACTACAGCGCCCAGGGCCAGCTGGTACTCGACCAGGCCGCCCAGGTCGCCGAATGGAACGGCCTGAAAGTCACCGTCAACCAGATGCGCGCGCTCGGCGAACTCAAGGCACGCGAGCTGGACAAGGAGCCCAAGTTCGACGGCGGCCTGTCGCTGGCGCCCTTCAACCTGCGTGAATTCCTCGACGGCATCGGCCAGCCCCTGCCGGAGATGGCCGACACCACCACCCTCACCAAGCTGGAGCTGGCCACCCGCGTCAGCGGCACCCGCAACAGCCTGTCCCTCAGCGACATCAACCTGAAGCTGGATGACAGCAGCTTCGGCGGCAACCTCGGCATTGCCGACTTCAGCAAGCAGGCAATTCGCGCCCAACTGTCCGGCGACAAGCTGAACCTCGACCGCTACCTGCCGGCCAAGGTCAAGAAAGCCCAGGACGCCACCAACAGCGCGCGCAAGGCAGAAGTCGAGAGCACCGAACAGAGCGCCATCAAGGGTGACACGCCACTGCCCAACCAACCGACCCAACAGGCCTGGAGCGACGCCCCGCTGCTGCCCATCGCCCGTCTCCGCGCGCTGGACCTCGACACCAGCCTGAACCTCGGCCAGCTGACCCTGGACAAGCTGCCCATCGAGAACGCCGTGCTCAAGCTGCGCGGCCAGGGCGGCCTGCTCAACCTCGACGACCTGCGTGGCGAACTCTATGACGGCAAGTTCAACGCCACCGCCACCCTCGACGTGCGCCAGGACGTACCGACCCTGACGGCGAAGAAACACATCGCCGACGTGCCGGTGGAACGCCTGCTCGAGTCCCAGGGCCAGAAGCCGCCAGTGAAGGGCCTGCTGGACCTGGACGCCGACATCACCACCCAGGGCAATAGTCAGAAGGCCTGGATCGATAACCTCAACGGCACCGCGCGCTTCGTCCTGACCCAGGGCGTGCTGCTCAATGCCAACCTCGAACAGCAGCTGTGCCAGGGCATCGCCACCCTCAACCGCAAGTCGTTGACCGCCGACCACGGCGGCAAGGACACCCCGTTCCGCGAACTGCAGGGCAACCTGGTGTTCAAGAATGGCGTGGCCAGCAACCCCGACCTCAAGGCCAGCATCCCCGGCCTGACCGTCAAGGCCAGCGGCGATCTCGACCTGCGCGTGCTGGGCATGGACTACCGCGTCGGCGTGACCATCGAAGGCGACAAGAGCGACATGCCCGACCCCGCCTGCGAAGTGAACAAGCGCTACGTCGGCATCGAATGGCCGCTGCGCTGCCGCGGCCCGCTGGAACTGGGCGCCAAGGCCTGCCGCCTGGACAAGGACGGCATCGGCAAGATCGCCGCACGTTTGGCCGGGGACCGGCTGAACCAGAAACTCGAAGAGAAGCTCGGCGACAAGGTCAGTCCCGAACTCAAAGACGCACTCAAAGGGCTGTTCAAGAAGTGACCCCGGAAAGCTTCAATTCGGCCGTGCTCGACTGGTTCGACACGCACGGCCGCCATGACCTGCCCTGGCAGCAGAACATCACGCCCTACCGGGTGTGGGTATCGGAAATCATGCTGCAGCAGACCCAGGTCAGCACCGTGATGGGCTACTACGACCGTTTCATGACGGCATTGCCAACGGTCGCAGACCTCGCCAGCGCAGCGGAAGACGAAGTGCTGCACCTGTGGACGGGCCTGGGCTATTACACCCGCGCCCGCAACCTGCACAAGACCGCCAAGACGGTGATGGAACAGCATGGCGGCGAGTTCCCCCGCGACGTCGAACAGCTCGCCGAGCTGCCCGGCATCGGCCGTTCCACCGCCGGCGCCATCGCCAGCATCTCCATGGGCTTGCGCGCGCCGATCCTCGACGGCAACGTCAAGCGCGTGCTGGCGCGCTATATCGCCTGCGACGGCTACCCGGGCGAGCCCAAGGTCGCCAGGCAGTTGTGGGACGCCGCCGAGCGCTTCACGCCGCAGGAGCGGGTCAACCACTACACCCAGGCGATGATGGACCTGGGTGCCACCCTCTGCACCCGCAGCAAGCCGAGCTGCCTGCTCTGCCCGCTGCGCGAGGGCTGTCGCGCGCACTTCCTCGGCCGCGAGACCGACTTCCCGGTGTCGAAGCCGCGCAAGGCGCTGCCGCAGAAGCGCACATTGATGCCGATCCTGGCCAACCGCGAGGGCGACATCCTGCTCTATCGTCGTCCGTCGAGCGGCCTCTGGGGCGGTCTCTGGAGCTTCCCGGAGCTGGACGACCTGGCCGCCCTCGACCCGCTGGCGCAGCGCCACGCCCTGCGCCTGGGCGAACGCCGCGAGCTGCCCGGCCTGACCCACACATTCAGCCACTTCCAGCTGGCCATCGAGCCCTGGCTGGTGCGCGTCGAGGACGCAGCCCCCGCCGTGGCCGAGGCCGACTGGCTCTGGTATAACCTCGCCACCCCGCCGCGGCTCGGCCTTGCCGCCCCGGTGAAGAAGCTGCTCAAACGAGCCGCCGACGTGTTGAACGCAGGAGAAATGTCATGACCCGACTGGTGATGTGCCGCAAATTCAAAGAAGAGCTGCCCGGCCTCGATCGCGCACCCTATCCCGGAGCCAAGGGCCAGGACATCTACGAGCACGTCTCGAAGAAAGCCTGGGACGAATGGCAGAAGCACCAGACCATGCTGATCAACGAGCGTCGCCTGAACATGATGAATGCCGAGGATCGCAAGTTCCTCACCGCCGAGATGGACAAGTTCCTGTCCGGCGAGGAATACGCGCAGGCCGAGGGCTACGTCCCGCCCAGCGCGTAAGCTTCGGTATTATTTGAAAAATTTTTTCGCGGCACGCTTGACACCCTTTCCGAAAACCCTTTTAATGCGCGCCACGTTGCCCAGGTAGCTCAGTTGGTAGAGCAGGGGATTGAAAATCCCCGTGTCGGCGGTTCGATTC
>CBIGPF010000260.1:0-5942 GCA_966191535.1 uncultured Pseudomonas sp. | reverse complement strand
CCAGCACCCACTCGCGGTCGAGCACGCGGAAGTCGGAAACGTTGACGGTATCCTGAACGGTCAGTGCGGTGACGGCGGGCGCCGCGTGGCAGCCTTGGGCGATCAGGGCTTCGATATCGGCCTGCAGGCCGGCGCCACCACTCGGGTCGTGGCCGGACAGGCAGAGCACTACGGGACGGGAGGCAGGTGTTTTCATGGCGCGGGAGCTTATCACCAAAACGTGTCGCTGAGCTGACCGAACGGTCCATTGCGCATCACCCGGGCGCGCCCTGTCCGGATGGTCGAATGCCACGTGGCACAAGGCCTGTGCTAGAGTTCGCCGATTCCAACACAACGCCACCACGGTGCGCCAAAGCGGGAGATGGGGATCTCCGGCGCGGCTGTCGGCGGCACTGCGGGGCACCATGCGGCACTGGCTGATCTTCCTGATCCTTCTCATTCTCTCGCCAGTGGCGAGCGCCATCAGCTTCGACGAGCACGTCGGACAACTGCCTCTGGGGCGGGCGATGGATGTCTTCGAAGACGTGCGCGGCACGGCCGATATCGCCGAGATCAGCTCGCCGGCGCTAGCCGCCAGCTTCCGTCACCATGAGCACGATGTGCTCAACGCCGGCTATTCACGTTCGGTGTTCTGGCTGCGCCTGGACCTTGACTATCAGCCGAAGGTCTCGTCCGATCCGGCCAACTGGTTGCTGGAGCTGGCCTATCCGCCGCTGGACAAGCTCGACCTCTACCTCCCCGACGGCCATGGCGGCTTCACGCTGGCGCAGCGCACGGGCGATACCCTGCCGTTCGATAGCCGGCCGATCCGCCAGAACAACTACCTGTTCGACCTCAAGCTGGAGCCGGGCAAGCCGCTGCGCGTCTACCTGCGCCTGGAGAGCCAGGGCTCGATCCAGGCGCCGCTGACGCTCTGGTCGCCCAAGGCCTACCTGGAGGAGCAGCCGGGGCGCATCTATGTGCTGGGCATCATCTACGGCGTGCTGCTGGTGATGCTGATCTACAACCTGTTCATCTTCCTCAGCGTCCGCGACACCAGCTATCTCTACTACATCCTTTATATAGCCTCGTTCGGCCTCTACCAGATCTCGGTCAACGGCGCGGGCATCGAGTACTTCTGGCCGAACAATCCCTGGTGGGCCAATGCTTCCACGCCTTTCCTGATCGGCTCCGCCGGCCTGTTCGGCTGTCAGTTCGCCCGCAGCTTCCTGCACACCCGCGAACACAGCCTGTGGATCGACCGCATCCTGCGTGTGCTGATGGGCGTCGGTGCGCTGGTGATGGTGCTGGCGTTGACCGTCAGTTATGCCGTCGCCCTGCGCCTGGCGACCTACCTGGCGCTGGCGTTCACCGTGGTGATCTTCACCGCCGGCATCGTCGCCTGGCTGCGCGGCATGCGCGTGGCGCGCTACTTCATCTTCGCCTGGAGCGCCTTCCTGCTCGGTGGGATCATCAACACGCTGATGGTGCTGGGCTTCCTGCCCAATGTGTTCCTCACCATGTACGCCAGCCAGATCGGCTCTGCACTGGAGGTTGGCCTGTTGTCCCTGGCGCTGGCGGATCGCATCAACGCCATGAAGGAGGAGCGCACGCGCATCCTTCAGGAGACCAGTCGCAAGCTGGAGCAGCTGAACCTGGAGCTGGCCAGCAGCAACCGCCTGAAGGACGAGTTCCTCGCCACCGTTACCCACGAACTGCGCACGCCCATGAGTGGGGTGATCGGCTCGCTTGAGCTGATGCAGACGGTGCCCATGGACGTCGAGCTGGCGCAGTACCACAAGACCGCCACCGGCTCGGCACGGGACATGATGCGCATGGTCAACGACATCCTCGCGCTGATCGAGTTGCAGGCCGGCAAGCTCTACCCGCGCCGCGAGCCGTTCAGTCTGCGCGGCCTGTGCGATGGCTTGCGTGCGCAGTACGCACCGCGTGCCGAGGAGCGCGGGTTGCGTTTCGTCCTGCAACTGGACGAAAGCCTGCCCGATACCCTCGAAGGCGACGCCGGCAAGCTGGCCCAGGCGCTGGGCTACCTGATCGACAACGCCATCAAGTTCACCCACCAGGGTGGCGTGAACCTGCGCGTCGGTGGTGTGGCGAACAGCGAAGGGCTGGCGCTGCGCATCGAGGTGCAGGACAGCGGCATCGGTTTTTCGACGCCGTCGGATGGTGCGCTGTACCAGCGCTTCTTCCAGCTCGACGGCTCGCTGACCCGCGAATACGGCGGCCTGGGGATCGGCTTGGCGCTGTGCCGCAAGCTGGTCGCGCTGCTGGGCGGTACGCTGGCTCACGAATCCATGCCGGGACAGGGCAGCCGCTTCGCTCTCGACTTGCAGGTCGGTCAGCCGGTGCAGAGCATCGCTCCGCCGCCGCGTCGCGCGGGCGGCCAGGTGCTGCGCAGTCCCGACCAGTGCACCGTGCTGGTCGTGGAGGACAACGCCATCAACCAGTTGGTGATCCGCGGCATGTTGCTCAAGCTGGGTTACCGCGTGCGCACTGCCGACAACGGCGCCGAGGCCATCGAGCTGCTGCGTCGGGAGTCCATCGATACCGTGCTGCTGGACTGTCAGATGCCGGTGATGGACGGCTTCGCCACCTGCCGGGCGATCCGTACCCTGCCGCGCTGCGCGGACCTGCCGGTGCTGGCGATCACCGCCCATAGCCATAGCGGTGATCGCGAGCGCTGCCTGGCCGCCGGGATGAGCGACTACATGGCCAAGCCGGTGAAGTTCGAGGAGTTGCAGGCACTGTTGCATGACTGGCTGCTGTGCCAGCCAGCGCTGCCCAGCCCCGCGTGAATGGCTGCGGCTGAAATGAAAACGCCCGGCATTTGCCGGGCGTTTTCGTTGCGGCTGTGGGTCAGGGTCAGACCTTGACGACCCAGCCTTCCGGGCCTTCCACGTCACCCTTCTGGATGCCGGTCAGCTCTTCGTAGAGGCGACGGGTCACCGGGCCGACGTCGTCGCGGCTGAAGAACACGTGCAGGTTGTCCTTGTACTGGATGCCGCCGATCGGGGTGATCACCGCCGCGGTACCGCAGGCGCCGGCTTCCTTGAAGCGGGCCAGGTCGTCGATCTGCACGTCGCCTTCGACCACTTTCAGGCCCAGGCGCTGTTCGGCCAGCTGCATCAGCGACAGGCGGGTGATGCCTGGCAGTACCGAGCTGGAGCGCGGGGTGACGAACTCGTTGTCGTGGGTGATGGCGAAGAAGTTGGCCGAGCCCACTTCCTCGATGCGGCTGTGGGTGGCCGGGTCGAGGTAGATGCAGTCGGCGAAGCCGTCTTTCTTGGCCTGGGCGCCCGGCATCAGGCTGGCGGCATAGTTGCCACCGACCTTGGCGGCGCCGGTGCCGTTGGGGGCGGCGCGGTCGTAGGTGGAGATCACGAAGTCATGGGGCTTCATGCCGCCCTTGAAGTAGGCGCCGACCGGGATGCAGAACACCGAGAAGATGAATTCCGGAGCCGGACGCACGCCGATGTTGTCGCCCACGCCGATCACGAACGGACGCAGGTACAGCGCGCCGCCGGAACCGTACGGCGGAATGAAGCGCTCGTTGGCGCGCACGACCTGCTTGCAGGCCTCGATGAACCGCTCTTCGGACACCTGCGGCATCAGTACGCGGGCGCAGCTGCGGGCCATGCGCGCGGCGTTCTGGTCCGGGCGGAACAGGTTGATCGAGCCGTCCTTGCAGCGGTAGGCCTTCAGGCCTTCGAAGCACTGCTGGCCGTAGTGCAGGGCGGAGGAGCCCTCGCTGATGTGCAGGGTGTTGTCTTCGGTCAGCTTGCCGTCGTCCCACAGACCATCGCGCCAGTGGGAGATGTAGCGAAAGTCGGTCTTGATGTAATCGAATCCGAGCGTGCCCCAATCGATGTCTTTCTGTTCCATGGTTGCCTCATTCAATGGGATTACCTGCGGCTGCCGCGAGCCGTGCAAGGCCGGCGTGCATCCGGGCAGAGGGTTTGGCGGGCTCTGGCAGCGGGCTGCCCGAATCGGCGAGGGATTCGGGTGCATGGCGGGAACGGTGTTCTCCGCGGGGTGGTCACCGCCAGGACTCCATCAAGACTTGCCATGATACCGGCGATAGTCGCGGCTGTGGGCCCCCGCCCGTGAATATCGCTGCCATCAGTCGCATCGGGCGGATGGCGTCACGGGCTTCGATGCGCGGGGTGGCGCCGTCCGGTGCGGCGACGCTCCCGCTGGTTGAGTTGAAATCATTCGTTAATATGAATGTCATTTCATATGGTGAATGAAATTTTGTTCATTCCGTTGGCGTGGTGATGCTTTGCGGGAACAGCGAGCGGCTGATGAAGCGGGCTGTCTCGTGCAGGCTGGCGCCGATCTGTTCGAGCTTCTCGCGATCGTGCTGGGCGCTGATGCCGATGCCGGAAATGATGAAGCGTGGCTGGCGGTCATGGTCGATGATGGCGCTGGCGACCATGCTGACGCCGCGATAGAGGTGGTCCTGGTCGATGGCCCAGCCGCGCTGCAGGGTGGCTGCAGCGTCGCTGCGGTACTCCTCGAAGCTCGGCGGGCTCTCCCAGCGCACGCGGGTCAGGCGGCGGCGCAGTTCGTCTTCGGGGAGGTTGCGCAGCCCGGCGATGCAGCGCCCGGCGGCACCCACCAGCTCTGGGAGGCGCGAGCCGATGGCGACGTTGACGTGCGCGACGGTTGGCGCAGACACGGCGATCACGCGGATGTGCGCGTCGTCGGTGACCTGCCACAGGGTGATCAGGATGTGGTGGCTGGTGCTCAGGCGCTCCAGTTCCGGCTGGATCAGGTCGGCATAGCTGCGGCCGATGAAGCTCACCGCCAGTTCCGACAGGCCCAGGCCGAGGCGGTAGGTCTTGGTCTCGTTGTCGAACGAGGTCAGGTGCTCGTTGCTCAGCGTGCGCAGGATATTGAAGGTGGTGCTCGGGCTGATGCCGGTGGCGCGAGCGATGGCGGTCGCGCCCTCGGGGCCCTCGGCATTGGCCAGGTGGCGGAGGATCTGGATGGCGTTCACTACGGCGCCGACATCCTTGGCGCCGCCGGTGCGTTTGCTGCTGGCTTCTTCGACGGTCTTTTCAGTTGTCATATTCTGTATTCTGATTGACATTCAGTATCGTGAATGTATTCTGACCCTGCGACGCCTGCAACGGCTTCTGTGAAGCTGGCTTGGCATAGGCGGTAACGCACTTTGCAACAAAGGCAGAACAAGAACAAAGGAGAAACCTCAATGGTGGATTTCCCCGACCGCAGCATGCCAGGGCCCGAGGCGCAGTACCTTGCCTTCCTCGCCCAGGGTCGCTTCATGTTGCAGCGCAGCGCCTCCACCGGCCGGCATGTGTTCTACCCGCGCACCCAGGTGCCGGGCAGCGGCGAAACCGACCTGGAATGGGTCCCCGCCAGTGGCCTGGGTACCCTGTATGCCCTGACCGTCAACCGCGCTCGCAGCGGTGACTACAACGTTGCCCTGATCGACCTCGACGAAGGCGTGCGCATGATGTCGCGCATCGAAGGTCACCTCAGCCTGCCCATCGGCACCCGCGTCAAGGCGCGTATCGCCCAGCAGGACAGCGGCGCCGTCGTGGTCTTCGAGCCCCTGGCGGAGGTGCAGGCATGAGCCAGGTCCTGCGCGGCAAGACCGCCATCGTCGGCATCGGCAGCGCCGGTATCGGCGAAGCCCACGGCTACAGCGCCATGGAACTGCTCGGCCAGGCCTCCCTGAAGGCCATCGCCGATGCCGGCCTGAGGCTCTCGGACATCGACGCGGTGTTCTCGGCCACCAGCTCCCACGCCTTCCCGACCCTCTCGGTCTGCGAGTACCTGGGCATCAAGCCGAAATTCGTCGATGGCACCAACGTCGGCGGCTCCAGCTTCGAGCTGCATCTATTGCAGGCGACCCTGGCCCTGGAGGCCGGCCTGTGTGACGCGGCGCTGATCTGCTACGGCTCCAACCAGCGCAC
>CBIGPF010000259.1:0-5993 GCA_966191535.1 uncultured Pseudomonas sp. | reverse complement strand
AGGCCCTGGTCGGTGCCCAGGGTGTGCCGGTTGTCCAGGGTGCCGGCGCTGACCACCAGCTTGCCGCCGGCGCGCAGCAGGCTGCCGGCGTTGTCCAGGCGGCCGCTGGCGAGGTCGAGGGTTGCGTCGCCCAGGGTCTGCAGCTGGCCGCCGCGGTTGTCCAGCCCGCTGGCCTTGATCCGCACGTTGCCTTCGCTGGTCAGCAGTCCGCCGCGGTTGTTGGCAATCTGTGCGCTGCTGAGGTCGAGGTCGCCCTTGCCGCCGATGAAGCCGGCGCTGTTGTCCAGGTTGCCGCTGGCGAGAATCACCCCGCCCTTGCCGAGCAGGCCGCCACTGACGCCGGAGTCGGTGTTGGTGATGGCCTGGCCGTGGGCGTCGATGCGCAGCAGGCCGTCGGCCTGGACCAGGCCACCCTGGTTGTTCAGGGCGCCGGTCTGCAGTTCCACGCCATCGGTGGCGATCAGCACGCCGCCCTGGTTGTCGAGGGTCGCGCCGCTGCTGTCGAGCTTGAGGTTGCCTGCGCTGATCAGGCCGTTGCCGTTGAGCACGCCCTGGCCGGACAGGGTGATCTGGTGCTGGCCTTCGATGCGGCCACCCCGGTTGTCGAGACGGCCCTGGGTGGCATCGATGGCGACCGTGCCGTCCACCGAACCGAGGGTGCCGCCCTGGTTGCTGATCGAACCGCCACGGGCGGTCAGGGCGCCTTTGGCGGCAAGGGTGCCGGTGTCGTTGTTCAGGGTGTCGGCGCGGACGTCGAGCGTACCGCTGGCGGTGACCTTGCCCTTGGCGTTGACCAGCTCGCCGGCCTCCAGGCGCGAGTTGCCGGTGGCCGCGAGCGTGCCGGCGCCGTTGTCCAGCTTGCCCTTGACCTTGGCTTGCAGGTCGCCGCCGGCAGCCTGGACGGTGCCGGACTGGTTCAGCAGGGTGCCGGCGTCCAGCTGGACGCCGCCGTTGCCGGCGAGGGTGCCGCTGCTGTTGTCCAGCAGGCCGCTGGTGCTGACGCGCAGGGTGCCGGCGCCGGTCTGCAGGATTTCGCCCTGGCGGTTGGACAGCGAGGCGGCGTCGATGCTGATCTGCCGGGCCACGGTGCTGGCGCCGTCGAGCAGTGCGTTGTTGAAGCGGGCCTGCAGCTGGCCGTTGCTGGCGAGCGAGCCGTCGCGGCCGTCGAGGGAGTTGGCGCTGACGTTCAGCGTGCCGTTGCCGGCGTGTTCGACCTTGCCGCGACGGTTGTCCAGGTTCAGCGCGTTGAGCGTCAGGTTGGTGGCGTTGCTGGCGATTCGGCCGTCGCTGTTGTCCAGGGTGCCGGGAAGGGCGAGGGTCATGTCGCCGCTGCCGGTCTGGATGATCTCGCCCTTGCGGTTGGACAGGTCATGCGCCTGCAGCTGAACGCTGGCGCCGGCGAGCCTGGCCGCGTCGCTGGTGAGCGTCTGCGAGGCGCTCACCGCCAGCGCGTTGCTGGCGTCCACCTGGGCGCCGGTGAGGTTGGCGTTGCCATTGCTGGCAGTGAGGCGGACGTTCTGCGCACCGGCCTGGCCCTGGCTCAGGTCGAGACTGGCGCCGCCGATGTCGAGGTCGCCACCGGCAAGGGTCGCACCCTGGCTCTTCACCTGCTGGGCGGCCTTGATGTCGAGTCGACCGCTGCTGCCGACACTGCCATCGGCCTGCACGCCGGCGGCGAGGGTGGCCTTGCTGTCGTTGACGATGCCGCTGGCGTTCAGGCTGACGTTCTGCTGCGCTGCGGCGATGCCGCTGTTGTGGATATCGCCGCGGCTGCTCAGGGCGGTATCGCCCTTGGCGTACAGTGAGCCGCTGTTGTCGATGCCGCCATTGCTGTCCAGGCGGACGTTGGCAGTGGCGTTGATCTGGCCGCTGTTGCCGATGCGGCCGTCGGCATTGATCACCACGTCGCCGGCGCTGGCACCGATCTGCCCGGCATTGCGCACGCCGACGCCGGATTCGGTGCCGACCAGCATGATCTTGCCGGCGTACATGCCGCCGAGCTGGGCAACGTCGATGGCCACCGAGGGCTTCTCGCCGGTGCCGTCGATGGCCCGTGCGCTGGTGTTGTCGGCATTGACCTGGTTGGCCCCGGCGGTGACGCGCAGGTCCTTGGCCCAGACGCCGGCGTTGACCTCCACGGAGCGGGCGATCACGTCGGTGAAGTCGGTCTGGCTTGCATCCAGGCCCTTGCCGGTGATCGCGATGTGGCCGCCGCGGACCTCGTAGCCCTGCAACTGGCCGTCGACGATCTGCGCGGTGCCGGTGGTTAGGGTCGCGCGGTTGGCGTTGATGAAGCCGCAGCCGTCACAGGCGATGCCGGCCGGGTTAGCGATCACCACCTGGGCGCGGTCGCCGGCGACTTCCACGTAGCCGCGCAGTTGGCTGGGATTGCTGCCGTTGACCTCGTTGAGGATCACCCGCGCGGTGCCATTGGCCAGCGCCTGGTTGCCGTCGATCCAGCCGCCAAGCTGGGTCTGTACGCTGTTGCGCGAGTTGTTGAGGATCGCGCCCTGCTGGTTCACGTCGAACTGGCTGTAGGTGTTGCGCGAGACGCCAGCGGCGCTGGGTGTCTGGATGTTCACCTGGGGCACGCCGTTGGCGGAGTTGATCACGCCCGGTTGCTGGTTCTGCGGAGCGCCGCGGTCGGCGACGATGTCGGCGTGGGCCAGCGGGGCGGCCAGGCTGACCAGCCCCAGTGTCGCCATCAGCGCGAAGCGCAGCGGACGCAGGCTGACCAGCAGCGAGGCGCCCAGCGCGCCCAGCGGACCGTCGGTGGTGCCCGGCGCCTTGCCCTGGCTGGTGACGTTCTCGGCGACGACCATCAGCTGGCCGCGGGCCTTGTTGAAAACGATGCGGTAGAGGTGCTTGTTCATACAAATCCCTTTGTCGGTTCAGGGCGCAGGCCGTGAGGCGCGCTCAGAGCTGGATGGCCAGCGGGTGGTCGGAGAACCATGCGCGCCCTTCGGCGGGCATGACCGCGACACCCTGGAACTTCTTGATCCTCAGGCCGCGTTGTTCGCCACGGTGGTACAGCGCCCGGCCGCAGCGGTTGGCGAAGAAGTGCCGCTGCAGGACGCGCGACACCGGTACGGAGTGGCCGAACGGCGCCACCCAGTCGTTGAACCAGATGCGCTCGCCGCTGTTCCAGTCGTCGGCCGGCATGCAGATCGCCGGCTGGCTCAGGTAGCGCGCCTCGGCTTCCAGGCTCAGGTTGCTGAAGGCGACGTAGAACACCGGCCGGCCGTTCTGCCGGCCGAGGATGAACTGGCGGTGGCTGATCGCCGGCAGCAGCAAGGCATTCAGGGCATGCAGCGGGACGTCGCGGTGGGACGCCGAGTGCAGCCACAACCAGACCGCCGAGCCCAGTACCTCGGCTTCGTTCCAGGGCTCGTCGATGAAGCCCGGCGCGGTGATGTCGAATCCGTCGATATGCATGGGCGCCTCCTCAGAAGGACCAGGTCAGGTTGAAGCCGCCGGTGGTGTTGGCGGTATCGAAGCCGCTGGGCTTGCTGATCGGCTGGCCGACGAAGACGTCGTAGGAGACGCCGCGATAGCCGCCGCGCAGGCCCAGCACGTAGCCGGCCAGGTGGGTGCCGATCAGGTACTTGCTCGATTGCCCGCCGACCTCGCCGTAGTCGACGCCCACGTAGGCTTCCTGGCCGGTCTGGCCGAGGGCCAGGCCCAGGTCGTTGCGGGTCAGCCAGCCACGGTCGGCGGAGAGGATCTGCTCGCCATCGAAGCCGCGCACGCTGTAGCGGCCGCCGATGGTGAAGCGGTCCTGGGGCACCAGTGGCGTGCGGTTCCATTGCGCACGCCAGGAACTGCTGTAGCGCAGGCGCTGGTCGCCCAGGGCGAACGGCACGCTGAGCTGGGCTTCGGCGGTGATGATCTTGGAGCGCGAGGTGCCTTCGTCGAAGGGTTCCTCCGGCGCTGCCATGGCGTTGCGCGCACCGGTGCCGCGACGGTAGCCGGTGCTCAGGTAGAGGGTGGAGGCACCGATGAATTCGGTGTGGGTCAGGCCGAACGACCAGCCGGCCATGCGCCGACGCTGGATCTCGATCTCGGTGTCGTCGATCCAGTTCTTCGAGCGCCGGGTCCAGCCGCCGAGGCTGGCGGTGGTCTTGCGCACGGCGTCGCGGTAGAGCATGCGGGTAAGGGTGATCTCGTCGTTCTTGCTCTCGCCGCTATAGCTGTAGTCCTGGTTCGCACCGGAGATGGTCTGGTGGTAGTCGTACTCGCTGGAGGTCACCCCCAGCAGCCAGTAACCGAAGGGCACCGAGTAGTGCAGGGTGTGGCCGCGCGAGCCGCGATCACCGGAGTCGCCGCCACCCAGGTCGTGGTTGTAGCTGAAGTAGAAGAGGTCGCTCAGGGTCAGGAAGTTGTCGAAGGACACCGAGGTGGTGCCCAGGTACTTGCCGGTCTCGTCGGTGCCCGAGTCGTCGACCGAGAGGCTGAAGCGGATCGGGAATTTCTGCCGCCAGGCGATGACCAGGTCGCTTTCGCCGGGTTGGGCGCCGGCGCCTTCGGCGGCGGTGATCTGGATGTCGGCATCGGCGGTGGGCACCCGCTTGAAGTTCTCCAGCGCCTGTTCGATATCGCGCAGGTTGAGCAGGTCGCCGGGCTTGGCCGGAACGGTATTCCAGGCATTGGCGCGGTGCGACGTGCCCTCGGCGAAGCGGATCGAGCGGATGCGTCCGGGCACCAGGGTCAGTTCCAGGGTGCCGCTTTTCAGGTCCTGGGGTTGCGCCAGCACACGGGAGGTGACGAAGCCGCGTTCGATGATTGCGTTCTGGATACGCTTCATCGTCAGGTTGATGCCCTGGGCGCCCAGGCAATGGCCGGTTGCCGGGTCATCCTTCGGGTCGGCGGCGCGCAGCGCCCACTGGAATCGCTCGGCCGAGTCGCCGACCAGGGTGATCTGGCGGATCGCGAAGCAGGGGGCCTCTTCCTTCGGCAGGCGATTGGCTTCCAGGCCACTGGGCGGCAGCTTCAGGCGTACGTCGGGCGACGGCTCCATCTGCTCGCGCAGCGCACGGTCACGCTCCTGCTGCTGCAGCAGTTGCTGGGCGGGTAGCGGATCGGCGGCGAGGGCGACGCCGCTGCAGGCGACCATGGCCAGCGGGGGCAGGATGGCCAGGCGCAGCGCGCTTCGCAGGGGAAAATCGATGCCCATCCTTGGGGTTTGCGGAGCAGGTCCGGTATGCACCGGCAGCTCTCTACGGCAAGAGAGAAGAGCCATTTCGCGTCCTTGTGAAATATCTTGCAAAAACTCGTCGGATTATGACGATTGGTCCTGAATCCGACCGTGAATCCGTTCTAATCGCTGTAAATCCGTTGATACACCGGTATTCGATGTGTAACGCGGATATGACAGTTCCGACGTTTCGAGATGAAAGACGGAAAATTTGTTCCGAATTTTTACCAAGGCCTGACGAACGGTCTGAAGTGCCATTGCGGTGATATCAGTTTGCTTTTGCCGGGGTGCGGGGTGACGAGCACGCTCGTTCCTCGCGGGCGTGCCCCGCTCCTGCGACGAGCCATCTCGTTCCCCTGAAACTTCGATTCAACGAGGGTATTTTTCGCCTAGGCGATAAACCGGATGATTGGGGCAAGACCTTTGCCCACTCTGGGTGGGGCGGCCATCCGTGGTTTGCCAAAGTGGGTCGCTCGACGGGGCGAAACACGCAGTTTGCGCGTACGCCGAAGCGGCGCAGAAACACCCAGGTCAATGCAGTGATACAGGATCAACATCCGAGCAGAGGACGGTGCCGGCCCTGCCGGCGAATCGCGGGCATGGCCCGCTCCTACAGTGAAATCCCGTGCCGTTTGCGGTCAAGGATTAGCCGTCCCCCCGGTACTATGGGGAGCCCCGCCAGTCAGGCCAGCGCCAACAAGAAAGGCCCGCACTAAGCGGGCCTTTCTCACATCACGCCAGACCTCAGCAGCCCTGCGGCATCTCACCCCGCGCCAGGCGCGCGTTGATGTCGGCGATC
>CBIGPF010000258.1:0-6060 GCA_966191535.1 uncultured Pseudomonas sp. | reverse complement strand
GGGGGTTACCGGCCGTGGTGTATTTCCTCCGGTTGTTCTCCTGCGGCCGTCGCGGGCGGGGCCCCGCCCCGCCACCGCCGCCCGCCCCCGCTCCTGCAGGTTGATCCTCAAGGTTCGAGCAACTGCGTGGCCAACTGCGCCACCGCCTCCTGCCGCTCGGTCTTCTCGCTGCGCCGGCGACCATTGAGGCCTGACCACTCCGGATGCGCCCGCGCCTTGCGCAACGCCTCGGGCAGCTTGCCCTCGCGCCACTGCTTGTCTTCGGGCGATTGCACGTGGATCGCCTCGATTGCTGCGTGACCGCGCGTCTGCAACGCCGCCAGCAGTTGCCGCTGACGCAGCGCCAGCAGACGCAGCACGCTGTCATCCACCGACAGCTCGCGGCTGCCCTTGAGCTTGCCCAGCAATCGCTGGCCGTAGTGGCCGACGGTCTGCCAGGCACCGCCAGCGATGGCACCCAGCGCGGTAGCCGCGCCAAGGGTCAGGCCGCCGACCAGCAGGTCGATCCCCGCCCCCGCCGCCGCACCGGCCGCAACCCCCCCGCCGAGGCGAATGCCCAGCTGGCGCAGGGTTTCCGGGTTGAACAGGTCATCGCCCCAGCGTCCGTCCAATAGCGGCAGGTCAGCGGCGCGGGCGTCGTCCTTGCGGAACGCGTAGAGGCTGAGCAGCGCCTTTACGCAGGTGTCTTCGCGTTTACGTACCTGATTGCGCAGCGTCTCGGTGGCCGCTCGAACGGCACTGTCGCCAGCGGGCACCAACTGGCGGCAGGCGGCGACGTCCACCAGCAGTTCGGCAATCAGTCGTGCCCCGGCTTCGCGGCGGGCGATGGCCTGGGCTTCGTGATCGGCGACCAGGCGGTCAAGCTGCGGACGCGCACGCTCCAGCAGCAGCGCCAGGCTTTCGTAGAGACGGCGCTCGCCATCCAGCGGCGGCGCCACGCTGTCGAAACGCACCAGCGCGTGCAGGCCGAGACGGGACAGCGCCTCGCGCCACTGCTCCTCACGGTGCTGTGGGCTGGCGACGAAGTTGAGCACCGGCAGCAGCGGGCGCGCGCAGGCGGCGAGCACCGCCAGTTCGTCACGGTACTTGGCCAGCACCGGCTCGCGGGCATCGATCACGTAGAGGCCGGCGTCTGAGCCCAGCAACTGGCGCAGCACCTTGGCTTCCTGCTCGAAGCGGCCGCGGGCTTCGCTGCCGTCGAGGAAGCGACGCAACTTCTCCGGGCCGTCCAGGCGCTCGCCCGGGCGCTCCAGCCCATCGAGGAAGTCGCGCAGGGCGATGGCATCCTCCAGGCCCGGCGTGTCGTACAGCTCCAGCAGCGGCTCGCCGTCCACCGATAGACGCGCGCCCTCCACATGACGCGTGGTGCTGGGGCGATGGGACACTTCGCCGAAACCCACGTCGCGGGTCAGGGTGCGCAGCAGGGAGGTCTTGCCGACGTTGGTGTGGCCGACCACGGCCAGTTTCAGCGCATCAGTCATGCCCAGTCTCCAGCCAACCCAACGGCGATGCCGAGGTATGCGGCAGTTGCAGGCGCTCGATGCCCGCATGCCAGTCGCCTAGACGCTCGGCATCCAGCGCCTCGCCCGCCGGCGCCTGCAGCAGCCAGACGCGGGTGGCGGCGGCACAGCGCGAGAGTTCGGCGATCAGCGCCAGGGTGCCGCGATCCGGCGAGCGACGCGGGTCGCAGGCGATCACCAGGCGCGCCGGCGGGTAGCGGGTGAGTTGTTCCAGCAGGCGGCGGCGCTGGGCGCCGTCGTCGAGGTCGCCGGCATTGGCGATGCCTTCGGCCAGCCTTGGCGGCCAGTTGGGTCGGTCCAGCAGTTCGATGGACACCAGCACGGCGCCGTCGGCAGTGGTCGCCGGGGCCTGCGCCTGCGGCTCGATCAGTTCATCCGGCGCGGCATCGCTGACGCCCAGGCGCTCGCTGGCCGGCATCAGGCGCTCGCGCAGCAGGGCGTAGCCGGGCAGCGAGACATCCAGTGCCAGCTGCGCTCGCCCGCGCTTCCAGCGCCACAGGCAGAGCAGCCAGAGCGCGCCGCGCAGCAGCACGCCATACACCAGCAGGATTCCCACCAGCCAGCCGGCCCAGGCGTGGCGCGCATTCTCGCTGGCCACCAGGGCATCGCCACTGGCGCGCACCAGCTCGGAATCCGGCTGCGGGAAGCCGAGCAGCGACGGCAACGCGCCGAGGCCGTGGGTCAGGGCGATGAAGGTGTCGCCGCCGAGGATGGTGGTCTCCCAGACGAAGCCGTAGCGCCGCGTCGCCAGCAGCGCCAGCATCACGCCCAGCGCGCTGGTCAGGGCAACGAGCCAGAGGCCATGGACCAGCAGGCCGAGTGCCCAGCGCGTGAGCTTCTGGCGGTCCAGCAGCACCAGCAGCGCGGGCGCCAGCTGGGCGGCGTGGGCGTCGCGGGCGAACTTGCCGCTCAGCCACAACCACAGGCGGCCAAGCGCACCGGCGGCCTCGCCGCCAGCGAAGAAGGCCAGGCCCCAGCCCGTCAGGGTAATCAGGTGCAGGCCGAGCAGGCTGGCCAGGGCCCAGAACACGTTGACCGGGCGCACACCATCACCGAGGGCGGCGAAAGCCAGGCCGCCACCGCTGAACAGCGCCAGCGCCAGCAGCAGGTAGAGCGCCAGGCGCGAACCCTGCACCCAGGTGCGCAGGGCGGCGCGCTGGCCATCGCGTTCGGCGAGCAGCCGTGCGCGGTGCTGCAGGCGCCGGGCGAGGTCGCCGCCGCCGACGATGGCGCGCCGGTTGGCTTCGCTGTCTTCCAGCGGGCCGACCTGTTCCTCGCGCAGGCGCACGGCCTCGCACAGCCACAGGGATTCGAGGGCGGAAGCGGGGGTTTCGCTCACGGGGTCTCCGACAATCGGTACTCGGCACCAAGGATAACCGCTGCTCGCCGCCGCGTCCCGGCACCGCCGGTAACACCCGGTGGCGTCAACCAAACCAAGGGGGGGCTCTCGCCGTGCCCGCCCAGCCTCACACTCGGAAAAAACAACAAGAATGAGGCCTCGCCATGCTGCGCTCGATGCTCAGTGCCTTGCCCCTGCTGCTGGCCGCCGCCACCGCGGTTGCCGTGGAAACACCGCCGGTTCGCCCCTCCGACTGGGGCCCGGACACCCCGCTGATGCAGGCGGTGCCGCCGCGCGTGCTGGACGCCAACGTCAGCGCCCGGCAGTCCGACAGCAACACCTCGCAACTGTGGATCAGCCACACCGACTTCCGCCTGCACGACGACATCGGCTTCTTCATCCGCAAGATGCTGATCCAGATGAGCCCGGTGGCGGGCGCCGGCACGCCGCTGATGCTCGACGACCCGAAGTCCATGGTCGCGCGCATCCAGGCCGGGGACATTTTCGTCGCTGACGCGACCCTCGCCAGCCTGCTCAACGAGGAGCTGCGCAACGCCAACGCGCCGGTGCGCAACCTCAAGCTCAGCACCCGCGCCGACGGCCAGGAAGTCCACGGCGAGCTGTTGCGCAAGGGCCGCTGGCGGCCGCTGCGGATGGTCACCGGGATCGAGCAGGCCGGGCCGTTGAAGGTGGCGCTGGTGCCGCAGCGGATCTTCGTCGACGGGGTGGACGTCACGCCGTCGCTGAGCGCGGCCTCCATCGAGATGTCCGAGGTGCTGCAACTGCACACCGCGCACATGCAGCTGATCGGCAACCGCATCCTCGTCGACCTCGACGGCCTGTTCCCGCCGCCGCGCCTGGACTTCACCGTCAGCCACCTGCAGCTCGCCGACGGCGGCATGGACCTGCTGCTGGGCAGCGACCTGGCCGATCTCAAGTGGCCGCAGCTCAAGGCGCCGCAGAGCTACATGTTCATCGAGGGCGGCGACATCAAGATGGCGCGGACCATCCTGGTGAAGGCCTACGCGCTGTTCACCAGCCTGAGCCCCGACGCGCCGCTGCTGTTCAACCTCTACGACTACCGCCGCCAGCTGCAGTACGGCGAAATCCGCCTGCGCGAGGACGGCATGGTGCACATCGCCGTCTCGCCGGTTAAGGCGCCCGCCCCGGAGGAGAAAGCCCTATGAGAACCCTCCTTGCTTCCCTTCTTTGCCTCACGCTGGCCGGCCAGGCCGCGGCCGAGAGCGCCATCGACAAGCAACAGCGCGAACTGGGCGTGCTGCGCCAGGGCTGGTTCCAGCAGACGCCGCCGGCGCCGGATTTCAAGGCCAGCCGGCCGGGCGGCCTGCGTGACTCCGGCCAGGACGGCGTGGGCATCCTGCTGAACAACGTGGACATGTACTTCCAGGGCAACATCGGCTTCCACAGCCCGCAGCTCAAGGGCTGGCTGGTGCCGCTCAAGGCCGGCGAGCCGATCGACTTCGACCGCCCGCAGGACATGCGCATCAATGTCTCCGAGGGCGAGGTGATCCTCAGCCCCGAGCAACTCGCCAACCTGTTCAATCAGCACATCCTCGCCTACCCGGAAACCATGCTGCGCGACTTCACGCTGGGCATCGAAGGCGACCGCCTGCTGGTCTCCGGCGAAGTGCAGCCGCTGGGTGTCGGGCCCTGGCTGCCGCTGCGCCTCTCCGGCACGGTCAGACTCGACGGCGACAACCTCGACTACCAGCCCGATAGCGTGAAAGTGCTCGGCGTGCCCAGCTACGGCGCCATGAGCCTGGTCGGCCTGCGCCTGGATTCGCTGGTGACCCTGGAACGCCCCGGCGCGGTGCTGCAGGACAACGTGATGCACCTGAACTACCACCAGGTCTTCCCGCTGGTGGGCATCGACGGCCACGTCGAGTCCACCTGGCTGGACGCCAAGGGCCTGCACCTGAAGTTCGCGCCGAAAGAAGGCGCCGCCTCGCTGGCCTTCGAGCCACCGCGCCAGGCCGGGCAGTCCTACATCTGGCTGCAGTCGGGCGACCTGAAGATCTTCGAGATCCTCATCACCTACTCGCAGGTGCTGCTCAAGGCCGAGCGCCCGGACCAGACCCTGGCCTTCAACCTCAAGGACTATCGCAAGGTGCTGGCCACCGGCATCACCCAGGTCAACGAAGACGGCACCTTCTTCATGCGCGTTCCGCCACCCGCCGGCCCCGCCGACGGCGAGCGGCTGGTATCCTCTGGCAACGGGAGTTCCCGCTGATGTTCACCACTGGAGTCGAAATGGCCCAACTGCCCCTGGCGATGATCGCCGCCCTTGCCGAGAACCGCGTGATCGGCGTGGACAACCGCCTGCCCTGGCACCTGCCGCAGGACCTCAAGCACTTCAAGGCCATGACCCTGGGCAAACCGGTGATCATGGGCCGCAAGACCTGGGACTCCCTCGGCCGCCCGCTGCCGGGCCGCCTGAATATCGTGGTCACCCGCCAGGCAGACCTCACGCTCGACGGTGCGGAAGTCTTCACCAGCCTCGACGCCGCCCTGGAGCGCGCCGAGCAATGGGCCAAGGACGAGGAAGCCGACGAATTGATGCTGATCGGTGGCGCCCAGCTCTACGGCGAAGCCCTGGGCCGCGCCGACCGCCTCTACCTGACCCGCGTGGGCCTTAGCCCGGCGGGCGACGCACACTTCCCGGAAGTGAACGAAAGCCAGTGGCACCTGGCGTCGAGCATCGAGCATGGCGCGGAAGGCGAGACGCCGGCTTATGCGTTCGAGGTGTGGGAGCGGGCTTGAGTCCCGAGCCGCGCAACGAAAAACGCCGCCCCGGTCACCCGGCGCGGCGTTTTTGGTTACCGACGCATCAGAACGCGAAGTGCGCCGCGTCCAGCGCCATCAGGCAGTCCGCGCCGCCCAGCAGGGCCTCGCGGTGCATGCTGGCGCGCGGCAGGATGCGCCTGACGTAGAACTCGGCGCTGGCGAGCTTGGCGCGGTAGAAGTCCGCATCGCCCTCGCCGGCCGCCAGCTTCGCCTGGGCCACGCCAGCGGCTTGCAGCCAGAGACCACCCAGCAGCACGTAGGAGCAGTACTGCAGGAAGTCCACCGAGGTGGCGCCGATTTCCTGTGGGTCTCGCTGGCAGGCGGCGATCACTTCGCTGGTGAGGCTGCGCCATTCCAGCAGGCGTTGGCGGACGGTTTCCGCGAGACCAGCCAGTT
>CBIGPF010000257.1:0-6072 GCA_966191535.1 uncultured Pseudomonas sp. | reverse complement strand
GGCACAGGAGGACATCCTCGGTGACAGCCGGCACGGACAGCTCACTCTCCCTTCAGGGAGAGGGCGGGGGGAGAGGGGGTACGCCTGCAGTCAGCGCATCAGGGCTTCGCAGGCATTGCCCGTTTCGACAGTGACGTTACTCGTCGCCCGGCACACCGTAGCTCGGTGCCTTGGTCGGGTCGAGGGCACGGACGAGGTAATCCTCCAGCTGCGGCTTGTAGGCCACCCAGAGTTTTTCCAGCTCATCGATGGGCGCTTCGTCCGCCCAGTCCACGCGCAGGTCGACAATCGGCCAGACCAGGTCGCCGACCACTTTCATGGCAGCCGAATGCACCGGGCCGGCTTCGCCACCGGCGGCCATCGCTGCCTGCATTGCGGCGAGCAGGCGCTCGGCCAGGCAGCCGTTGGCGCTTTCGAAGGCCTGGGTCATGGCTTCGATCACCGCGGGGGACGACAGCAGGTTGCCCGCCGCTACGCAGTTTTCGCCGGCCACGGCGTTGTACACGCCCAGCGCTTCGCTGCCGGTGAACAGCGCGACCTTGCCGTGCTGGTCGATCACCGTCACCTGGCGGTATTGGCTGTAGCCGTTGCTGGAGAGTGCCTTGTCCAGCGCCGCGCCAGGCTCGAGGCCGGCTTCGAGCTGGTCGAGGATCTGCGGGCCGAGCGCCGGCAGGGTGATGTTCTGCGTGGCCACCGCGCCGACACCGGCGCGTACCCAGGGGCAGCGAGCGCCCACGGCGATGCTCGAGGAGCTGATGGCGATACCCAGTTGTCCGGTTTCGGCGCAGCGGCCGACGATGGAGAAGGTCATGGTGGCTCCTTGCTTGTTCTGGTAGCTAAAACGACAAACGGCGATGCGGAAAATCCGCATCGCCTGCACGCTTGAAAGCGTTACGAGCGACGGCCAGGCAAGGCGGGATTGGTCGAGAAAAGCGGAGTTTGCTGTAGCAAATGAGCATTTTCTCGACCGGCCCCAACGCAGCATGGCCTAGCGCAGTAGCTTTCAGTCCGGAATGACCGCGATGACGTCGATCTCCATCAACCACTGCGGCTGGCCGAGGGCCGACACCACCAGGCCGGTGGAGATCGGGAACACGCCCTTCAGCCACTTGCCGACTTCCTGGTACACCGGCTCGCGGTAGCGCGGGTCGATGAGGTAGGTGGTGGTCTTGACGATGTGCGACAGATCGCTGCCGGCCTCTTCCAGCAGTTGCTTGACGTTCTTCATCGCCTGTTCGGCCTGGGCACGTGGGTCACCCAGCCCGACCAGGTTGCCCTCGAAGTCGGTACCGACCTGGCCGCGTACGTACACGGTGTTGCCGGCGCGAACGGCCTGGCAGAGGTCGTTGTCCAGGGTCTGGTTCGGGTAGGTGTCCTTGGTGTTGAACATGCGGATGCGAGTGTGGGTAGGCATCTCTTACTCCCAGGATGCGGCTTTCGGAACGGAGCCTTCGCGCTGCGAGGCATCCTGATATTCGACATAACGGCGTTGGGTGGCGATGTGGCCGGCCACGTGCTTGGCGTCGTGCCACACGCCCCAGATGAACGAGGAGCCGCGGCGCGACAGCCACGGCAGGCCGACGAAATACACGCCCGGCTCGCGGGACACGCCACGCTGGTGCTTGGGCTTGCCCTTGTCGTCGAAGGCGTTCACCTGCAGCCAGTTGAAGTCCACGGCGTAGCCGGTGGCCCAGATGATCGAGGTGATGCCGGCTGCGGCCAGGTCCAGCTGCTGGATCGGGTTGCGGATGCACTCGGCGTCCGGGTAGACCTTGCGGGCTTCCGGCTCGAGCGGCAGGTCCAGGCCGTTGCGCTCGATGTAGGCGTCGGCGGCGTCGAGCAGGCCGAGGTAGTTGTCGTCGCCGGCTTTCAGGTTGGCGACCAGGTCGTCCTGGAAGGTCACCTTGCCGTCAGCGAAGGACTTGGTAAGGCCGGTCAGGGTGATGCCCTCGTTGGCCAGACGGCGGAAATCGATGGTCTCGCCACCACGGGCACCGCTCACGGCGATGGTCACGTGCTCGCGGCCCGGTTGCACTTCCTCGGCGTCCCACAGGCCGAGCACGCCCAGCCACCAGACGAAGTCGCGGTTGCGGTAGGAGCGCGGCGGACGGTCATGGGCGCCCACGGAGAGGAAGACCTTCTTGCCGGCGCGGTTCAGCTCGTCGGCGATCTGCACGCCGGAGGAGCCGGCACCGATCACCAGCACGGCGCCTTCGGGCAACTGCTGCGGGTTGAAGTACTTGGCCGAGTGGATCTGCTGGATGCTCTCGTCCTTCGGCGCGATGGCCGGAATCACCGGGCGCTGGAACGGGCCGGTGGCGGAGACGATGCGCAGGGCCTGCAGGGTGCCCTCGGAGGTTTCCACGCTGAAGCCTGGGCGGCCTTCGTTGCGGGTGACCTTCTTCACTTCCACGCCGGTGCGGATCGGCGCGT
Organism: uncultured Pseudomonas sp.; assembly: GCA_966191535.1. Lineage (GTDB taxonomy): Bacteria > Pseudomonadota > Gammaproteobacteria > Pseudomonadales > Pseudomonadaceae > Pseudomonas. The sequence goes on along the minus strand of CBIGPF010000257.1, from coordinate 3,639 downwards.
TGAATTGCTTGGCGTAGGCGACGAAGTACTCGGCGACCTGCTCCTTGGCCGGGAAATCATCCGGTCCGACCGGGAATTCCATGTTCGGGAAGCGGTCATGCCAGGCCGGGCCGTTGGCGACCAGCGAGTCCCAGCGGCCGGTGCGCCAGGCTTCGGCGATGCGGCTCTTTTCCAGCACGATGTGCGGCACGCCCTGCTGGGTCAGGTGCTCGCTCATGGCCACGCCGGCTTGGCCGGCGCCAACGACCAGCGTGTCGATTTCCAGGTTATCAAGCGACTTCTTGCCGAAGGCGCCTGGATTCAGGTCGGTCATGGCTTGCTTCCTCAGACTCTGATCACGTTTGTTCTTGTTGCGGCTTGCGATGAGGTGTTGGCCGCATTCTGTTCAGAGGCTGTGAATAGCGAAATTATGTTTTTTGTAGTCGCAGGCTAGGGAAAAGCTGCACCCACGCAAACCCCGCGGCCCGCGGGCTGCAGAGGTGGGGCTATAGGATTTTTGGTGGCTGGGGCGACAAATTGGATAGGCAGAATGTGGCCTGTTCAGTGCGGGCGGCTCTTTTTAGGACCAAGGGGGACGCCTAGCCCTTGCTCGCGAACCCGCCCCACAGCGGACTCTGTTCGCGAGCAAGCTCGCTCCTACCTATCGATGCCTCGGTCAGCGACTTTCCGCCACCGCCTCGATGAACCGCTCCAGCACCAGGTTCGGCCGGCGGCCCTTGCGGGTCACCACGGTCAGCGGGATGTCGTAGTGGAAGCGCTCCGGCCGCAGCGCGCGCAGGCGGCCCTGGGCGACCCAGTCGGCGGCGTAGTGGTCGGGCAGGTAGCCGATGTAGCTGCCGGTGAGGATCAGGAAAGCCATGCCCTCACGGTCCGACGCGTTGGCACTGCCGCGCAGCTCCTGGTGGCGCTCCTGGGCCTCGGCGGGAATGCGGTAGCTGGGCTCCACCGCGTCGCAGGCGTGGATTTCTTCCACCGTGATGCTCGCGTCGTCGCGCTCGAACAGCGGGTGTTCCTGGCTGCAGAACAGCAGCGAGCGCTCCTCATATAGAGCGGAATACTCCAGCCCCGACAGCGGGCTGATCAGCGGTACTACCCCCACATGCAACCGTCCGTCGAGAACTCCCAGCTCGATCTCGTTGGGCGTGGTCATGCCGATATTGATCCGCACGCCCGGCCCGCTGGCCTTCAGCGCGCGCAGGGCGTGCGTGATGCGCATCTGCGGCAGGGTCACCAGGTTATTGATGATGCCGATGTTCAGCTCGCCGCGCAGGTGCTGGTGCAGTTCGTTGACCTCGGCGCGGAAGCCCTCCAGCGCCGCCAGCAGCGACTGGGTCGCGCGGTACACCTCGCGGCCCTCATCGGTCAGCGCGAAGCCCGCCCGGCCGCGCTGGCACAGGCGCATGCCCAGGCGTTTCTCCAGGTCGCCCATGTGCAGGCTGATGGCCGAACGGCTGATGCCCAGCGTGCTCTCGGCAGCCGAGAAACTGCCGCACTCGACTATGGTTTTGAAGATGCGCAGCAGGCGGATCTCGAAGTCGCTGACCTGGCCCAGGGAAGGCGCCCGTTGTTTCGCCATTTTAGTTTTACCAATCCGAAACTGAACGTAAGAAGAATAAGCTTTAACTCACGTTAAGTCAGGCCCAATCTACGAGCATCGCACCAGGCCCGACGCGGCCTGCGCGCCCAACAAGACTGTCGTCGAGGACATGCTCCATGAACCAGCAAGTGAACGTCACCCCGTCGGTGGCCAGCGAACTGAACCTGAAGGCCCACTGGATGCCCTTCAGCGCCAACCGCAACTTCCATAAAGACCCGCGCATCATCGTGGCTGCCGAAGGCAGCTGGCTGGTGGACGACCAGGGCCGCAAGATCTACGACAGCCTGTCGGGCCTGTGGACCTGCGGCGCCGGTCACTCGCGCAAGGAAATCGCCGACGCGGTCGCCAAGCAGCTGACCACCCTCGATTACTCCCCGGCGTTCCAGTACGGCCACCCGCTGTCCTTCAAGCTGGCCGAGAAGATCACCCAGCTGACCCCGGCCGGCCTCGACCACGTGTTCTTCACCGGTTCCGGCTCCGAGTGCGCCGACACCTCGATCAAGATGGCCCGCGCCTACTGGCGCCTGAAAGGCCAGGCGCAGAAGACCAAGCTGATCGGTCGCGCCCGTGGCTACCACGGTGTGAACGTCGCCGGCACCGCCCTGGGCGGCATCGGTGGCAACCGCAAGATGTTCGGCCAGCTGATGGACGTCGACCACCTGCCGCACACCCTGCAGCCGGGCATGGCCTTCACCAAGGGCATGGCCGAAACCGGCGGCGTCGAGCTGGCCAACGAACTGCTGAAGCTGATCGAACTGCATGACGCGTCGAACATCGCCGCCGTCATCGTCGAGCCGATGTCCGGTTCCGCTGGCGTCCTGGTGCCGCCGAAGGGCTACCTGCAGCGCCTGCGTGAAATCTGCGACCAGCACAACATCCTGCTGATCTTCGACGAAGTGATCACCGCCTTCGGCCGCATGGGCAAGGCCACCGGCGCCGAGTTCTTCGGTGTGAAGCCGGACATCATGAACGTCGCCAAGCAGGTCACCAACGGTGCGATTCCGATGGGCGCCGTGATTGCCAGCAGCGAAATCTACGACACCTTCATGGGCCAGAACCTGCCGGAATACGCCGTCGAGTTCGGCCATGGCTACACCTACTCCGCGCACCCGGTCGCCTGCGCCGCCGGTATCGCCGCGCTGGACCTGCTGGAAAAAGAGAACCTGATCCAGCAGTCGCTGGAACTGGCTCCCTACTTCGAGAAGGCCCTGCACGGCCTGAAGGGCGCGAAGAACGTCATCGACATCCGCAACTGCGGCCTGGCCGGCGCGATCCAGATCGGCGCGCGTGACGGCGATGCCATCGTGCGTCCGTTCGAAGCCAGCATGAAGCTGTGGAAAGAAGGCTTCTACGTGCGCTTCGGCGGCGACACCCTGCAGTTCGGCCCGACCTTCAACGCCAAGCCCGAGGACCTGGACCGCCTGTTCAGCGCCGTGGGCGATGCCCTCAACGGGGTTGCGTAAGTGAGCGAGCGTCCGAAGGCCGTCCCGACGGTACAGATCGACAACGACAAGGTCCTGGTCACCGAGTGGCGCTTCGCCCCCGGTGCAGAGACTGGCTGGCACCGCCACGGCATGGAGTACGTCGTGGTCCCGGTGACCAACGGCGAACTGCTGCTGGAAACCCCCGAGGGCGAGCGCCGCGCGCCGCTGGTCCTGGGGGCGAGCTACACCCGCCAGATCGGTACCGAGCACAACGTGATCAACCCGTGCGATCACGAAGTGGCGTTCATCGAGATCGAGCTCAAGAGCGACGACCACCCGCACAGCCACTGAGTGCGCGGGCACGCGAGAAGGCACGCCGCATCGAGTCACCTTAGAGTGACTGCCGGCGCGCCTTGCAGCCCAAGCCTCATACCGAACAATCCCCTCTCCTTCAGGGACAGGGTCAGGGAGAGGAGCGCTTCGAAGAGCTCCGCCCCCACACTTTCAGCGAGAAGAGACAGCCCATGACCACCGTCAAGCACCTGATCGGCGGCGAGATGATCGCCGACACCGGCCGCACCGCCGACGTCTTCAACCCGTCCACCGGCGAAGCCATCC
>CBIGPF010000256.1:0-6085 GCA_966191535.1 uncultured Pseudomonas sp. | reverse complement strand
CACCAATATCGAAGCCCTGAACTGGACCTTCGACACCACCCTGCTGCGCGCCCATGCCGGCGTCGCCCAGCGCTTCTCCGAGTACCGCACCGACCTCACCGAGCTGGCCCCCGAAGACAAGGACCGCACTCACTTCTTCGGCGACATCTCCACCCAATGGCTGCCCAACCACTGGGTCGGCCTGCGCCTGCACCATGCCGACGACAGCGGCCACCTGAAGGACCCGGGCGAAGAGATCGACTCGCTCGACAAGACCTACACCGGCGACCTCACCTGGGTCGGTATCGAAGCCAACGGCGACGGCTACAACTACCGCTCGCAGATGCCGCTCAACTACTGGGCGAGCGCCACCTGGCTGACCGGTAACCGTGATCGACTGACCAGCACCACCATCGACAACGACCGCATCGCCACCGGCAAGCAGAGCGGCGACGTCAACGCCTACGGCGTCGACCTCGGCCTGCGCTGGAACATCGACGAGCAGTGGAAGACCGGTATCGGCTACGCCCGCGGCAGCGGTGGCGGCCACAACGGCGAGGACCAGTTCCAGCAGACCGGACTCGAGAGCAACCGCTCCAACTTCACCGGCACCCGTTCGCGCGTGCACCGCTTCGGTGAGGCCTTCCGTGGCGAGCTCTCCAACCTCCAGGACGCCACCCTGTTCGGCGCCTGGCAACTGCGCGACGACTACGACGCGAGCCTCGTGTACCACAAGTTCTGGCGCGTGGACGGCGACTCGGACATCGGCAACAGCGGCATCAGCGCGCCGATGGTCAACAACTCCAAGGACGTCGGTCAGGAAGTCGACCTGGTCGTCACCAAGTACTTCAAGCAGGGCCTGCTGCCGGCGTCCATGAGCCAGGCAATCGACGAGCCGTCGGCGCTGATCCGCTTCCGCGGCGGCGTGTTCAAGCCCGGCGACGCCTACGGCAGCCACGTCGACTCGACCATGCACCACGCCTTCGTCGACGTGATCTGGCGCTTCTGAGGACTGTAGCGATGACCCTCCACCCGATTCCCACGCTCGCCTTTCGCCGCACCCGCTGCGTGGCCGGGTATCCGGCGGAGGTCCGCGCGCAAGGAGACACGGCCATGAACCGCCACCCGATACACGCCCTGCCGCTGACCGCACTGCTGCTCGGCGGCCTGCTCAGCGCCGGCGCACCGGCCTGGGCGGCGCAGCCCGCGGCCAAGGCCGAAGCCAGCGCCGCTCACGCGAAGAAGGCCAGCGCCACGAAAGCCGAAGCCGGCAAGACCGCCGAAGGTGAAAAGGCCCCGGCAGAACAGCCGGGCAGCGAGCCGGGCCATACCCAGACGCTGAAGGAATCCGGCAACTACACCGTGACCGCCGCGCCCAGCGAGCCACTGCACCTGGAGCCACCCAAGCTGCCCGACCTCTCCGGCTACACCGCCGAGGCGGTGGAGAAGAAGATCGAGCGCAACAAGCGCGGCAAGGCGCAGGTCCAGCGCATGGTCCAGCAGCAGCCGCTGAAGGAGTTCACCGGCGGCAAGAACCGCCTCGCCGAATGGGTGAAGCGCCAGCGCCAGATGCCCCAGGCGATCTTCATCGACGGCGGCTACGTCAACCTCACGGACCTCGTCGGCAAGCTGCCGAAAACCGCGCTGGAACAGACCGAGCCGGGCGTCTACATCGCACGCCTGCCCATCGTCGTCAGCCAGGGCGCCACCCTGGAGATCGACGGCAAGGTCAAGGAGTTACGCCTGTCCCAGGACCGCGGCGCGTTCCTGGTCAACGACGGCAAGCTGTTCGTGCGAGACACCAAAGTCACCGCCTGGAACGAGGCCAAGCAGTCACCGGCCTGGTTCAAGACCCCCAACGAGTTCCGTCCCTTCCTGATCTCCTGGGGGGGCGCCGAGGCGTACCTGGTGAACAGCCATTTCACCAGCTTCGGCTACAACGCTTCCAAGGCCTACGGCATCTCCATCTCGCAGTACAGCCCGGGCATGGACAAGACCATGAAGCGCCCGCGCCCCAAAGGCTGGGTGATCGGCTCGACCTTCGAGGACGCCTGGTACGGCTTCTACTGCTACGAGGCCGACGACCTGGTGGTGCGCGGCAACACCTACAAGAACAACATCGTCTACGGCATCGACCCGCACGACCGCTCGCATCGCCTGATCATCGCCGAGAACACCGTCCACGGGACGAAGAAGAAGCACGGCATCATCGTCTCCCGTGAGGTCAACGACAGCTGGATCATCCACAACAAGACCTACGACAACCACCTCTCCGGGATCGTCCTCGACCGTAATTCCGAGCGCAACCTGGTGGCCTACAACGAGGTGTACCGCAACCACTCCGACGGCATCACCCTCTACGAGTCGGGCGACAACCTCATCTACGGCAACCAGGTGCTGGCCAACCAGCGCCACGGCATCCGCGTGCGCAACAGCGTGAACATCCGCCTGTACGAGAACCTCGCGGCCGGCAACAAGCTCATCGGCGTCTATGGCCACATCAAGGACCTGACCGACACCGACCGCAACATCGACCTCGACCCCTTCGACACCAAGGTCTCCCTGATCGTGGTCGGCGGCAAGCTGGCCGGCAACGGCTCCGGCCCGCTGTCGGTGGATTCGCCGCTGTCGCTGGAGCTCTACAAGGTGGCCATGCTCGGCCCGACCAAATCCTCCGGCATCTCCTTCAACGGCGTGCTTGGCGAGAAGCAGGACCAGATCCTGGACCTGCTGGTGCGCCAGCAACGCGCGGTGCTGATCGACCCCGTCGAAAGCCAGGCCGAACTGCAGAACTGAGGACCCGACAATCATGAAGAAAATGACCATCAACCTGCTGTGCCTGTCGGGCCTCTCCGCCGCCCTGCTGCTCGCCCACCAGGCCAACGCTGCCGACGCACCGAGCTACTCCGCGCAGCCGGCCGCCGGCCTGTGCCCGACCGCCGCCAACAACGCAGCGTACAACACCAAGTACCTGGGCTTCTTCACCCACCTGGTGCCCGCCCAGGAGGACTGGCTGTTCCGTACCACCTACGACCTGCGCACCGATTTCGGCACCAGCGCCGAAGGCTGGCGCGAGCTCAAGCAACTGCGCGACGAACTCAAGCGCAAGGGCATCGATCTGGTCGTCGTCTACCAGCCCACCCGTGGCCTGGTGAACCGCGAGAAGCTCAACCCGCAGGAGAAGGCCAGCTTCAACTACGACCTGGCCAAGCAGAACTACCAGGCGACCATCGCCCAGTTCCGCAAGGCCGGCATCTACACCCCGGACTTCTCCCCGCTGTTCGACGAGAAGGAAGAGCATCCGTACTACTTCAAGGGCGACCACCACTGGACACCCTACGGCTCCATGCGCAGCGCGAAGATCGTGGCCGAGACCCTGAAGGAAATCCCTGCCTACAACGACATTCCCAAGAAGGAATTCGAGAGCAAGCGCGTGGGCCTGCTGTCCAAGCTGGGCACCTTCCACAAGGCCGCCGCGCAACTGTGCGGCAGCAGCTACGCGCCGCAGTATGTCGACCGCTTCGAGACCGAGCCGGTCGGCGACTCCGGCGGCGGCGACCTGTTCGGTGAAGGCGGCGATGCCCAGGTCGCACTGGTGGGCACCTCCAACAGCGGCCCGGCGTACAACTTCGCCGGCTTCCTGGAGCAGTACGGCAAGGTCGATATCCTCAACAACGCCGTGTCCGGCGGCGGCTTCGACAGCTCCCTGCTGGCCTACATGACCAGCAAGGAATTCCACGACAAGCCGCCGAAGATCCTCATCTGGGAATTCGCCACCCATTACGACATGGCGCAGAAGAGTTTCTACCGCCAGGCCATGCCGCTGGTGGACAACGGCTGTGCCGACGGCAAGCCGGCCATCAGCCGCAAGGTCAAGCTGCACGCGGGCAGCAACGAGGTGCTGATCAACAGTGGCGCCCTGCCGATCCGTTCGGGCAGCTACACCGCCGACGTCACCTATTCCGATCCCGGCGTGCACGAACTCAAGAACACCATCTGGTACATGAACGGTCGTCGCGAGCAACTGAAGATCGAGCAGTCCAAGGCCGTGGATACCGGCGGACGCTACGTCTTCGAACTGCGCAACGACGAAGACTGGTCGAACCAGCAGTTCCTCTCCCTGGAGATCGAGGCGCCGGACGACATGCCGGCGGGCCTGGAAGTCGAGGCCAAGCTCTGTCAGACGCCCAAAGCCAAGTCGGCCGACGTGGCCGCCAACTGACGCGAGGGAGTTAATTCCATGCCCAGCCTACGCAAGATCAAGACACCCGTTGTCGCCCGCATCGGCCTGACCGTCGCGGTGCTCGGCGCCCTGTTCGGTGGCGAGACCACCACCTATGCCGCCGACCTGATGCCGCCACCGGGCTACTTCTCCGCCGTTGGCGACAAGGGCAGCAAGAAGGACGCCGACAGCTGCCCGACGCCGCCCACGCCCTACACCGGCAGCCTGCAGTTCACCAGCAAGTACAAGGGCTCCGACTCCGCGCGTTCGACCCTCAACGCCGACGCCGACAAGGAGTTCCGCACCCAGATCAAGGACATCACCGAGATGGAGCGCGGCGCCACCAAGCTCATCACCCAGTACATGCGCAGCGGCAACAAGGGCGACCTGGACTGCGCGATGAACTGGCTGGACAGCTGGGCCAAGGCCGGCGCCCTGGAGAGCAGCGATTTCAACCACACCGGCAAGTCGATGCGCAAATGGGCGCTGGGCAGCCTCTCGTCCTCCTACATGCGCCTGAAGTTCTCCAGCAGCCGTCCGCTGGCCTCCTACGGCGAGCAGTCCAGGGAGATCGAGAACTGGTTCAGCACCCTGGGCAGCCAGGTGGTACGCGACTGGAGCGACCTGCCGCTGAAGAAGATCAACAACCACTCCTACTGGGCCGCCTGGTCGGTGATGTCCACCGCCGTGGTGACCAACCGCCGCGACCTGTTCGACTGGTCGGTGCAGGAGTTCAAGGTCGCCGCCAACCAGGTGGACAACGACGGCTACCTGCCCAACGAACTCAAGCGCCGCCAGCGCGCCCTGTCGTACCACAACTACTCGCTGCCACCGCTGACCATGATCGCCGCCTTCGCCCAGGTGAACGGTGTCGACCTGCGCCAGGAAAACAACGGCGCCCTGCAGCGCCTGGCCAACCGCGTGATGCAAGGCATGGACGACCAGGACGCGTTCGACGAGAAGACCGGCAACGACCAGGACATGGGCGACCTGAAGGAAAACAGCAAGTTCGCCTGGCTGGAACCCTACTGCGCGCTCTACAGCTGCGCGCCCAAGACCCAGGACTGGAAGAAGAAGATGGAGCCGTTCAACAGCTTCCGCCTGGGGGGTGAAGTGACCAAGGTTTTCAACCGTCAGGGGGCGGGGAGCTGAAGCAGCACCCGTCTCCTTGAAAGCGGAATTCCCGTAGGACGGATAACGGCCGGGACCTGCAGGAGCGAGCTTGCTCGCTCCTACGAAGGGCTGCCCCATCCCGCACACGCGGGGCACAGCAACACCACCCGACCCACGCAATAAAGACGCGGGCGGGCGCAGCAGATTGAGCACCACATGGGGAGGAATTGGCGGGTTGCCCCGGCCTTTCCTCAAGGTGTCGCAAGACACCGGAAGGGCTGGAGCGACCTTTGGTTCGAAGCTCCAGAGAGAGACGCGGAATGGTCTTTTCTTCCAACGTGTTCCTGTTCCTGTTCCTGCCGGTATTTCTCGGCCTGTACTACCTGAGCGGGAACCGCTACCGGAACCTTCTGTTGCTGGTCGCCAGCTACATTTTCTACGCCTGGTGGCGGGTGGACTTCCTCCTGCTGTTCGCCGGCGTCACCGTCTTCAACTACTGGATCGGCCTGCGCGTCGGCGCCGCCGGCGTGCGCACCAGGGCCGCCCAGCGCTGGCTGATCCTCGGCGTGGTGGTCGACCTCTGCGTGCTGGGCTACTTCAAGTACGCCAACTTCGGCGTGGAAAGCCTCAACGAGATCATCACCTCGATGGGCATGCAGCCCTTCGTGCTGACCCACATCTTGCTGCCCATCGGCATCAGCTTCTACACCTTCGAATCGATCAGCTACATCATCGACGTGTACCGCGGCGACACCCCGGCCACGCATAACC
>CBIGPF010000255.1:0-6117 GCA_966191535.1 uncultured Pseudomonas sp. | reverse complement strand
TGTAGGAGCGCGCCATGCGCGCGATCGCGGGCATGGCCCGCTCCTACAGGGGAACCCAACAAAAAAGCCCGGCACATGGCCGGGCTTTTTTGTGGCGGTGAGAAGGCTCAGACCTTCTTCACGAACTCCGACTTCAGCTTCATCGCGCCGATGCCGTCGATCTTGCAGTCGATGTCGTGGTCACCGTCCACCAGGCGGATGTTCTTCACCTTGGTACCGACCTTCACCACCAGGGACGAGCCCTTGACCTTGAGGTCCTTGATCACGGTGACGGTATCGCCGTCCTGCAGCAGGTTGCCGACCGAGTCCTTGATCACGCGAGCATCGCCGTCAGACTCGCCCGAGCCGTCAGCGGACCACTCGTGGGCACACTCGGGGCAGACCAGCTGAGCGCCGTCTTCGTAGGTGTATTCGGAGTTGCATTTGGGGCAGGGCGGCAGCTGGCTCACGGCGGTTCTCACAGTGGAAACGGTAAAAAGACCGCAGAGTATATAAGGTTTCTCGCTTTCCCGCTGGGCGCGCAGGCAAGGCACAAGGCCAGCAGCGTTACAAAAGCGTAAGAATCCATCGCTATAACAGGCGGCCAATTCGATAAGAAAGGACGCCCGTACCATGCTGCACAAGCCCACCCCGCTCGCCCTGAGCATCGCCGTGGTACTGGCGACCCTGGCCACCGAATCTGCCCGGGCCGTGACGGTTTCGCCGATCATCAGCGACGCACAGACCGCCAGCCGCACCCTGGCCAACCAGGACACCCTGACCGTCACCAGCACCGGCAGCCTGGTCACCAGCGGCAAGAGCGTGGACCTCAAGGGCGCAGCCACCGGCACTGGCGTAATCATCGACAACAGCGGCCTGATGCAATCCACCACTGGCCGGGTGATCGACACCTCCGGCAGCGACAGCACCACGCGCTTCTACCAGATCATCAACCACGAAGGCGGGCGCATCCTCGGCTACGACGACGCCATCCGCATGAACAACCCGTTCAGCGCCGGCAGCCTGCTGATCGACAACGCCGGGACCATCTACTCGGCCACCGGCCAGGCGCTGGACTTCGACAAGCTGCAGAGCGCCGCGACCGTCACCCTCATCAACCGCGCCGGCGGCGTCATCCACAGCGATGGCAACGACGGCATTCGTCCCGGCGGCAATGCGACGATCACCAACTACGGCGAGATCAGCAGCTCGGACATGATCACCGCCGACACCAAGAACGACGGCATCGACTTCCAGGGCGCTTCGGGCGGCTACGTGGAAAACCACGGCCTGATCAGCGGCGGCCGCCACGGCATCACCACCGACGTCGGCGCGACCCTGATCAACTACGCCGATGGCGTGATCATTGGTCGCAACGGCTCGGGCTTCGGCTCCGACGGCGACGGCACGGTGATCAACTACGGGCGCATCAGCGGCGCGTACAACGGCCTGGTGGAAAACGGCGACGGCGATGGCGTGGACATCGACTACACCGGCCACATCGAGAACCACGGCATCATCGAAGGCCTCGGCGCTGCCGGCGAGAAAGACGGCTCGCCCAACGGCAGCGAAGGCATCGCCATGGGCGGCGGCACCATCATCAACTACGCCGGCGCGGTGATCCGCAGCGTCGACCGCGGCATCCTGGTCGACGACGGCAACGGCAACAGCGGCTTCAGCGCCACCTACCTGGAAAACCACGGCAGCATCAGCGGCGAATCCTCCTCGGGCGTAACCTTCTCCGGTGACCTCGACGACACCGTGATCAACGACGGTCTGATCCACGGCGGCAACGGCGTGGCCCTGGAAATGGGCGGCGGCAACGACAGCCTGGTGCTGCTCTCCGGCAGCCGCTTCGAAGGCCTGGTGGACGGTGGCAGCGGCCGCGATAGCGTGACCTTCGACGACGCCGCCGGCGGCCGCTTCGGCAACAGCGCCAACTTCGAATGGCTGGACGTGAAACAAGGCAGCTGGACGCTCTCCAGCACCGACGATTTCAGCGAAGGCGGCGAAGTCTTCAGCGGCGCCAGCCTGACCAACACCGGCAGCCTGCTGGGCACCCTGCAGATCGACCAGGGCGCCACCTACTCGGGCAGCGGCAGCGTCGGCGGCCTGAACGTCGCCGGTACCCTGGTCGCCTCGCCGGCCAGCGGCGCCGCCCACGTGACCGGCAACCTGAACCTGCAGAGCGGCTCGACCCTGTCCTTCGGCGTGGAGCCCAGCGGCGCCCACGCCACCGTACAGGTGGACGGCAGCACCCGCATCGACGGCTCACACCTTGCAGTGCAGGCCGGCAGCGGCAACTGGCCGTGGCAGAGCAGCGTGCAGGTGATCAGCTCTGCCGGCGGTGTCAGTGGCCAGTTCGCCGACGTGAAGAGCAACTTCGCCTTCCTCACCCCGACCCTGAGCTACAGCGCCAACAGCGTCGACCTGCAATTGACCCGCAACGACGTGCAGTTCGGCGACCTGGCCAGCAGCGGCAACGGCCGCAACGCCGCCTCCGCCCTGCAGAGCCAGAACGGCGGCGCGCTGTACAACGCCCTGGTCACCAGTGATTCCGCCAACGCCACCGCGGCCCTGGAACAACTCGCCGGCGCCAGCAACGCCAGCCTCGCCGCCGCGACCATCGCCGGCAGCCAACAGGTCGGCAGCGCCATGCTCAACGCGGTGCGCCAACTGGGCAGCAGCAGCCTGCTGGCCGCCACCGAACGCAGCGACACGCCGATGCTCGCCGCCACCGGCGTGCCCAGCGAAGCGCGCAACCTGAACGACCCGAACGCTGCCGGCCGCCTGTGGGTCCAGGGCATCGGCAGCCACGGCAAGCTCGACGAACACGACAAGAGCGGCGACCTGCAACAGAACACCGGTGGCACCCTGCTCGGCGCCGACTGGGCGGTGACCCCGGACTGGCGCCTGGGCGTGCTCGGCGGCTACTCGCACACCGACCTGGACGGCAGTGGCGGCGTCTCCGGCGACATCGACAGCTGGCACCTGGGCGCCTACGCGCTGCACCAGAGCGGCCCGCTGGCCGTGCGCCTGGGCGCGGCCTACAGCAGCCACGACGGCGAGAGCAAGCGCCGGGTCGAGTTCGACGGTTTCAGTGATCGTCCCAAGGGCGACTACGACGCCGACAGCTGGCAGGCCTTCGCCGAGACCGGCTACGCCATGGGCAGCGGTCGCGTGAGCGCCGAACCCTACGCGCGCCTGGACTACCAGCGCTACGAGCGCGATGCGTACGACGAGAAAGGCGGCGCCGCCGCACTGCACGTCGACTCCCAGGACCAGGACAACCTGAGCAGTACCCTCGGCCTGCGCATCGCCCGCCTGGATACCCTGAGCAACGGCATGAGCTTCACCCCGCGCCTGGGCCTCGGCTGGCGCCACACCTTCGGCGATATCGACAGCAAGACCCGCCAGTCCTTCCTCGCCGGCGGCGACGCCTTCAGCGTCCAGGGCACCGCACTGGACCGCAACAGCCTGCTGCTGGACGTCGGCGTCGATGTGGGTGTCTCGGCGCGCCATACCGTTGGCATCGGCTACAGCGGCCAGATGGGCAGCAACGCGCAGAACCACGCACTGATTGCCCAGTGGCAGATGGCGTTCTGACGCGAACGCAGCAAGACGAAAAAGCCCGGCCGATGCCGGGCTTTTTCATTCATGCGGTCGGTGCTCGTTTCGTCAGTTCGGCTCGTTGAGCTGACTGATGTAGGCCGTCAGCGCAGCGATGTCGTCCTCGCTGAGCAAAGCAGCCACCGCCAGCATCGGCGAGTCCGCCCGGCTCGGGTCCTTGTCGCGGTAGCGCTGCAGGGCGTGGGTCAGGTATTCCCTGGGTTGCCCGGCGATGCGCGGGAATCCGTCATGCCCCATGGCCTTCTCGCCGTGGCAGGTGGTGCAGACGGTGGCGAAGCGCTGGGCGCCCTGCTCCACCAGCGCCTTGTCCGGCGCATTGGCGGCCGGCCTGACCACGACCTTCTGCTGGCTGAAGTAGTAGGCGATGTTGAGGCGATCCTGCAGCGTCAGCAGCTTGGCCGCCTGGTTCATCACGAAGTCGGTGCGCTGGCCGTCGACGTACTTCTCGAACGCATCGAAGAGATACTGCGGGTTCTGCCCGGCCAGGTTGGGGATGTAGTCGCGCTTGCTGTTGCCGTCCTTGCCGTGGCACTTGCTGCACAGCAGGATACGATCCTCGGCCGCGGCATAGGCCTGCTCGCGCTTGGCCGGGTCCTTCTCCAGGACGGCGAGCCGATCCATCATCTCCGATGCCTGCGCTGCCGCGCACAGCAACACCCACAATAGAACGACTCTCCCCATCGCCACACCCTGGTCAGTCAGTTTTCCCAGCGTGGAACATAGAGGCTTTCTGAAGGGAATTTCCGACGCAGATCAAGCAAAGGCGCAAAGCCGGGAGAATCGTCCGGACAAAAAAAGGGGGAGCATCGTGCTCCCCCGTGGGACTGAACCTTAAAGACCCGTCTGTCCTTGGTCAGCCTTCAATTTCAACCAGGATCTCGCCGGGGTTGACCCGGTCGCCCTTGGCTACGTGGATGGCCTTCACGGTGCCGGCGATGCCCGCCTGCACTTCGGTCTCCATCTTCATTGCTTCGGTGATCAGCACGGCCTGGCCGGCCTTCACGCTGTCGCCTTCCTTCACCAGCACGTCGACGATGTTGCCCGGCATGGTGGTGGTGACATGGCCCGGCTCGCTGGCCTGCTTGCGCTTGTTGCCGCCGCCACCGATGAACTCGTTGAGCGGCTCGAACACCACCTCTTCCGGCATGCCATCCACCGAGAGGTAGAAGTGGCGCTTGCCATCGGTCTTCACGCCGACGCCGGTGATGTCCACGCGGTAGCTTTCGCCATGCACGTCGACCACGAACTCGGTCGGTACGCCTTCACCGCCCGCGGCAGCGACGCCCTTGCCGTTGGGGATCGGCAGCAGCTCTTCGGGTTTCAGGGTGCCGGCGGCGCGCTCTTCGAGGAACTTGCGGCCGATGTCCGGGAACATGGCGAAGGTCAGCACATCCTCTTCGGACTTGGCCAGGCTGCCGATCTCCTCGCGCAGCTTGTTCAGCTCCGGCTTGAGCAGGTCGGCCGGGCGCACGTCGATCACTTCCTCGTTGCCGATGGCCTGGCGGCGCAGCGTCTCGTCGATCTTGCCCGGCGCCTTGCCGTAGCGGCCCTGCAGGTAGAGCTTCACCTCGTTGGTGATGGTCTTGTAGCGCTCGCCGGCCAGGACGTTGAAGAACGCCTGGGTGCCGACGATCTGCGAGGTTGGGGTGACCAGGGGCGGGAAGCCAAGGTCTTCGCGAACCCGCGGGATTTCCGCGAGCACTTCGGGCATGCGGTTCAGCGCGCCCTGTTCCTTGAGCTGGTTGGCCAGGTTGGAAATCATCCCGCCCGGAACCTGGTTGACCTGCACGCGGGTATCCACGCCGGTGAACTCGCTCTCGAACTGGTGGTACTTCTTGCGCACGGCGTGGAAGTACATGCCGATTTCCTGGATCAGCTCCAGGTCCAGGCCAGTGTCGAACGGGGTGTCGCGCAGGGCGGCAACCATGGACTCGGTACCCGGATGGCTGGTGCCCCAGGCCATGCTGGAGATCGCCGTGTCGATGCGGTCGGCGCCGTTTTCCACAGCCTTGAGCTGACACATGCTGGCAACGCCGGCGGTGTCATGGGAGTGCACGACCACGTCCAGCGGCAGCGCGTCCTTCAGCGCCTTGACCAGCTCGCCGGTGGCGTAGGGGGTCAGCAGGCCGGCCATGTCCTTGATGGCGATGGAGTCCACGCCCATGTCGGCCATGGCTTTGCCCTGGGCAACGAAGGCGTCGATGGTGTGCACCGGGCTGGTGGTGTAGGCGATGGTGCCCTGGGCGTGCTTGCCGGCGGCCTTCACGGCCTCGATGGAGACGCGCAGGTTACGCACGTCGTTCATCGCGTCGAAGATGCGGAACACGTCGATGCCGTTGACCGCCGCCTTGGCGACGAAGGCACGGACCACGTCGTCGCTGTAGTGGCGGTAGCCGAGCAGGTTCTGCCCGCGCAGGAGCATCTGCAGGCGGGTGTTGGGCAGCGCGGCCTTGAGCTTGCGCAGGCGCTCCCACGGGTCTTCCTTGAGGAAGCGCACGCAGGCGTCGA
>CBIGPF010000254.1:0-6128 GCA_966191535.1 uncultured Pseudomonas sp. | reverse complement strand
GCCGTCGCTGCCGGCATGAACCCGATGGACCTGAAGCGCGGCATCGACAAGGCCACCGTGGCCATCGTTGCCCAGCTCAAGGAGCAGGCCAAGCCCTGCGCCGACACCAAGGCCATTGCCCAGGTAGGCACCATCTCCGCCAACTCCGACGACTCCATCGGCAACATCATTGCCGAAGCCATGGACAAGGTCGGTAAAGAAGGCGTGATCACCGTTGAAGAAGGCTCGGGCCTGGAAAACGAACTGTCCGTCGTAGAAGGCATGCAGTTCGACCGCGGCTACCTGTCCCCCTACTTCATCAACAAGCCGGACACCATGGTGGCCGAGCTCGACGGCCCGCTGCTGCTGCTGGTCGACAAGAAGATCTCCAACATCCGCGAAATGCTGCCGGTCCTGGAAGCCGTTGCCAAAGCTGGCCGTCCGCTGCTGATCGTGGCTGAAGACGTCGAAGGCGAAGCCCTGGCTACCCTGGTCGTCAACAACATGCGTGGCATCGTCAAGGTCGCAGCCGTCAAGGCTCCGGGCTTCGGCGACCGCCGCAAGGCCATGCTGCAGGACATCGCCATCCTGACCGGCGGTACCGTCATCTCCGAAGAAGTCGGTCTGAGCCTGGAAGGCGCTACCCTGGAGCACCTGGGCAACGCCAAGCGCGTCGTCCTGAGCAAGGAAAACACCACCATCATCGATGGTGCTGGCGCCCAGGCTGACATCGAAGCTCGCGTCCTGCAGATCCGCAAGCAGGTTGAAGAGACTTCCTCCGACTACGACCGTGAGAAGCTGCAAGAGCGCCTGGCCAAGCTGGCTGGCGGTGTTGCCGTGATCAAGGTTGGCGCTGCCACCGAAGTCGAGATGAAAGAGAAGAAAGCCCGTGTTGAAGACGCCCTGCACGCTACCCGCGCTGCTGTGGAAGAAGGCGTGGTTCCTGGCGGCGGCGTCGCTCTGGTTCGTGCTCTGCAAGCCATCGAAGGCCTGAAGGGCGACAACGAAGACCAGAACGTCGGTATCGCTCTGCTGCGTCGCGCTGTTGAAGCTCCGCTGCGCCAGATCGTTGCCAACTCCGGTGACGAGCCGAGCGTCGTGGTCGACAAGGTCAAGCAAGGTTCGGGCAACTTCGGCTACAACGCTGCTACCGGCGTGTACGGCGACATGATCGAGATGGGTATCCTCGATCCGGCCAAAGTCACCCGTTCGGCTCTGCAAGCTGCTGCCTCCATCGGCGGCCTGATGGTCACCACCGAGGCCATGGTTGCCGAAGTGGCTGACGACAAGGCTGCTCCGGCCATGCCGGACATGGGCGGCATGGGTGGCATGGGCGGCATGATGTAAGCCACCCGGCACCTGCTGTAAGAAAAAGCCCCGCCTAGGCGGGGCTTTTTCATGGGCGTCGGATATGCCAGACTGCGCGGCAGGAGATGGCATTCCTCCTTCAACCGCCCTTGTGGCTGATGATGCCTACGCATAGACCTGGAAAGGCGCGTAGGCGCTCGCCTGCAGCCTGTCCAAGACACTTTCCCCAGGACAGGACCATGTGGAAATCCATTCTCGCCGTCTCCCTCGGAGCCGCCCTCGGTGCACTGCTGCGCTGGGTGCTCGGGCTCAAGCTCAATACCCTCCTGCCTTCGATGCCGCCGGGCACGGTCGTCGCCAATCTGGTCGGCGGCTACATCATCGGTGCGGCTATCGCCTTCTTCGCCAATACCCCCGGCGTAGCGCCAGAATGGCGGCTACTGATCATCACTGGCTTCTGCGGTGGTCTCACGACCTTCTCCACCTTTTCCGCTGAAGTCGTCGTACTGCTGCAGCAGGGCCGGCTGGCCTGGGCGATGGGCACCGTCGCCACGCACCTTGCCGGTTCGCTGCTGATGACCCTGGCAGGACTGTGGTCGGTACAGGCCCTGATGGGGCGCTGAGACACCCGTGCTGGAGAGGCCACAGGCCTTTGGAGGAAGACATGAACGGCTATCAGTTGAAGTTCTTCACCCAGCAGGATCGCAAGCATGCCGGTCTGCCGCTGGCCCAGTGGTTACTGGAAGAGGCGCGTCGACAGGGCGTTCGCGGCGCCACCCTGATGACGGCGAGCGAAGGTTTCGGCAAGACCGGGCGCATCCACTATGCACATTTCTTCGAGCTGGCGGACCAGCCCCAGGAAGTCACCATGGCGGTCAGCGAGGAAGAGTCCGAGCGCATCTTCGCGGTCATCCGCAAGGCCGGTGTAAAGCTGTTCTACGTGAAGACCCCGATCGAGTTCGGCGTGACGGGCGAGGAGGCCTGAATTGTCGCTGAGGGACACATTTCACCTGCTGCAGAGGAAATCGGCAGGTGGAATGTGAAAATTTCGTCAAAGGCGTTTAAGTTCTATTTAAGCTGGTTAGGCTAACGTGCATTGCGTTCGAGGAGAGCATATGCGCATTTTGTTGGTTGAAGACAATCGGGACATCCTGGCCAATATGGCCGACTACCTGGGCCTGAAGGGCTACACGGTGGATTGCGCCCAGGACGGCCTGTCCGG
Source organism: uncultured Pseudomonas sp. (assembly GCA_966191535.1). Lineage (GTDB taxonomy): Bacteria > Pseudomonadota > Gammaproteobacteria > Pseudomonadales > Pseudomonadaceae > Pseudomonas. The sequence continues at coordinate 3,619 of CBIGPF010000254.1, read as the reverse complement.
ATTGCACCTGGCGGCGACGTCCCACTACGACCTGATCGTGCTGGACGTGATGCTGCCGGGGCTGGACGGTTTCACCCTGTGTCGCCGCCTGCGCGAAGACGCGCGCCGCGACACTCCGGTGATCATGCTCACCGCCCGCGACCAGTTGGATGATCGCCTGCAGGGCTTCCGCTCCGGCGCTGACGACTATCTGCTCAAGCCCTTCGCACTTTCCGAGCTGGCGGCCCGCATCGAAGCGGTACTGCGCCGCAGCCAGGGCGGCGGCCGGCGCGAACTGCAGGTTGCGGACCTGAGCTACAACCTCGACACCCTCGAAGTGAATCGCGCCGGTAAACCACTCAAGCTCAACCCCATCGGACTCAAGCTGCTGGCGGTGCTGATGCAGAAGAGCCCGCACGTGGTGCGCCGTGATGTGCTCGAGGAAGCCGTATGGGGCGATGACTGCCCCGACAGCGACAGCCTGCGCAGCCACGTCCACCAGCTCCGCCAGGTGATCGACAAGCCTTTTGGTTCCTCCCTGCTGCACACGGTGCACGGCGTCGGCTACAAGCTGGCGGAGGAAACGCATGGAGTATAAGCAGAGCCTTTCCCGACGGATTGTCTTTGCCTTCGTACTCATGACCGCCGCCGTTGGTGGCCTGTTCTCGGTGGGAATCGTCGGTGTCGTCCACATTGTCGAGGAGCGCCTGATCTCCCGCGACCTTGGCGGCGAGCTGGACCGCATCATCAATGAAGACCTGGACAACGGGCAGGCGCCCAAGCTTGACCCAGGCATGCGTTTCTTCATCAGCGACGGCGCCGGTGTCTACGCCATGCCACCGGCGCTGCGGCGTCTGGATGCCGGGTTCCATGAGGTCTTCGATGGCGAGCTGTCGTTCCATGCGCTGGCGCGCGATGTCGACGGCCGCCGATTCGTCCTGCTGCAGGACCAGAGCGACTTCGAAGCGCGCGAGCAGATCCTCTATGCCGCCGTCGTCACTGGCTATGTGCTCAGCCTGGCCTTGTCCGGGGTGCTGGGCTGGCTGCTGGCGCGCAAGGTGATGGAGCCGGTGTCACGCCTGGCACGCCAGGTCCGCCACCGGGACCAGTTGCTGGACCTGGCTCCGCCCATGTCGCCGGATTATGCCAACGACGAGGTTGGCGAGTTGGCGGCGGCCTTCGATTACGCCATGGGGCGGCTGCACGATGTGCTGACCCGGGAAAAGCTTTTCACCAGCGACGTCAGTCACGAACTGCGCACGCCGCTGATGGTGATCGCCACCAGTTGCGAATTGCTGGAGGAAGAGCCGGGATTGAGCGCGCGGGCGCGCGCCCAGTTGGGGCGCATCAGTGGCGCCTCCGAGGAAATGCGCGACCTGGTGCAGACCTTCCTCTTGCTGGCCCGTGCCCAGCGAAAGGACGCGAGCATCGTTCCTCAGGCCGAGCTCCGGCAGATCGCTGACGATCTGGTCGTGCAGTGGCGGGGTTCGATTGAAGAGAAAGGTCTTACATTGGAATACGACGCTGCAGGGGCGATGCCTGGTCGGTTCAATGGTACTTTTCTTCGCTCTGTAATGAGCAATTTATTGCGCAATGCCATGCATTACACCGAGAGCGGCAGCATCCGCTTACAACTTGGACCGAACGGCTTCTGGGTCGAGGACACCGGCGCCGGCATCCCGGAAGAACAGCGCGAGCGCGTCTTCCAACCGTTCGTTCGCGGCCAGAACCCGCGTGGTGAGGGGCTTGGGCTGGGACTCTCGCTGGTCAAGCGGATCTGCGCCTCCGAAGGCTGGGACGTCACGCTGCGTCCGGTGGAACCCCATGGCTGTCGCTTCGAAGTTCGCCTAGCCGTTCTTTGACGAAATCTTCACAAGTGCATGACCCGGCTGTGACAGGCTGGTTCGTATCGTTCGCCCTGAATTCGGGAAAGGTGTTAATCCGATGAGTGACAAATCCGTCGACCTGGAGTTCTCCCAAAAGTACGACCGTGAGCACGCAGAGCGTTACCTGCGCAAGCACCAGGCCGGACTGTCCAGGAAACTTTCCCACTGGCGCGATGTCCAGATAGGCCGCCAGGCGCTCAAGCTGGCTGGCCAGCCAAACCTGGTGCTCGACCTGCCCTGCGGCGCTGGTCGCTTCTGGTCGATGCTGGCCGAGAAGGAGAACCGGGTGATCATTGGGGCGGACAATTCGCCCGACATGATTGCCGTTGCCTGCGCTGGACAACCGAATGAGGTTGTCAAACGCGTCCGACCTTTGCAGACTTCCGCGTTTGCCATTGATCTGCCGGACAACGCCGTCGATAGCATCTTCTCGATGCGCCTGATGCACCACATCGGTGAATCTGACGATCGTTTGACGATGTTGCGCGAATTTCACCGCGTAACTCGCGATTCCGTGATCCTGTCGATGTGGGTCGATGGCAACTTCAAGTCCTGGAAACGTGCACGCGCCGAGGCAACTCGCAAGAAACACGCCTACCAGAACCGCTTTGTGATTCCCGCCAAAACCATCGAGGCGGAGTTCCGCCAGGCTGGTTTCAAGGTCCAGGATCACATTGATTTCGTCCCGCTCGTACACATGTGGCGGGTCTACATTCTGCGTAAGGAGTGATGGATGGCCGTTGATCTGGCTTCGCTGCAGCAAATTTCCGGTGATAACGCCATCGACCGTTGGCTCCAGGTGCCCGGCAAATGGGTCGAGGAACCCAACCGTCGGCGCGGTGGCGAGAGTGGCGTGCAGCGAGTCCTGACCTCCGACGGCCGTATGCTCTATCGCAAACAGCAGATGGGGCACATCTACCGCGATCTGCTGCATCCCTTCGGTTATCCCACCGCGATTCGCGAGCGCAATGCGCTCAAGGCCGCCGAAGCACTGGGCGTGAAGGTGCCGACCCTGGTCTACGCCGGCTGCCGCAAGGTGGATGGCGAATGGCAGGCCCTGCTGGTCACCGAATCCCTGGACGGCTTCACCAGCCTGGAAGACTGCTACGCCCGCGGCGATCAGGAGCGTTGGGGCGAAGCGCTGCACCAAAGAATTCTGCAACATTACGGTAGTACCCTTGCAAAACTTAACGCCGGCCGCTGGCAACACGGCTGCCTTTACCTCAAGCACGTGTTCGTGAAGGTGGACGGCGACAAGATCGAAGTGGCCCTGATTGACATGGAAAAAGCCCGCCAGCGCTTCAGCGCCCAGCGTGCCGCCCGTCACGATCTTCGCCAGGTAAAACGCCGCTCGTCGTGGACAGAGGCGCAATGGCAGGCCTTTGTCTATGGTTACCAAGCGGCGTTTGGCAGCGCCATCAAAGGGTTGCAGACATGAAGTTAGAAATTACGCGAGGTTTGCTCCTCATCGGCGCGCTCGGGGTGGCGACCCTGGCGGCGGCGGCCTGGCATGAGCCTGGGCCTTCGGTCATATCCGGAAAAGGCGGCCTGGACAGCTGCCCCATGCCGCCCAACCTGCGCGCTAAGCAACAGGACATCCGTCCGGATGACGACCTGCTGCTTTTCCTGTTCGGGATGTCGCAGAGCAAAGCACGCTGATTTCTGATTCAAACTCAAAACCCCGCCTCGGCGGGGTTTTTTGTGGGCGACGGGTTTAGACTGCCGGTTCAAAGCCTGCAACGAGACAAGCATGA
>CBIGPF010000253.1:0-6138 GCA_966191535.1 uncultured Pseudomonas sp. | reverse complement strand
GAGTCGTCGAATGGCTGATGACCAACCACCCGCACGACTGCCCGGTCTGCGAGGAAGGAGGTCACTGCCACCTGCAGGACATGACGGTGATGACCGGCCACAACCAGCGCCGGTACCGCTTCACCAAGCGCACCCACCAGAACCAGGAACTCGGCCCGTTCATCGCCCACGAGATGAACCGCTGCATCGCCTGCTACCGCTGCGTCCGCTACTACAAGGACTACGCCGGCGGCACCGACCTGGGCGTCTATGGCGCGCACGACAACGTCTACTTCGGCCGTATCGAGGACGGTGTGCTGGAGAGCGAATTCTCCGGCAACCTGACCGAGGTCTGCCCGACCGGCGTGTTCACCGACAAGACCCACTCCGAGCGTTACAACCGCAAGTGGGACATGCAGTTCGCCCCGAGCATCTGCCATGGCTGCTCCAGCGGTTGCAACATCAGCCCCGGCGAGCGTTACGGTGAAATCCGCCGCATCGAGAACCGTTACAACGGCTCGGTGAACCACTACTTCCTGTGCGACCGCGGCCGCTTCGGCTACGGCTACGTCAACCGCGAAGACCGCCCGCGCCAGCCGCAACTGATGCTGAGCAAGCAGAAGCTCTCGCTGGACGGCGCCCTGGACCAGACCGCAGCCCTGCTCAAAGGCCGCAAGGTCATCGGTATCGGTTCGCCGCGCGCCAGCCTGGAAAGCAACTACGCACTGTCCGCACTGGTCGGCGCGCAGAACTTCTACAGCGGCATCAGCGCCGACGAATTGCAGCGCCTGCAGCTTGTGCTGAAGGTGATGCAGGACGGCCCGCTGCCGGTGCCGACCATCCGTGACATCGAAGACCACGACGCAGTATTCGTGCTCGGCGAAGACCTGACCCAGACTGCTGCCCGTATCGCCCTGGCCCTGCGCCAGTCGGTGAAAGGCAAGGGCGAGGACATGGCCGCCGCGATGAAGATCCAGCCGTGGCTCGACGCCGCGGTGAAGACCATCGCCCAGCACGAGATGAACCCGCTGTTCATCGCCAGCCTGGATGAAACCCGCCTGGACGACGTCGCCGCCGAGTGCGTGCACGCCGCTACCGAAGACCTGGCTCGCCTGGGCTTCGCCGTGGCCCACGCCATCGATTCAAGCGCTCCGGCCGTGGCCGGCCTCGACGCCGAAGCCGCCGCCCTCGCCCAGCGCATCGCCGATGCCCTGGTCGCCGCCAAGCGTCCGCTGGTCATCTCCGGTACCTCGCTGGGCAGCAATGCCCTGATTGAAGCCGCGGCCAACATCGCCAGCGCGCTGAAGAACCGCGAGAAAAACGGCTCCCTGAGCCTGGTCGTCCCGGAAGCCAACAGCCTGGGCCTGGCGATGTTCGGCGGCGAGTCCGTCGAAGCCGCCCTGGAGCAGTTGACCTCCGGCGCCGCCGATGCCGTGGTGATCCTGGAGAACGACCTGTACCGCCGCGCCGACGCTGCCGCTGTCGATGCTGCCCTGGCCGCCGCGAAGATCGTCGTCGTCGCCGATCACCAGCAGACCGCCACCAGCGCCAAGGCCACCGTCCTGCTGCCGGCCGCCAGCTTCGCCGAGGGCGATGGCACCCTGGTCAGCCAGGAAGGCCGTGCCCAGCGCTTCTTCCAGGTCTACGATCCGACCTACTACAACGCCGACAACCTCGTTCGCGAAGGCTGGCGCTGGCTGCACGCGCTGCACAGCACCCTCGAAGGCAAGCGTGTCGACTGGACCCAGCTGGACCACGTGATCGACGCCGTCGTCGCTGCCAAGCCGCAACTGGCCGGCATCCGCGAAGCCGCGCCGAACGCCGCGTTCCGCATCAAGGGGCTGAAGCTGGCGCGCGAGCCGCACCGCTACTCCGGCCGAACTGCCATGCGCGCCAACATCAATGTCAGCGAGCCGCGTCAGCCGCAGGACATCGATACCGCGTTCGCCTTCTCCATGGAAGGCTACGCCGGCAGCACCGAGCCGCGTCAGCAGATTCCGTTCGCCTGGTCCCCGGGCTGGAACTCCCCGCAGGCCTGGAACAAGTTCCAGGACGAAGTCGGTGGTCACCTGCGTGCCGGCGACCCGGGCGTACGCCTGATCGAAGCCAAGGGCGAAGCCCTGTGGTTCAGCGAGATCCCCGCGCCGTTCCACACCGCCGCCAGCCAGTTCAAGGTGGTGCCCTTCTATCACCTGTTCGGCAGCGACGAGAACTCCTCGAAAGCTGCTCCGGTACAAGAGCGCATCCCGCAGACCTACGTCACCCTGGCCAAGGCCGAGGCTGACCGTCTGGGCGTCAACGAAGGCGCGATCATCCGCCTGACCGTCAAGGGCCAGGAACTGCGCCTGCCGCTGCGCGTGAGCGAAGAACTCGGCGCCGGCCTGGTCGCCCTGCCGATCGGTCTGCAAGGCATTCCCGCCGGTGTCATCGGCGCTGTCGCTGAAGGTCTGCAGGAGGCTGCGCAATGAGCTGGCTGACACCCGCCATCGTCGACATCCTGATCGAGGTCATCAAGGCCATCGTCATCCTGCTCGCCGTGGTCGTCTGCGGCGCGCTGCTCAGCTGGGTCGAGCGCCGTCTGCTCGGCCTCTGGCAGGACCGCTACGGTCCGAACCGGGTCGGTCCCTTCGGGGCCTTCCAGCTCGGCGCCGACATGCTGAAGATGTTCTTCAAGGAAGACTGGACCCCGCCGTTCGCCGACAAGATGATCTTCACCCTCGCGCCCATGATCGCCATGGGTGCGCTGCTGGTGGCCTTCGCGGTCATCCCGATCACCCCGAACTGGGGCGTGGCGGACCTGAACATCGGCATCCTGTTCTTCTTCGCCATGGCCGGCCTGACCGTGTACGCGGTGCTGTTCGCCGGCTGGTCGAGCAACAACAAGTTCGCCCTCCTCGGCAGCCTCCGCGCCTCGGCACAGACCATCTCCTACGAGGTGTTCCTGGCCCTGTCGCTGATGGGTATCGTCGCTCAGGTCGGTTCGTTCAGCCTGCGCGACATCGTCGAATACCAGGCCCAGCACGTGTGGTTCATCATTCCGCAGTTCTTCGGCTTCATGACCTTCTTCGTCGCCGGCGTCGCCGTGACTCACCGTCACCCGTTCGACCAGCCCGAAGCCGAGCAGGAACTGGCCGATGGTTACCACATCGAGTATGCCGGCATGAAATGGGGCATGTTCTTCGTCGGCGAGTACATCGGCATCGTGCTGGTGTCCGCGCTGCTGGCAACCCTGTTCTTCGGCGGCTGGCACGGTCCCTTCGGCATCCTGCCGCAGATCCCGTTCTTCTGGTTCGCCCTGAAAACCGGCTTCTTCATCATGATGTTCATTTTGCTGCGGGCCTCCATCCCACGCCCGCGCTATGACCAGGTGATGGCCTTCAGTTGGAAGTTCTGCCTCCCGCTGACCCTGATCAACCTGCTGGTGACCGGCGCTGTCGTGCTGGCCAGCCAGTAAGGAGTAGGACCATGATCAAGTACATTTTCGACGTGGTGCACGGCACCTACACCCAGCTGCGCAGCCTGGTGATGATCTTCGGTCACGCCTTCCGCAAGCGTGACACCCTGCAGTACCCGGAAGAGCCTGTGTACCTGCCGCCGCGCTACCGTGGCCGCATCGTGCTCACCCGCGACCCCGACGGCGAGGAACGCTGCGTAGCGTGCAACCTGTGCGCCGTGGCCTGCCCGGTTGGCTGCATCTCCCTCCAGAAGGCCGAGACTGACGACGGTCGTTGGTACCCCGAGTTCTTCCGCATCAACTTCTCCCGCTGCATCTTCTGCGGCCTGTGCGAAGAAGCCTGCCCGACCACCGCAATCCAGCTGACTCCGGATTTCGAGATGGGCGAGTTCAAGCGCCAGGACCTGGTCTACGAGAAGGAAGACCTGCTGATCTCCGGCCCCGGCAAGAACCCGGACTACAACTTCTACCGCGTTGCCGGCATGGCCATCGCCGGCAAGCCGAAAGGCGCCGCGCAGAACGAGGCCGAACCGATCAACGTCAAGAGCCTGCTGCCGTAAGGAGACGTCGCGTGGAATTCGCTTTCTACTTCGCCGCCGGCGTCGCCGTGCTGGCAACCTTCCGGGTCATCACCAACAGCAACCCGGTGCATGCCCTGCTCTATCTCATCATTTCGCTGCTCGCGGTATCGATGACCTTCTTCAGTCTCGGCGCACCGTTCGCCGGTGCCCTGGAAATCATCGTCTACGCCGGCGCGATCATGGTGCTGTTCGTCTTCGTGGTCATGATGCTCAACCTCGGCCCGGCCATCGCCGAGCAGGAGCGCAAGTGGCTCAAGCCCGGTGTCTGGATCGGCCCCGGCGCCCTGGCTGCCGTGCTGCTGGTCGAGCTGCTGTGGATGCTCTCGCGCACCCCGAGTGGCGCCGGCATCGGCCACACCACCGTGGACGCCAAGGCCGTGGGCATCAGCCTGTTCGGCCCGTACCTGCTGGTCGTCGAACTGGCCTCGATGCTGCTGCTGGCGGCACTGGTCGCCGCCTACCACCTCGGCCGCCACGAAGCGAAGGACTAACACCATGAATGCAATCCCTCTCGAACACGGACTGGCGCTCGCCGGTGTGCTGTTCTGCTTCGGCCTGGTGGGCCTGATGGTACGACGCAACATCCTGTTCGTACTGATGAGCCTGGAAGTGATGATGAACGCCGCCGCTCTGGCCTTCGTGGTCGGTGGCGCCCGCTGGGGCCAGCCTGACGGCCAGGTGATGTTCATCCTGGTGCTCAGCCTGGCTGCGGCCGAGGCCAGCATTGGCCTGGCGATCCTGCTCCAGCTGTATCGCCGCTTCCATACCCTCGATATCGACGCTGCCAGCGAGATGCGCGGATGAACCTGCTGCCCCTTACTTTCCTGTTCCCCCTGGTCGGCTTCCTGCTGCTCTCGTTCTCGCGCGGCAAGTGGTCGGAAAACCTCTCGGCACTGGTGGGTGTCGGCTCCGTGGGCCTCGCGGCCCTCTCCGCCTTCTGGGCGATCTGGAGCTTCCACAGCAACCCGCCCGAAGGTGGCGCCTACAGCCTGGTGCTGTGGCAATGGATGAGCGTTGGCGACTTCAAGACCAACTTCACCCTGTACCTGGACGGCCTGTCGGTCACCATGCTCGGCGTGGTCACCGGTGTCGGCTTCCTGATCCACCTGTTCGCCTCCTGGTACATGCGTGGCGAAGCCGGCTACTCGCGCTTCTTCTCGTACACCAACCTGTTCATCGCCAGCATGCTGTTCCTGATCCTTGGCGATAACCTGCTGTTCATCTACTTCGGCTGGGAAGGCGTGGGCCTGTGCTCGTACCTGTTGATCGGCTTCTACTACAGCAACCGCAACAACGGTAATGCCGCGCTCAAGGCATTCATCGTCACCCGCATCGGCGACGTGTTCATGGCCATCGGCCTGTTCATCCTGTTCGCCCAGCTGGGTACCTTGAACGTGCAGGAGCTGCTGGTGCTGGCACCACAGAAATTCCAGGCGGGCGACACCTGGATGGTGCTGGCAACGCTGATGCTGCTGGGCGGTGCGGTGGGTAAATCGGCCCAGCTGCCACTGCAGACCTGGCTGGCGGACGCGATGGCCGGCCCGACCCCGGTTTCGGCACTGATCCACGCCGCGACCATGGTGACTGCGGGCGTGTACCTGATCGCCCGTACCAACGGCCTGTTCCTGCTGGCACCCGACATCCTGCACCTGGTAGGCGTAGTCGGTGGCGTGACCCTGGTACTGGCCGGCTTCGCTGCGCTGGTGCAAACCGACATCAAGCGTATCCTCGCCTACTCGACCATGAGCCAGATCGGCTACATGTTCCTGGCCCTGGGCGTTGGCGCCTGGGGTGGCGCGATCTTCCACCTGATGACCCACGCCTTCTTCAAGGCCCTGCTGTTCCTCGCTTCCGGTGCGGTGATCGTCGCCTGCCACCACGAGCAGAACATCTTCAAGATGGGTGGCCTGTGGAAGAAGCTGCCGCTGGCCTACGCAAGCTTCGTGGTCGGTGGTGCTGCCCTGTCCGCCCTGCCCTTCCTGACTGCCGGCTTCTACTCCAAGGACGAGATCCTCTGGGAAGCCTTCGCCAGTGGTCACCAGAACCTGCTGATTGCCGGTCTGGTCGGTGCGTTCATGACCTCGCTGTACACCTTCCGCCTGATCTTCATCGCCTTCCACGGCG
>CBIGPF010000252.1:0-6168 GCA_966191535.1 uncultured Pseudomonas sp. | reverse complement strand
CTCGTTTTTGGCGGCGAATTGGGCTTGGACCCGCTAGCCCCGCGCGTCCTGACCTTTGTTCTGCCGCTCCGCCGCTGGCGCGCCTAAGCCTCTCGATCAGATCAACCCAGACGAATATTCAGGCTCTGCGCCTGGCCGGCAACGGCGGCGCGGGACAGTTGCGCGCGCGCGTTGGCACTGAGGTTCAGCCAGCTCACCACGGTGTGGCTGTTGCCCAGGCGTAGCGCCTCGCAAGCGAGGGCCTGGGCGGCAGTCTGGTCACGGGCTGGCAGCAGCAGGATGCCCTGACGGTTCAGCCCGGCCTTGCGCAGCCAGTCCGGAGTCAGACTGGCGGGCGGGGCGATGAGGGTGAGCCAGCGTGAGTCGCTTTCCTCACTCAGCTCGCGGAGCATCGGCGCCAGTAGCATCAGGCACTGGCCGGGGAGGCCGCGCAGGGCGATTTCGCTGAAGGCGCTTTCGTCGACAGAGGGCTCATCCTCCATCAGCTCCGGGACCAGGGGAGCAGTACCGCTTGCCCAGAGTGCGTCCTGGAACAGCGGGAGTTGCGGCAGGTTCTGCGGCTGCGGGTACTGCATGGATGTCTCCTGTTCAGCGACGGATTACGCCGACGCTCAAGCCTTCGATGACCAGTTCCTGTTCCTTGAGATCGACCTCGATGGGGGCGAACTCCGGGTTCTCGGCGAGCAGCCAGACTTTGCTGCCTTCACGTTTGAAACGTTTCACCGTTACCTCTTCACCCAGGCGGGCGACCACGATCTGGCCATTGCGCGCTTCGCGAGTGACATGCACGGCAAGCAGGTCGCCATCCATGATGCCGACGTCCTTCATGCTCTGGCCGCGCACGCGCAGCAGGTAATCGGCGGGCGGATTGAAGAAGGTGGGGTTGATCCGGCAGGAGTCGTCGACGTTCTGCTCCGCGAGGATCGGCGCGCCGGCGGCGACGCGGCCGATGATCGGCAGTTCGTCGTCGTTGGCCGCGGCCTTGGGCTCGAAGCCTGGGATGCGGATGCCGCGGGAGGCGCCCGGAGTCATCTCGATGGCGCCTTTGCGGGCGAGGGCTTTCAGGTGCTCCTCGGCGGCGTTAGGCGACTTGAAGCCGAGTTCCTGGGCGATTTCCGCACGGGTGGGCGGGTAGCCGTTGGCTTCCAGGCAGCGTTTGATGAAGGCGAGGATCTCGGCTTGGCGCGGCGTGAGCTTCAGCATGTCCATACTCTGGCTTTTTATACAGTGCCTGGAATTATATACAGTGATGGCGGGCTGGCAATGCTTTTATTGGTTGCAGCTGTCGGTGGAACGTTCGTGCATGTAACCTTTCGAGCTTGGCAAGCGTCTTGCTGTCTATTAGGTGTCTCGTCGCATTGCCATGATATTGGTAACAATCCATCGCACTTTGCTTGACAATACAAGACGCTGAAACGTATGTTTCAAACAAGTGTTTGTCAGGCGGAGTAGCCATGGCCCAGTCGGAAACCGTCGAACGCATCCTGGATGCTGCGGAACAGCTGTTCGCGGAGAAAGGCTTCGCCGAAACCTCCCTGCGTCTGATCACCAGCAAGGCGGGGGTGAACCTCGCGGCGGTGAACTATCACTTCGGCTCGAAGAAGGCGTTGATCCAGGCGGTCTTCTCGCGCTTCCTCGGCCCGTTCTGCGCCAGCCTCGAAAAGGAGCTGGATCGCCGTCAGGCCAAGCCCGATGCGCCGCGCGCTACCCTGGAGGAGCTCCTCGAGCTGCTCGTGGTCCAGGCCATGGCGGTGAAGCCGCGCAGTGGCAACGACCTGTCCATCTTCATGCGCCTGCTGGGCCTGGCCTTCAGCCAGAGCCAGGGGCACCTGCGCAAGTACCTCGAAGAGGTCTACGGCAAGGTGTTCCGCCGCTACATGCTGCTGGTGCACGAGTCCGCCCCGCGCCTGCCGCCGCTGGAGTTGTTCTGGCGCGTGCACTTCATGCTGGGTACTGCGGTATTCAGCATGTCCGGCATCAAGGCACTGCGTGCCATGGCCGAGAACGATTTCGGCGTGAATACCTCCATCGAGCAGGTGATGCGCCTGATGGTGCCGTTCCTCGCCGCCGGCATGCGTGCCGACAGTGGCGTCAGCGATCCCTCGCTGGCCGGAGCTCAGCTCAAGCCGCGCAGCAAATCGGGTACTTCACAGGCTCCTGCCAAGGTCTGATCCGGGCCCGGCTTCGCGCTGGGCTGCGTCGACCTGATCGGCTACAGTAGCCGGCCATGGCTGATCTCGATCTTCTCCATATCTCCCTTGCTGACCAGATGCTCTACGGCTTTGCCGCGGGGCGTCTTGTCGTGCGGGTTCCGGTATCCAGTGCCGCCAACGGTGCGGGGGAGCGCAACGGCTCCGGTTGCACGCCACGCGGGCTGCACCAGGTTCGTGCACGCATCGGTGATGGTCTGCCCAGGGGGGCGGTACTGAAGGGGCGACGCTGGACCGGCGAGACCTGGACGGCTGAGCTTCACGGGGCGTTTCCCGGTCGCGACTGGATCCTCTCGCGCATCCTCTGGCTCAGTGGCTGCGAGCCGGGGCGCAACCGGATGGGCGAGGTCGATACCTTCCGCCGCTACATCTACCTGCACGGCACGCCAGACTGCGAGCCCATGGGCGCACCGCTGTCCCACGGCTGTATCCGACTGCGCAATGACGACCTGCTGGAACTCTTTCCGCGAGTACCTCTCCATTGCCGGGTCCGAATCGACGAGACCGCCTGCCCTGAGTGGCAGGCGGCGCAACTGAATTGAAAGGAATGCACATGCAAGGCTCCCTGATGCTCGACATCGGTGGTACCTGGCTTACCGCCGAGGACCGCCAGATCCTGCGCCACCCGGAAGTGGGCGGCCTGATCATTTTCGCCCGCAACATCGAATCGCCGCGCCAGGTGCGGGAACTGATGGAGTCCATTCGCGCAGTGCGTCCCGACCTGCTGCTGGCGGTGGACCAGGAGGGCGGTCGCGTGCAGCGCCTGCGCCAGGGTTTCCTGCGCCTGCCGGCGATGCGCGCCATTGCCGATAACGCCAATGCCGAGCGCCTCGCTGAGCAATGCGGGTGGCTGATGGCGACCGAAGTGCTGGCGGTCGGGTTAGACCTGAGCTTTGCCCCGGTACTGGACCTGGATCACCAGCGCAGCGCCGTGGTCGGCAGCCGCGCCTTCGAGGGTAATCCGGAGCGCGCCGTCGCGCTGGCCGGCGCGTTCATCCGCGGTATGCGCGCCGCGGGCATGGCTTCCACCGGCAAGCACTTCCCTGGGCACGGCTGGGCGGAAGTGGATTCCCATGTGGGGATTCCGGAGGATGAGCGCACGCTGGAACAGATCCGTGCCGTGGACCTGGTGCCGTTCCAGCGCCTGTCCGGCGAGCTGGACGCGCTGATGCCGGCCCATGTGATCTACCTGCAAGTGGATCCGAACCCTGCCGGCTTCTCCCGCCGCTGGCTGCAGGACATCCTGCGCGGCGAGCTGGGGTTCGACGGGGTGATCTTCAGTGACGACCTGTCGATGGCCGGTGCCCATGTGGTCGGTGATGCCGCCAACCGTATCGAGGCCGCGCTGAGTGCTGGTTGCGACATGGGGCTGGTCTGCAATGACCGCGCATCCGCCGAACTGGCCCTGAGCGCCCTGCAGCGCCTGAAGGTGACTGCGCCGCAGCGCCTGCAACGCATGCGTGCCAAAGCCTGGCCGGGCACCGAGTACAAGCAGCTGCCGCGCTGGCAGCAGGCCGTCAATGAATTGCGCGTTGCACAACTGATCGACTGATTGCGATCTGGCGCGTGTCGGCGTAACTGCGTTGGGGTGCTGGATTGGACTGTCCGTAGACATAAAGTCAACGCCGCGTCCGATCCAGCCTTCCGCCTTGTTCTGCTCCAGCTCGCGAGATCGCAGGGATAACTTGAGGATAGAAACATGACTGTCTACGCCATCATCGGAGGCACCGGCCTGACCCAGCTGGAAGGGTTGACCCTGAAGGATGCCATCGAGCTGGATACGCCCTACGGCGCGCCTTCGGCAGCCATCCAGTGCGGCGAGTTCGCCGGCCGCGAGGTGTTGTTCCTCGCACGTCACGGCCATCCGCATCGCTTTCCCCCGCACCAGGTGAACTACCGCGCCAACCTCTGGGCGCTGAAGCAGGCGGGCGCCGAGGCCGTCCTGGCGGTGAACGCCGTGGGGGGTATCCATGCGGCCATGGGCAGCGGCCATCTCTGTGTGCCGCACCAGATCGTCGATTACACCTGGGGGCGTGAGCACACCTACTTCGCCGGCGACATCGACCATGTCACCCACATCGACTTCAGCCATCCCTACGACGAGCCGCTGCGGCTGAAACTGATCGCTGCCTTGCAGGCGCTGGGCTATCCGTACAGCAGCCACGGCGTGTATGCCGCGACCCAGGGCCCGCGCCTGGAAACCGTGGCGGAAGTCGCCAAGCTCGAGCGTGACGGTTGCGACATCATAGGCATGACCGGCATGCCCGAGGCTGCGCTCGCGCGTGAGCTGGATCTGCCTTACGCCTGCCTGTCGCTGGTGGTGAACCCGGCGGCCGGCAAGTCCAGCGGCATCATCACCATGGCCGAGATCGAGCAGGCGCTGCACGAAGGCATCGGCAAGGTGCGCGAGGTGCTGGGGCGCGTGCTGGTCAGTTGATACCCCTTGCAGGAGCGAGCGTGCTCGCGAACCGCATGGCGCCGTGCCTTGCAGATTCGTGAGCAGACTCGCTCCTGCGCAACGCAAGAAAAAGCCCGGCCAATGCCGGGCTTTTTTGTCATTGCGCAGGCTGTGCTGGCGGCGGGGCGTCGAAGCCGCCGTCTGCCGGCGCGGTCGGTGCTGGTTGCTGCTGCGGAGTGTCCGGTCCGGTCGGTGCCTCGTCTTCCATGCCGGGCGGTGGCGGGGAAGCGGGGCGGGCGTTGAGCGGGGTGACCTTGATCAGCATGCCCAGGCTGGGGTGGTCGAGGTAGGTCAGCACGCTGTTCTTCAGGCTCGCCTCCTGGACCATATGCTGGCTGGCGGCGAGCAGGCCGTCCTGGCCGAACTGGTTGATCCAGAAGTCGGTCTGGGTGTTCACGAAGCGCTGCTGGCTGAGGGTGACGGTGCCTTCCACCGGGAAGTGGCCGTCGCGCTGGGCGCCTTCGGTCAGGGATATCTTCACCGGGTTGGCATCGATCTCCTGGCGCCAGGCCTTGTGCATCAGCACCTGGAAGCCCTCGTTCTGCTTGAGCTTGGCCACCTGGGCGTCCATTGCGGTGGGGCGGGAGCTGTCCGGGCCTGGCGGTTGCGCGCCCTTCGCCCAGTCATCAGGCGCAGGGCGGCTGGCAAACACGGCGTCGCCGGACTGCTGGAAGAGGATCAGCTCCACCTGGTAAGGCTCGGCGAAAGCGGCTGGCGAGAGAAGCGCCAGCGACAGCAGCAAGGGTTGGAACAGGCGCATGCACAGGGTCCTTAGTGAGTCTGTGGCGTGAGGCGCTCCAGCAGCGCCTCCAGCGTATTGAACCGTTCTTCCGGGCGCTCCATGGGCACCTGGAACTTGAAGAGGGTGGCCCCTTCGAATTTGTACCGATTGGGCTGGCTCTGGATCATCTTGATCAGGACCAGCGGGTCGACGCAGGTATCGGCGGCGAATTCTACCCGTCCGCCCTGCGGACCGGCATCCACCTTCACGATCCCGAGTTTTTCCGCCTGCAGTTTCAGAAGTGTCAGGCGGATGAGGTTCTTCGCCGGTTCCGGCAGCAGACCAAAGCGATCGATCATTTCCACCTGCAGTTCGCGCAGGCCGTCTTCATCGATGGCGTTGGCGATGCGCTTGTAGAGGATCAGGCGAGCGTGGACGTCCGGCAGGTAGTCCTCGGGGATCAGCGCCGGTACCCGAAGGTTGATGTCCGGGCCGCCGCCCAGCGGCTGCTCCAGGTTCGGCTGCTCGCCCTTGCGGATGGCCTTCACCGCGCGTTCGAGCATTTCCATGTAGAGGGTGAAGCCCACGGCCTGGATCTGCCCGCTCTGGCCGTCGCCGAGCAGTTCGCCAGCGCCGCGGATCTCCAGGTCATGGGTGGCCAGTACGAAGCCGGCGCCCAGGTCCTGGGCGTTGGCGATGGCTTCCAGGCGCTTCTCGGCGTCCGGGGTCATCTGCTTGCGCGGCGGGGTGAGCAGGTAGGCATAGGCCTGGTGGTGGCT